>DASXDG010000405.1:0-81568 GCA_036490795.1 Streptosporangiaceae bacterium
TCGGCCATGAAAAGCATCAGATGTATTGCCGTCACGGCAGCGCTAGCCATAGCAGGCGCCGGGCTCGCCGCGGTTCCCGCGTCCGCTGTGTCGGTGGCACCGGCCGCGACTATGTCCGTGATCGCTTCCGAGGGGCCGGGCGACAGCCTCGACTTCTACTATCAGGTGATCGGCGGCACCATCTGGTTTTCTGAGCAGGTAGCGGTTCAGGGCATGGCCTATTCGCCTCCGTCGGTGGTGCAGATAGGTACCCAGGTGGTGATCGCGGTCGAAGGGCCCGACCACAGTCTCGACTTTTACTGGCAGACGATCGGCGCACTCCTGTTTCCCTGGCGTTCCCAGGTGGTGGCGGGTCCGGGAACGACGTACTCCGCGCCGTCAATGGCGAAGGTCGGCGGTTCGCCGGTGATGGCGGTTACCGGACCGGACCAGAGCCTCGATTTCTACTCCCGGCCGGCCGGCCAGATTACCTGGCGTGCCCAGCAGGTGGCGGGTCCGGGAACGACGTCGTATGGGCCGTCGCTGGCGCAGGTTCACGGCTCGGCGGTGATCGCGGCCACCGGAACGGACGGGAGCCTTGACTTCTACTCCCGGCCGGACAACATCAGGCAGTGGAAGCCCCAGCAGGTGGCGGGTCCGGGCACGACCTACTACGCGCCGTCCGTGGCGCAGGTCGCAGGCTCGACCGTGATCGCGGCCACCGGGCTCCAGAGCACTCTCGACTTCTACTATCAGGTGATCGGCACCACGACGTGGAATCCTGAGGTGGCAGGCGCGGAGGGGTCGTCGCACGCCGCTCCGTCCATAGCGCAGGTCGGCGACTCGACGGTGATCGCCGTTGCGGGACCGAGTTCCTTCGGCCTGTCGTTCTTCTACCAGCCGATCGGCACCTTTAAATGGTACGAGGAGCCGGTAACAGGTAACCAGACGACGTACTCGGCGCCGTCAATAGCGCAGGTCGGCAACTCGACGGTGATCGCGGCGCAGGGATACAACCGTACGCTCGACTTCTACTGGCAAAGGATCGGCACCAAGCCGTGGCACCCCGAGCTCGTGGCCGGCCAGGGGTCAACCCTCGGGTAGTCGCTGCTCACCCAGTTGATGGCACGTTCACGAACACGGATAATGAGCGCGCGGCGAGGGGAGCAGACCATGGCCACCACCTGGAATCTGCGCTGGAAGCCCGGTCATCGCGGGAACGTGTGTGTGCCCGACATCGCCATCGCCGCGGTGCTCAGCGCCATCCCCGTGGCCGTGGCCGCCGGCGCGCTCCACGTCGGGAAGCAGCTTCCCGGCGTCGCGGCGTGCCTCGGGGTCATCGGGCTGACCCTGCCCGTCGCCTGGCGGCGCCCGCTGCCGCTGACCGCCGCCAGCGTGATGGCGGTGGCGGCGGTGGTGAATGGCCTCGTATTCGGGCACATCGTCCGCTGCGGTGTCGCGCTCCCGGCCGTGTTCATCGTCGCGTTCGGTATCGCGTCCCGGGTCAGCCGGGCACGCGCAGCAGTGGGCCTGGCGCTGTGCGCGGCCGATGTCGTGGTGGAAGGCTTGTACGACCCCCAGATCGGCTGGGCTGGGCTTGCCTTCGTCCTTCCGCTGCTGCTCGCCTTCGTTATTCTCGGCTTTCTGCTCCGCGCGCGGAACCGGACGGCGGAGGCGCTGCGGGCAAAATCCGCCCAGCTGCGGGAGCAGCGGGAGCAGACTGCCCGGCTCGCTGTGCTGGCCGATCGCGCCCAGCTGGCGGCGGATATCGAGGGGGCCCTGCACGGCCAGCTTGGCGTCATCGCCGACACCGCCGCCGCCGGGCTCGGACCGACGGCGCAGACAGACCCTGACGCGGCCACACGGGCGCTGGCCGCCATCGAGCACGACGGCAGGGCGGCGCTCGGGCAACTCCGCGAAATGGTCGGCACGCTACGGCAGCCCGCGGCGCACCCGGCCGCGCCCACTGAGCCGCAGCCCACCCTCGCCAGGCTTCCTGAGCTGCTCAGCGGCCTCCCGGCGGCGAGGGCCAGGCTGGTCATCGAAGGACAGCCGCGACTGCTCGCGGCCGGCCTCGAACTATCGGGCTACCGCATCGTCGAGCATCTCGTCGAGGCTCTCCAGGACGAGCCCCGGACCGCGATAGAGGTCCGGCTCAGTTACCAGCCAGAGGTTCTCGAACTCCACGTCACGGGCACGACCTCGCCGACGACACCCGACCTGCGAGCGGTCCTCGCCGTGGCCAGGCAGCGCGCGGTGCTGCACGGCGGGACGGTGAATGGCCGGGTCGCGGGCGGCGTGTGCTCAGTGACGGCGTCATTGCCGCTGGTCAGCGGCTATGCGTAGCAGCGGTCCAGAGTGGGTCCGGTCACTGACGCTGCGCGGGACGGCCCCGGTCGTCGCCGTCGTCCTGATGTCCGCCGTCCTCTTCGCCGCCCGCCCGTTCGGGTTCGCCGACGCGGTCAACAACTCTCCGCTCTCCGATCCGCTGCTGTGCATGCCGTTCCTGATCGCCTACGCACTGGGTTTCGAGGTCGGGACGACGGCCGGCTTGACCGGCGTCGCGCTGCTGATCGCCGCGCTGCAAGTCGTGAACGGCGCGTTCAGCCCCGTCGAGATCATGATCACCGCCGGCCCCTGGGTCGCCGGGCGGATCGTCCGCTCCAAACGGCGGCTCGCCGGCCAGTTGCGCGCTCGCAACGACGAGTTGCGGGCCCAGCAAGAGGCATACGCCGCCGAAGCCGTCCGCTACGAGCGGTCCAGGATCGCGGCCGACCTGCACGACCTGGTGGGCCACGCGCTGAGCCTGATGGTGATCCAGGCCAGCGCCGGTCAGCGTGCGGCCTTGACCCGGGACACCAACGCCAGTTCCGGCAAGGCCAGTTCCGGCATGGCCAGTTCCGGCGAGGCCAGTTCCGGCGAGGCCAGTTCCGTGGCGGCCAGTTCCGGACAGGCCACCGCGCGGATGGCCCTGGAAACGGTGGCGGAGGCCGCACGCAAGGCCCAGGCCGAGGTCGGCCTGCTGACCGGCCTGCTCTCCGCCGAGCAGGCCCGTGAAGGTCTGGCTCCTGACGATCAGGCGGGCGCCCCATATGCCATCCCCTCCCCGGGCGGGCTCGGTCTAGCCGCGGAACTGGTGCGGCACGCCCAGTCGGCCGGGCTCGAGGTGACCTACCGCCTCATCAGCGATGGCCACGACCGCGACGCGGACGCGGACGCGGCGTCGGCCGAGGTCGTCAGCCGGATCGTCACCGAGGCGCTGACCAACGCACTCAAGCACGCGCCGGGGGCGCCGGTCACCGTGGAGGTGCGCACGGGAGGCGGAGGGGTGACGGTGACGGTCGAGAACGGCGCGTCCAGGCAGAGCGGCAGTGACCTGGCCCGGACTGGTGGCGGCTACGGCCTGAAGGGCATGCGTGACCGCGTCCTCGCCCACGGCGGCCGCCTCGACGCTGGCCCGACCGCCGATGACGGCTGGCGGGTCCACGCGTTCCTTCCGGCCGGGGACTAACGCCGCCAGTAGCTGACCCATAACTCACTCTGGCACCAAACACACCACCTGCCCCGTGTCTCTCATGACCTCGGCGGTCCCGAGGGCGAATCGGATCATCGTGCGCGTGAGTGTCCGGTTTCACGGACGCTCACGCGCACGATCCTCGCAGTCTCGACAACCGTGCCCGTTATGTCCGGCCTGGCCCAAGGCTGGACTCTGACCGGTGGGGACGCCGGGCGGCACGCCGGGGCGAGACACTGACGGCGGGGCGCTGACGAGCGAGGGACGCGGCCGAGTCCGACCGGGTACGCCGATGGCGATTCGGGCCGCGCAGGTCAGGGACCAGCACCGCCGCATAACGAACTGGATAGCGTATTCCTGCCCATATCCTGCATCGGATTACATCGACACGCCGCAGGAATTGCGCCGGTCCCGGCCGTGGTCTTGGCAGAATCGCCAGATGACCGGATAGCGACCCGCACGATCTTGGGGGGATTAGGGGTGCTTGTCCGCGGAGTTCTGGCGGCTCTCATGGGAGCCGCGATAGCTGCCTTGCTGGCAGTCATAGTAAGCAAGTTCACCTCGCATCAGCGGGTGCTGTCGGCGGAGGCCCCGGAGGAGACCGAAAGCCGCAAGGAAATTCTCGACCGGATCATCACTCTCGTCGGCGGGATCTTCGCCTTCATCCTGGGCCTGGTCATCGTCACGAACCTGCAGGTCATGACCACTGCCCGGCAGACCACGATCGACGAGGTCAACGGCCTCAGCCAGATCTACTCTGCGGCACATGCCCTGCCCGAACCGCAGCACGCTCTGATCCGCAACAGCATCAGGACCTACGTCAACACGGTGATCCACGTCGAGTGGCCACTGATGAGCAGGCACAAGATGGGCGAGCAGGCGCAGGCGGAGATCGACAACCTGCGGAACGAGGTCCAGAACTGGGACATCAGTACGCCCAGGCTGGCCACCATGCAGGGTCAGGCACTGGCCGGGATCACCGCCACCTATTCCGCGCGGCGGACCAGAGGGCTGGAGGCGGAAGAGGGCCTGCCGACGTTCATGTGGGGCCTGCTCATCGGGGACGGGCTGGTGATGCTGTGCGTGCCGCTGCTCAGAGGCGTCAAGTTCACCAAGACGAACACGGTTCTGTACATCATGTTCGGCGTGATGATCGCGCTCTCACTGTGGTTCGTCTACGAGCTCAACTACCCGTTCAGCGGCGGACTGACCGTGAAACCAGACGCCTACACGCTATTCCTGCAGCAGGCAGGACCAGTCGGTCAGTAGGCGGAACGGCCAGGTCAGGTGCGGGCTGAGTGCAGTCCGGCCATCAGTTCGGTCAGGTCGTCGGGGCGGATGAACGACGGCGGCGTGGGCGGTCCCCAGGCCGCGTAGGCGGCGCGGCCCTGCCACACTTCTGGCTGCCATAGCTGGTCCTCGAGGATGACGTCGAGGTCGCTGTAGTACTCGGAGAAGTTCCCGGCAGGGTCGCGCAGATACCAGAAGTAGTTGGAGCCGACCAGGTGCCGCCCAAGGCCCCAGACGTGCCGCGCCGGGTCGCCGTCGAGCATCGCGGTCGCCCCGCGGCCGATCTCGTCCACGTCCCGCACCTGCCACGACGTGTGATGCAGGAACGGAACGGGGGCGCTTTGCACCATCACGTTGTGATGGTCGGTGGAGCAGCGCAGGAAGGCGGCACGACCCTCCATCTCGTCGCTCACCGCGAAGCCGATCCCGTCGATGAAGAACCGGCGGATCGTCTCGATGTCGGCCGACCCGATGACCACGTGACCGAGCCGCGAAGGCCGCACCGGCTCCTCGCGTAGCACCGCGGGCGCCCGCTTCCCCGTCCTGTCGGCGCGCCCCGGGCCATTGGATTGTTCCGCCGTCTCGGCGCGCTGTCGCAGCCGTGCCGATTCCGCGACGACGACAGTCGCCCCGGTCGTGGGCTCGGTCGCGACCACGCGCCCGGCTGATGGCGGCCCGGCCGCAATGTGCCGCGCGAATCCCCGCCGCCGCAGCCGGTCCGCGATCGCGGCCAGGTCGTCGGCGTCGTCCGCCCCGATGCCCAGCTCGACCAGGCGGCGCCGCGGCGCGTACACGATGCGGAGCTGCTCACCGCCGTCAGCACTGGCGAACCGGCCTTCACCGAGCGGAGTGAGGCCGAATTCCGCGTAGTAGCGCGAGGTCTCCGCCACGTTCGGAACCCCGATGGTGACGTGCGTCAATCGGTGCAGGGGCATGCGGATGATCTTACGCAAGCCGATGTGATGTACGCAATACAGCACTCGTGTATGCAAAACTATTGTCTAGTATCCGATCATAAGGATACGGTGCACATGTGATTGCAGCTGCGGCCAGCGGCCCCCTCTCCGGGCTCGCGGTGATCGAGGTCGGCCGGTACATCGCCGCACCATTCGCGGGACGGCAACTGGCCGCGATGGGCGCCGACGTGCTCAAGGTCGAGGAACCCGGCACTGGCGACCCGATGCGAGGCTGGGAGGGCGCCATTGATTCACAGAGCCGCCCGTACAGTCCCCAGTTCGCGGCCTACAACCTGAGCAAGCGCAGTATCGAACTGGACTTGCGCACCGATGACGGCAAGGCGGGGCTGCGGGACCTGGCCAGTACCGCGGACGTGCTCATCGAGAACTTCCGGCCCGGCGTGATGGACCGCCTCGGCCTGGGTCCCGCCGCGCTCATGGCCGCGAACCCCCGGCTGATCTACTGCTCGATCACCGGGTTCGGCCGGTCAGGACCGCTGGCCAGCCGGCCCAGCTACGACACGGTGATCTCCGCGATCAGCGGGATGTACAGCCTGCTCATGCCTATCGCGGATCCGGCTCCGGTCGGCCCCGCGCTGTCTGACTTGCTGGCCGGCCTGTACGCGGTGCAGGGCATCCTCGCCGCGCTGCACCACCGAGATGGAGGCAGGCGCGATGGAGGGGGGCCCGCGACGTCCGGCGAGGGGCCGGTAACGACCGGCTCCGGCCAGCTCGTGGAGGTGTCGATGCTCGGCGCCGCGCTGAGCTTTCTCGGCGAGGCGGTCACCAGCACCGCCGAAACCGGGCAGTCGCCCGACCCCGACACCAGGCAGCGGCGCGCCCAGGCGTACGGCGCCACCGGCGCGGACGGCTTGGCCTTCGTCGTGCACCTCTCTGTCCCTGACAAGTTCTGGCGGGCGCTCTGCGCGGCGATGGACTCCCCCGGCTGGCTGGCCGACCCTCGGTTCGCCACCCGGCAGGGCCGTTACGACCACTACGCCGAACTCGACGCGCGGATCAAGGCGCGGGCACTGACCCGGCCGCGGGCCGAGTGGTTCGCCGCGTTCGCCGCGCACGACCTGCCGCACGCGCCGCTGAACACGCTCGCCGATGTCGCCCAGGACCCGCAGGTCCAGGCCATGGGCCTGATCGAGCACATCCCGGTGCCGGGCGGCGAGCCGATGGCGGTAACCGCGGCGCCGGTCCGGTTCTCCGCCACCCCGGCCGGGCCACCAACCGCCGCGCCACTTCTGGGACAGACCCGGCCGGGCCAGAAACAGCCCAGGGAGGTATCCAGGTGACCGTCCCTGAACACATCACAGCGATCGACGTGCACGTCCACCCGCAGACGCCGGAGTTCCTCGCCGCCATGGGCGCCAGGCGCACGCAGATGGGCGAGCACTTCGGCAAGCAGCGGCAGCCGGTCTCGTTCGGCGAACTGGCTGACCGGTATCGCGAGCGGTCCATGATGGCCGTGCTGGTGAACTCGGACGACGAGACCCAGTCGGGCGTGGCCGGCGCACCGAACCGGCTGCTCGGCGACGCGGTGGCCGAACACCCCGACGTGTTTGTTGCCATGTGCGGCGTGGACCCGTGGAAGGGCCGCGCGGCGCTGGAGGAAGTAAGGCGCTGTCATGGCGAGTACGGCGTGCTCGGCGTGGGCGAACTCAACCCGTCCCGGCAGCGGTTCCGGCCGGACGACGCCAGGTTCTACCCGCTGTGGGAGCTGTGCGCCGGACTCGGCCTCGTTGTTATGTTCCACTGCGGGTTCCCCGGCGCGGGTGCCGGAACGCCCGGTGGCATGGGCTATGAGCTGGACTACGCCCGGCCGGTGCCGTACCTGGACGCGGTGGCGGCACGTTATCCGGAACTGCGGATCATCGCCGCGCACCCGGGCTGGCCGTGGCACCTGGAGAACCTGGCCGCGTGCTGGCACAAGTCGAACTACTACATCGACCTGTCCGGCTGGGCGCCGCGGTACCTTCCGCCCGAGGTAGTGCGGTACGCGGACAGCCTGATCAGCGACCGGGTGCTGTTCGGATCGGACTGGCCGGTGCTCGAACCGGACCGTTGGCTGCGCGAGTTCGCCGAGCTCCCGGTCAGAGCGGAGTCGCGAGAAAAGATCCTGTTGCGCAACGCCATCAAACTGTTCGGGCTGGGGTCAGCGTGAGCGAACTCGTGGCCGTGGTCGGCGTGCAGCACAACCCGCTGCTGTGGCGGACGCTGGCCGACCCGCATGAACCCGATCTGGTGGCGCTACGGGATGAGTTCGCCGCGGTCAGCGACCGTCTGCTCGCGACGCGACCCGACGCGCTGGTGGTGATCGGCACCGATCACCTCACCCAGTGGTTCTACGGCAACATGGCGTCGTTCCTGATCGGGAAGGCCCCGATGATCCCGGCGACGTTCGTGAGCGAGCAACGCGAGTTCGGCATCACGCCGCACGTGCTGGCCGGGGATGTACCGCTGGCGACGTGGCTGCTCAGCGACGGGCTCGCGCGCGACGTCGATTTCTCCTGCTCGGATGAGTTCCGCGCCGACCACAGCATCCTGGTTCCGCTGCGGTTCCTCACCCCCCGGCTGGACATCCCGGTCGTGCCGGTGTTCACCAACTGCATGGCGCCGCCGCTGCCACGGCCGGAACGCTTCTACGCGGTCGGCGAGGTGATCAGGGCCAGCCTCGGTGCCTGCCCGCTGCCCAGGCGGGTCGCGGTGATCGCCAGCGGTCACCTGTCCACCGAGGTCGGCGGGCCACGGCACTTCCGCGGCTCCCCCGACCCCGGGTTCGATTCCGAGGCGGTGGCGCTGATCGCCGCGGGCTTCACCGACGACCTGGTGAAGCTGGCCTCGTTCGAGCGCCTGACCGCGGCCGGGAACGTGAGCCACCAGTTCCTCAACTTCGTGACGGCGAAGGGCGTGGCCGGCGGGCGGCCCGCCAGCCACGCGATCGCGCTCACGTCCAGGTTCGCGACCAGCCCGTTCTTCGAGTGGTACGGGGCCAACCTGAATGGGGCTGACCTGAATGGGGCCGGTCAGGGATGAGCAGGTTCACCGTGAACACGCTGATGCGCAACGTCCTGCTGGACGATGACCGCCTTGCCGCCTACCGCGACGACCCGGGCGGGTACGTGGCCAGGTTCCGCACTGCCCGCGAGGCGGCGGGCCTGGCCGGCCTGACCGAGCCAGAGGCCGCGGCACTCGACGGACCCGACTACGGCGCGCTGTACGCGCTCGGCGCGCATCCCTATCTGCTGTGGAGCTTCACCGAGGCCGTGCTCGTCCCGCCGCTGAGCAGGCCCGGCCTGGTCGAGTCGTTCCGGGCAGAGGCAGAACGGCATGCCGACCCCAAAGGACACAGCCCGGACTTCGCGACGACACGCCTGGAGGAAACACCGTGAAAACCGATCTGGTCTCGTTCTACAGCGAGGGCGATCCGGTCAGCGCCCTGTGGCGGACACCGGACGAGCCGGCCGGCCCGATGCGGGCCATCGTGCAGGGCCCCGGCTGGCTCGGCCTCAAGGACGCCAAGCTCTACGAGCGGTACCACCAGGCGTTCACCGACGCGGGCTTCGGCGTGCTGGTCATCGACTACCGGGGCTTCGGTGACTCGGGCGGCCCGAAGAACACGCTGTCACCGTCCGGGCAGCTCATCGACCTGCTGAACGCGGTGACGTACCTGACCACCAGGGAGGACGTGGCCGCGGACTCGATCGGCGCGTTCGGCACCGGGGGCACTGGCGGCGGCAACGCGGTGCTGCTGGCGGCGGCCGAGCCGAGGATCACCGCGGTGGTCAGCCAGGTCCCGGTCGCCGACGGCGCCGACTGGCTGCACCGGATGCGCAGTGAACACGAATGGCTGTCCTTCTTGAAATCGCTCGAGCAGGACCGCGGCCAGCGGGTGCTGACCGGCACCGGGCGTTCGGTCCACCCGCGCGAGGAGATCATGGTCCCGACGCCGGAACGGCGGGCGACCACGGTCAAGGCCGACGTGGACGACCGGATCCCGAGCAGCGTCAGCCTGCGCGGCGCGGACGAGATTCTCTCCTACCGCCCGGTAGACGCGGCGGCCGCGCTGAGCACGCCGCTGATGGTGATCGGCGTCGAGGACGACGCGACCACTCCCACCGACCACGCGATCCGGCTGTACGAGGCGGCGCGCGGGCCGAAGAGCCTGATCATGCAGCGCAACACCAGTCACTACGCGGCCTACGACAAGTACTGGGAGCAGGTCACGCCGCGCATGGTGGAGTGGTTCGTCCGGCACGTCCAGGCCCGCGACGTGGTGTACCTGGAGTCCGGCCGATGATCCGGATCAGCGGCGGCACGGTCGTCACGCCGTCCGCGGCGGTCACCGCGGACCTGCTGATCAGCGGCGAGAGGATCGCCGGGATCGTGGCGCCAGGTGTGCACACGATGGACCGGCCGGAGCACGTCATCGACGCGGCCGGCAAGCTGGTGCTGCCCGGCATGATCGACGTGCATGTGCACACGCGCGAGCCCGGCTTCACGCACAAGGAAGACATCCTCAGCACCAGCCGTCAGGCGGCGGCCGGCGGCGTCACCACGATCTTCGGCATGCCCAACCTGAACCCGCCGACGACGGACGTGACCACCCTCGCCGACGTGTTCGCCAGGTACGCGGCGACCTCGATCGTCGACTACAACCACAACCCGGCGGCTACTGAGCCGGACCAGATCGCGCCGATGGCCGCGATGGGCGTCAACGCGTTCAAGATCTACATGGTGGTGGACACCGGTCGCACCTATCCGCACCCGGCCGGGACCGGCATGCACGGCCACGGCGACCTGCTGCGGATGATGGACACGATCGCGAAGACCGGCAAGCGGTTCATCATTCACCCGCACGACCAGGCGCTGATGGACTACATCGAGGGCGAGATCCTGGGCGCGGGCGACAACACCCCGGCTGGGTACGCCCAGGCCTACGCGGCGCGCAACGGCGTCATCTGGGACACCGCGATCGAGGTCGTGCTGCGGCTCGCCGAGGCGTCCGGCTGCCCCGTCCACCTGGCACACATGCAGACCAGGCGCAGCGTCGAGGCGGTGCGCCGGGCCCGGGCCCACGGCGTGGACGTGACCTGTGAGGTGAACCACTGGCTGCCATTCCTGTCTACCTGGGCCGACGTCGAACGGCTCGGCCCTTACGCGCTGTCCTACTGGGTTCCGGACGACGCCAGGGCGGCCGTCTGGGAGGCGCTGCGCGACGGCACCATCGACATCTTCGCCTCCGACCACGCCCCGCACACCCGCGAGGAGAAAGAGGTCGGCTGGACCCAAATGTGGAGCTCGCACACCGGCACGCCTGGCATCCAGTACTTCTATCCGCTCGGCCTGGACGCCGTCGTGCGCGGTGACCTCACCCTCGCCCGGCTGGTCGAGCTGGTGGCGACGAACCCGGCGAAGCACTTCGGGCTGGCCGGGCGCAAGGGCGCGCTGCTGCCCGGCTACGACGCGGACGTCGTGATCGCCGACCTGGACGCGCCGTGGACGATCACCAACGACGGCGTGCTGTCCAAGATCGGCTGGACCTGCTACGACGGCCGTTCGCTCGCGGCCCGGATTGACCGGACGTTCGTCCGCGGCACCGAGGTGTACGCCGACGGCACGGTCACCGGTGTCCCCGGCCACGGCAAGCTCGCTACCTCCATGGAGAGTGATTCATGAAATTCGGCCTGCTGCTCCCGCACTTCGGCAAGCACGCCTCGCGGAAGAACCTGCTCGACGGCGCCAGGCACGCCGAGAACTTCGGCTTCGACTCGGTCTGGGCGCGAGATCACCTGGTGTTCGAGCCGCACGGCGAGATGGAGGACCCGAACCGGTCCTTCTACGACGCGCTGACCACGCTGACCGCGATCGGCGCGGTCACCGAGAAGATCACCCTCGGTACCGGCTCGCTGATCCCGTTCCGGCACCCGCTGGTTACCGCGCTGATGACGGGCACGCTCACCCAGCTGGTCGGCCCGCGGCTGATCCTCGGCGTCGGCGCGGGCACGTTCCAGCACGAGTTCGACGCGATCGGCTGGGGCGACCGGGACCGGGTCGAACTGGTCAGGTCCAACGCCAACATCCTCAAGCGCGTGTTCACCGAGAACGACGTGACGTACTCCGACGATCAGTTCTCGTTCAGCAACGTGACCATCGAACCCAAGCCGGCCGGCGGACGCATCCCGTTCTGGTACTGCGGTGCCACGCCGCGGTCGGCGCGGCTGGCCGTGGAGTTCGCCGACGGCTGGATGCCCGGCCGGATCTCGCTGGGCACCATGGCCGCGCGCATCGACTCCATGCGCAAGCTGTCCGCCGAACAGGGCAGGAAGATGCCGACGGTCGCGGTGATCCCGCCCACCTCGATCGAGGCGACCAGGGAGGAGGCATTGCGCGACGTGAACATCCCCGGGCTGCTCGCCTGGGCGAACAAGGCCAAGTTCGCGGTCAAGCCGCCGTCCGGCCGGTTCGAGACCGTCGAAGACCTGTCCGGGCAGCTCATCGCCGGTTCGCCCGCCGATGCGGTCGAAGAGGTGCAAAAGTTCGCTGACCTGGGCGTTGAGCATCTCGTCTTCGACTTCCGGTTCAAGTTCGACCGCTGGTTCGAGCAGATCGAGCTGCTCGGCACCGAAGTCCTGCCGCACTTGCGGTGAGGGATCTGTCGCGGGCTCTCGCCGAAAGGCTCGACGCGGCGGACCCGCTGGCTGAGTTCCGCTCGAGCTTCGAGCTGCCCGATCCCGGCCTGATCTACCTGGACGGCAACTCGCTCGGGCGGATGCCGGCCGCCACTCCAGGGCGGCTCAACGACGTGCTGCGACGGGAGTGGGCGGACCGGCTGATCAGGTCGTGGAACGAGAGCTGGTTCGACCTTCCGTCCCGGGTCGGCGACCTGATCGGCGAGCATTTCCTCGGCGCCGCACCAGGCCAGGTCGTGGTCGCCGACTCGACCACGGTGAACTTCTACAAGCTGGTCGCCGCCGCCGCCGGCGCCAGGCCAGACCGGCGAAGGATCATAACTGACCGTGGTAACTTCCCCACCGACCGGTACGTGGTCGAAGGGGTGGCCGCCGCCCGCGGGCTCACCGCCACCCTGGCGGAGTTCGACGAGATCGACGGCCCGGCCCCGTCCGCCGTCGCCGCGTGCGTGGACAGGGACGTCGCGCTGGTCACGCTGTCGCTGGTGGACTACCGGTCAGGGGCGCTCGCCGACATGGCGGCGATCAACGAGGTCGTGCACGCGGCCGGCGCCCTGGTCCTGTGGGACTTGTCGCACGCGGCCGGCGCGGTGCCGATCGAGCTGGACGGCACCGGCACCGACCTGGCCGTCGGCTGCACCTATAAATACCTGAACGGCGGGCCAGGCGCCCCGGCCTTCCTGTACGTGCGATCGGGCCTGGTGGGCGAGCTGCTGCCGCCGATCTGGGGCTGGTACGGCCAGCGCGACCAGTTCGCGATGGGCCAGGGCTTCGCGCCGGTGCCCGGCACCGGCCGGTTCCTGTCCGGCACGCCGCACGTGCTCGGCGCGATCGGCGCCGAGGAGGGCGCCCGGCTGCTGGCCGAGGCGGGCATCGGCCGGCTCAGGGACAAGAGCGTCCGGCTGACCGAGCTCGCCATCGAGCTGGCCGACGCGTGGCTCGCGCCGCACGGCTTGACGCTCGCGTCACCCAGAGACGCCGCGCGGCGGGGCTCGCACATCTCGCTGGCCCACTCCGACGGCTACCGGATCTGCCGCGCGCTGATCGAGCTGGCCGGTGTCGTTCCCGACTTCCGTCAACCGGACCGGATCCGGCTCGGCTTCGCGCCCGCCTACACCCGGTACACCGACGTCTGGGACGGCATGGACCGGCTGCGCGCGATCGTGGCCGGCGGCGCCCACCTGACCATCGACCTCCCCGACCTCCCGGTCACCTGACACCAGCCTCGCACCGATAGGGGTAAAGCAGGCTCGCGGCGGGTGCCCGCGGTGCCCGGGGCTGGGGGCTCGCGGTGCCCGAGGGGCTGCGGGGGCTGGGGGGCTGGGGGCTCGCGGTGCCCGGGGGGCCTGCGGCGCGCGGGCCCCCTTCCGAGGGGGCTCGCGGCGCGCAAGCCCCCTTGACGCTTAGGGGCCTGGGGCGCCGCAACCCCCTCCCCCTGGCGGGCGGTCAGCCGGACTGGATGGCGTCGGCCGGGGCGGCGGACCGGGCGGTGGACGAAGCGATCAGTGCCAGCAGCGGGGAGGTGACGACGGTGGTCAGCACGGCCATGACGACGAGCACGCAGAAGACCTGAGGCCCGATGATTGCGGCGGTCAGCCCGACGTTGAGCGCGATGAGCTCGGTGAGGCCGCGCGAGTTGACCAGTGCGGCGACGGTCGCCGCGTCCTCGGAATTCAGGCCGCCGATCCGCCCGGCCACGAAGGCCGGACCGAGCTTGCCGCCGACGGCGATGACGCAGACCAGCGCCAGCAGCACGAAGCCGCCGCCGTTCAGGCTGCTCAGGTTCACCGACAGGCCGGTGACAACGAAGAACAGCGGCAGGAACAGTCCCGCCACCCCGGTCAGGTCGCGGCGGAACGCGACGTCTTCCGCCGCGCTCAGCCTGGGCATGGTCAGGCCCGCGAGGAATCCGCCGAAGACCGGGTGCAGGCCGATCGACGCGGTCACCCACGCGCTGGCCAGCGCGAGCACCACGGCCAGCACGAACACGTTCGTCTGCGGCACGCGCCTCATCCACCGGCGCAGCAGCGGCCGGACGGCGACCAGCATGACCACCGCGAAGCCGGTGATCAGCAGCAGCGTGACCCACCATGGGCGCCCGGTATGGCCGGCCGTGGTGGCCAGCGCCGCCGCGAGCACGACCCAGGCGGCCACATCCATCATGCCCGCCGCGGACGTGGCGGTCAGACCGGCCGGGGTCCTGTCGATGCCCCGCTCGCGCGCGATCGCGGCCAGCACGGGCAGCGCGGTGATCGACACGGCGACGCCGATGAACAGGACGAAGGAACGGCCGCTCGCGACCTGCCCGACGGCGGTGAACTGTGCCCGGAAGATCAGCGCGGCCCCGATGCCGAGCGCCATCGGGACGGTGAAGGCACTCGCCGCGACCATGGCGACCACGCCCGATCGCCGGCGCAGCGCCTGCCAGTCCACCTCGTACCCGACCAGGAACATGAATAGCGCGACGGCGACCTGGGACACGATGCTGAGCACAGGCACGGCCGTATGCGGGAAGAAGCGGGCGCTGAGATGACCCGGCAGGTGGCCGAGGAGGCTCGGGCCCAGCACGATCCCGGCGATGATCTGGCCGACGACAGCGGGCTGTCCGCATTTGCGCGCGGCGATGCCGAACAACCAGGCAAGGGCGAGTACGAGCGCGAGGTCACCGATGACATCGGCGATCAAGACATCCATAACGGCTCCAGCGCGGTGAGTGCCTGTTCAATGGTGAACGCGCCCGTGTACAGGGCCTTGCCGACGATCGCGGCCTCTACCCCGTGTCCGGCCAGGCCGCCGAGGGCGCGCAGGTCGGCCAAGCTGGACACGCCGCCGCTGGCGATCACCGGGCGGCTGGTGTGCCGGCAGGCATACCGGAGCAAGGACAGATTCGGACCGGTCAACGCGCCGTCGCGGGCCGATTCCGTGACGACGAACCGGGCGCAGCCTGCTGACTCCAGCCGGGCTAGCGCGCTGGTGAGGGAACCGAACTGACGGTCGCCGCCGCGTGGCGCCAGCCGGTACCCCCGGCGACCGAGCCGGTCGGCGACGTCGAGACCCACCGCGACCCGGCCGCCGTGCTGAGCCACCACCCGGTACACCCAGTCCGGGTTCTCCATGGCGATGGTGCCGATCACCGCTCGCTGGCACCCGGTGGCAAGGGCGGCGCCCAGCGCCGTCTCGTCGTAGATACCGCCGGACAACTGCACGGAAACATCGAGCTCACCGACGATAGCGGCGATCAGTTCCGCGTTGCTGCCCCGGCCGTACGCCGCGTCCAGGTCGACCAGATGCACCCACTGCGCGCCGGCTCGCTGCCAGGCGAGCGCGGCGCGCAGCGGATCGGTAGAGCCTGACATCCCGGCGGCGGACGGGAGCGGCGACACGGAAAGGCCGCCGGACACGTCCACCGCCGGGAGCAGGGCGATCATCGCGTCGCGGCAGCCGCGGACGCGGGTACTGAATTGTTGACGGTCTCGCCGCGATTGAGGGCGTAGTAGAGACCGGCGGCCACGATCAGGCCGAAGATCCATGAGATGTCCGCGCCGCCCAGGTGCTTGACCATAGGCCCGGTGTAGAACGTGGTGCTCATGAACGGAACCTCGACCAGGATCGCGATGGCGTAGGTGACGATCGTGCGGACGTTGAACCGGCCGTAGATCCCGTCGGCGCGGAAGATCGAGTCCATGTCGTACTTCTCCTTGCGGATCAGGTAGAAGTCGGTCAGGTTGATCGCCGTCCACGGGATCATGAAGTAGGCCAGGAACAAGATGAAGTTCTGGAACGAGACGAGGAAGCTCGACGTCGCGGCGATCGCCACGATCGTGCCGATGATCGCCGAGATCAGGATGAACACGGTCCTGACCTGGCTCTTCATCTGGAGCGGCCGCAACGCGGTGACCGTCGTGGTGACGCACATGAACATGCCGTACAGGTTCAGCACGTTCACCGCGACCACGCCCAAGATGATGATGATCGCGAATAGCCAGTGCGCGCCTGAGCCGCCGAGGTCGGTGAAGAACGACACGTTGCCGTCGCCGAACGCGTTGGCCGCGACGGACGCCGCGATCGCGCCGAAGATCATCATCCAGATCGTGCCGATGACCGTGCCGGCGTAGGTCCACCAGAACGACGCCTTAACCGGGGTGTCCTTCGGCAGGTAGCGGGAGTAGTCCGCGACGTAGGGCGCGTAGGTGATCTGCCAGGTGATGGCCAGCGTCATCACCAGCAGGAACGTCCCGAACGAGAAGTGTCCCCCGTGCCAGACCGTGCCGACGTGGAACTTGGTGAACAGCCGGATCGTCAGGTAGAGGAACCCGATGCCGCTGACCAGCGCGATCCACCGTTCATATGCGTGGATCAGCCGGTACCCGTAGACCGCCAGCACCGTACACAGAGCCGCGACGATGATCGTGGCGGGCGTGGTGCCGATGTGCCACCAGTTCGCCAGGGCCGACCCGCCGAGCACCGCGCTGAGGGCGAAGAACCCGACGTACATCAGCACGACCAGCAGCAGCGGGATGATCGCGCCGTAGAACCCAAACTGAGCCCGGCTCTGGATCATCTGCGGGATGCCCAGCTTCGGACCCTGCGCCGAGTGCAGCGCCATGAAGATCGCGCCGAACAGGTTGCCGATCACGATAGCGAGCACCGCCCACGGCAGCGACGCCCCGACGAAGATGGCGACCGCACCAGTCACGACGGTGGTGATCTGCATGTTCGCGCTGAACCAGACGGTGAACAGGCTACGGACCGAGCCGTGCCGCTCATCGTCGGGTATCACATCGATTGACCGTCTCTCGACGGTCAGTGAACTTTCCATTTCCTATCAGGTTCCCTTTCTCTGATGTATGTAGGTGGTGGTGCTCACCTGCAGGTCTCCGCTATCTCCGGCAGAGCATGCAGGGCGCCGCGCTCGCTGAGGGTCACCGGATAGCAGCCGTCCATGCAGGCACGGCACAAGTGGTCCGGCGGCTGCCCCGTTGTCGCGATGAGACTGGGCAGCGTGAGATACCCGAGCGAGTCGGCACCGAGGACGGAGCGGATGTCATCAACCGCCCGTTCCGCGGCGATCAGTTGATCGCTGGTAGCGAAGTCAAACCCGAAAAAACATGGCCAGCGGATCGGCGGCGAGGCGATCCGCAGGTGCACGGCGGTCGCGCCCGCCGTGCGCAGCATCGCGGTCAGCAGGCTTTGCGTGGTGCCGCGGACGATCGAGTCGTCGACGACGACCACCCGCTTGCCGCGGACCACCGCGCCGATCGGCGCTAGCTTGAGCCGCAGCCCCTCAGTCCGCAGGCCGGGGAACGGCTGGATGAAGGTGCGGCCGACGTACGGGCTCCGCACGAATCCCTGCGCGTACGGCAGCCCGGAGGCCGCGGCGAAGCCGAGCGCCGACGGCGTGCCGGAATCGGGCACGCCGACGACAAGGTCAGCGTCCGGCGCGGGATGCTCGCGGGCAAGCGCCCGCCCGGCCTGGTGACGGGCCTCGTAGACGCTTCGGCCGTCCAGCACGCTGTCCGAACGCGCCAGGTAGACGTACTCGAACAGGCATGCCTTCGGCCGGGCCGGCGCCCAGCGCACTGAACGGGGGCCGAACTCGTCGATGATGAGCAGTTCCGCGGGCTCGACGACGCGGACCACTTCGCCGCCGATGGCCTCGATGGCGGCCGTCTCGCTCGCCACCACCCAGCCGGTGTCCCCGTTGCCGTGCGCCCCGGTGCCGAAGTTCCCTGCGCCAAAGTTCACGGTGCCGAGCGTCAGCGGCCGGAAACCGTGCGGGTCTCGGGTGGCGAGCAGCCGGCCGTGATCCATGATCACCAGCGAGAACGCTCCGCGCAGGTTCCGAAAAACATCCACCGCGGCGGGCACCAGGTCGTCGTTATGATCATCTAGGCTGTCGCCGAGGGCGGCGGCGAGCACATGTGAGTCGCTGACCACCGCGTCGAGGCGGTCAGCGGTCCGCGCGTAGCCGAGCAGGTTGCCGTTGTGCGCGAGCGCGAAGCGCCCGGCCGCGTCGAGCGCGGGCTGGGCGTTGACCGGTGCGGTGGATCCGCTGGTCGAGTACCTGGTGTGCCCGATCGCGACGTGGCCCCGCATCGCCTCCAGTCCGGCCCGGTCGAAGACCTGGCTGACCAGCCCAGGGCCACGATGGCAGTCGATGGCCGACCCGTCCCCGACGGCGATCCCGGCCGACTCCTCTCCCCGGTGCTGCAGCACCTGCAGCCCGAGGTAGGTGAGCCCGGAGACGGAGCGGCCAGGAGCGTAGACGCCGAAGACGCCGCACGCTTCCTTCGGCGGTCCGGCCTGGCCGGGTATCGCGGGGCCCGGTATCACAGAACCTTGCACCGCAATCCGGCAATCGAGAGCTGGAGCAGGCACTTGATGTCGTGACCGGTGGCGTCCTTGACCCGCTGGCGGCCCTCGTATTCCACCTTCTCCGCGACGCAGATGATGTCGCGGATCCTGGCTCCGCTCTGCTCGATCGCGTTGATCAGCGCGATCATCGTGCCGCCCGTGCTGATCAGGTCGTCCACGATGACGACTTCGTCGTCCGGCTGGACGCCGTTGAGATAGATCCTGCCGTCGACGTACTCGGCGCCGAACTCCACCGAGATCTGCCCCTCCAGGCCCGACGGGTACCAGCGGGCCAGGCCGAACGGCAGCCCGGTCACCATGGAGACGGCGGCCACCAGCACGCCGCCCTTGTCCTCCTCCCCTACGACCACATTGGCCGACCCGAAGTCACCGGCGGAGACGATCCCCCACGCGGCGGCCTGGAGCATCTCGGCAGGGGTGGCCGGAACCTGTTCGGTGAGCGGGTTGATGACGAACCTGCGCCCGTTGATCTCAACTAGCGGGCAATCGTCGAAGGCCGCGCGCAGCAGCTGGTCAGAGGTCACTCATCGCTCCCTTGGGTGAGGACAGTCAGGACAGATCGGAGCTGGTCAGCCGGGTAAGGAACCGGGCGGCGGTGCCTGACGCGATGGTCCGCGCGGCTGTTGTCATGCCGTCAGCGATGGATGCGGCCAGGCCGGCCGTCCACAGCGCGATGCCGGCGGCGAGCAGCACGACATCACGCCGCGGACCGCCGTCGCCGGACAGGACCGAGCGGCATATCCCGGCGTTCACCGCCGGATCGCCGCCCGCCAGTTCGGCGGGAGCGGCGCGGCCCAGCCCGAACTGCTCAGGCGTGATGTCGAAGGTCTCGACCTGGCCAGCGTGCAGCCAGGTGATGGTGGTCGGCCCGGACAGGCTGGGCTCGTCGATACCGGTCCCGTGCCCCTGACCGGTTGAGCACTGCCCGTGAAGTACGGCCGCCCTGAGCCGGCCGAGGCGGTGCAGGGTCGTCGCGAGCACCCCGGCGAACCGCGGCCACGTCACGCCCACCACCTGCCCGGTCAGGCCCGCCGCCGGATGCGCGAGCGGGCCGGCCAGGTTGAAGACCGTCGGGAAGCCGAGGCCGCGCCGCGCGGCGGTGAGCTGCTCGGGGAAGCGGTGGAACACCGGGGTGGGTGCCACCGCGAACCCCGTGCGGGCCAGCCGCCGCACCGTGTCCTCGGCATCGGCGCGCGCCGGGACGTGCACGCCCAGCGCGAGCAGCATGTCAACGCTGCCGCAAGTCCCGGACACGGCCCTGTTCCCGTGCTTGATCACGGGCACGCCGGTCGCGGCGACGAGGATGGCGGCGGTGGTGGAGATGTTGAACGTCCCGCCGCCGTCCCCGCCGGTGCCGCCTACGTCGACGACGTTGTCGACCGGCAGCCGGACACAACGGCTCAGCATCGCGCGCGCGCAGCCCTCGATCTCGGTGGGGGTCTCGCCGCGCTCGTGCAGGTCGGTGAGGTAGGCCGCGATTCGTTCTCGTGGCCAGTCACCGGCCAGCATTGCCTCGAACGCCGTGCCCCCAGTTTCCGGGTCAGGCGTTACCAGGTCAGACGTCACCGGCTCAGGCGTCATTGGCTGAGCCGGCCTAGGCAAGGTGTTTCATCGCCTCGTCCACCCCCAGCCCGTCGTGCACGATCGTCTTGATCGCGGCCAGCATCTTGGCCGGGTCGTCAGCCTGGATGATGTTGCGGCCCATGACCACGCCGGACGCGCCCGCGCCGATCGCACCGCGCACCATCTCCAGGCTGCCCTCGACGGTCTTGGACTTGGGGCCGCCGGCGATCAGGATCGGTATGTGGCAGCTCTCGGTAACGGCCGTGTAGGTGTCGGCCGAGCCGCTGTAGTCGGTCTTGATCGCGTCCGCGCCGAGTTCGGCCGCCATCCTGACGTTCACCTTGATCACGTCGGCCTCCATCCCGCGGCCGGCCACCTTGCCGCCCTGGGCCATCGGCTCGATGATGTGCGGGATGCCGAACCGCTCGCAGGCGCGGGTGACGTGCGCGTTCTTCGCGACCTCGTCGGCCTCGGCGTCGGCGTCCTCGTAGCCGATGAACATGAACGTGAGTACGGCGTCGGCGCCCATCCGCACCGCGTCCTCCACGTCGGCGATCAGCCGGTTGCGCCCCTCGGAGTGGGCCAGCTCGCGGCGGAACATGTTGGACCAGTCGAGCCGCAGGATCAGGGCGGGCGCGTTGCGGCCGGTGAACTGGTCGCAGCACAGCCTGGCGATGCCCGGCGATACCAGCACGCCGTCCGCGCCGCCCTCGATCAGCTTGGCCATGGTCGCCCGCGAGTCGATGTTGCCCGGCATGGGCCCGTCATCAAGCCCGTGGTCGAACGCGACGCAGACGCTGCGTCCGGTCTCGGGGCGGATGATCCGGCCGAGCCTGATCTGCTTGCCGCAGTCCCCTGTCATTAGTTTCCTCCGGTAGAGCTTTGCGGGTTGACGACGACCTTCAGCGCTTCGCCGCGCTCGAGCAGGCCGAGCCCGGCGACGACGTCGTCCAGGCCGATGGTGGAGTCGATGAAGTGCGACAGGTCTATGCGCCCGGTCGCGATCATGTGCAGCGCCTCGGCGTTCTGGGCCGGCGTGGAGGTGAACGAGCCGACCATCGTGAGCTGCTTGTAGTGCACCGTGTTGGTGTTGATCACCGACGTCGGCGCGCTCGGCGGCAGGCCGCCGAACAAGCTGATGCGCCCGCAGACCGACGCGAGTTCGACGGCGAGTGCCTGGGTTTCCGCGACGGGCGTGGCGGAGATGACCACGTCAGCGCCACGCCCGTCTGTTGCCTCGCGCACCGCTGCGCGAGGGTCTTGCTGGCTGGAGTCGATGAGCAGGTCGGCGCCGAACTCCTTGGCCCTGGCCAGCCTGGCCGCGTTGACCTCGAGCTGGATGACCTGCGTCGCGCCCCGCGCCTTCGCCATCTGCACGTGCAGGCAGCCGATCGGGCCGCCGCCGATCACCACGACGTGATCGCCGATCTGCGTGTCGACGAGCTGCTGGCCGTTGAGGACGCAGGCGAGCGGTTCGGTCACGGCCGCGAGCTCGTAGGACAGGCCGTCCGGGATCGGGTTCACCCCGCCCATGGCGATCACCTCGGGATTGACCGCCATCAGTTCGGCCAGGCCGCCCGGGTAATGGAAGCCGTGCGCCTTGATCCGCTCGCACATGGTCTGCCAGCCTCTGCCGCAGGCCCGGCACCGGCCGCACGGGATCGCGGTCGCGATCTGGACACGGGCACCGAGCTCGGGCCATTCGCAGCCCTCGCCGAGAACGGCGACCTCGCCGGCTATCTCGTGCCCGATCACCCATGGTGTGGCCAGGTGCGAACTTCCGTGCCGGTAGGTGCGTACGTCCGAGCCGCAGATCGCGCACGCGTGCACGCGCAGCAGGAACCCTCCAGGCGGTGCCTCGGGTTCGGGAACCTCCGCCACCTGGAGATCTCCTGGCCCTTGGAAAATTGCGGCGCGCATCACTTCTCCTCTCGATCATCGTGAAGCTGTGCGAGCAGGTCTTGCAGCGGACGGAGCGTGCCGAAGACGTAGCCGATGTTGCGCAGCGCGGCCTGATGCTGATCGGCTGTGGTGCCGGCCACGCATTCCGGCGGCACGATCACCCGGTAGTTGAGCTGGTGGGCGTCCTGCGCGGTGGCGCGGACGCACACGTCGGTGGCCGCGCCGCAGAGCACGAGCGTGTCGGCGTTCAGCGACCGGAGCAGCAGGTCCAGGTCGGTGGCGAAGAAACCGCTGTAGCGGCGCTTGACGATCACGTAGTCACCCTCGCGCGGCAGCAGCGCCGGGATGATCTCCAGGCCGGCCGTACCCTCAAGGCAGTGTTCCGGCTCCTCGTTGGACAATTCCAGGTCGATGCCGTCGGCACGGTGCCGTTCCTGCGTGTAGATCACCGGGATGCCAAGGTCCCGCGCGGCATCGAGCAGGTCCGCGATGGCCGGCACGATGTCCCGCGCTCCGGTGCACTCGATCGGCGCGCCGGCGTCCACGAAATCGCGCTGCATGTCGATGACCAGGACGGCGGGGCGGCTCATGCCGGGTCCGCCGTGGTGACGAACAGGAACGCGCCCGCGCCTATTACCAGGACCGCCCCCACGACGATGGTGACCGATGGCGGCGCGGCGAAGAAGATCACGCTGATCGGCACCGACCAGGCGAACAGGAAATAGTTGTACGGCTGCAGCGACACGGCGGGCGCCCGTCCGTAGGAGTGGATCAGCAGGTACTGGCCGATGGCGGCGGCCACGGCGGCCAGCGCCAGCAGCAGGTACTGGTGTCCGTCCGGCCGCCAGTGCGTGGTCGTGACGGCGGAGGCCATCGCGACGACGATGAGACCTACCAGCGTCATGTAGGCGAAAGAGGTTCGTGCCCCGTCGTCGCTGACCTTGCGGGTCAGCACGCCGTACAGGCCGTAAAGCACGGCGGAGGCCAGCGCCAGCAGCAGGCCGAGCCGCTGGTCGCCCGCCTCGCTGGCGCCGCTCGTGCCGCTCGTGCCGCTCGTGCCGCCGGGGCGCAGCATGATCACGATGCCGGCCAGGCTGACCGCGAGCGCGATCCAGGTCACCCGGCGGGCACGCTCGCGCAGCAGCAGGACGGCGAACAGCACGCCGGCCACCGGCGCAAGCGCGAAAACGGCGCTGGCGTTGGCCAGCGAGGCGTGCCGTAGCGCGATCACGAAGACCGAGGCCTCGGCCACCATCACGATGGACCGGATGATCTGCAGCCACAGGTGGCTGGTGCGCAGCAGCGCGCGGCCCTGCCCGGGGAGCCAGCAGGCGATGACGGCGAGGAAAGCCACGTACCTGGTGGCGACGATGACCGTCACCGGCACGTCCGCGGCCATCGCCTTGCGCAGGCCGTCCAGCGCGGCGAAGGCCAGCATGCCGGCCACCATCAGGAGAGCGGCGTGCCGGTACTCACCCCTCGTACGCACCGATGACCTAGCCATCGCGCACCCTCCCACGGCACGAAAGCCGCCGTTATGACAAGAAAAGCTGGCGCCGCTCCGCCGATTGCTCGAAGCGTTCGAGCCTGTCGGTGACCATGGGCGAGGCATCGCACATGGCCTGCAGCAGGACTACCGCGAGCACCATGGGGGCCGCTTGGGAGTCCCACACCAGTCCGGTGCCGACTCCCGCGGGCAGCAGCACATCGGACAGTGCCGCGGCGGGCCCCATGGCCACGTCGGTAATCGTGACGACCGCGAAGCCGAGTTCGCGGCACCGGCCAAGCAGCTCGATCGATTCACGCGGATAGCGCGGCAGCATGATCGACAGCACGGCGGTACCCCCCGCCGCGCGTGCCTGCTCAAGCTGATCCTCGATCTCGCTGCCCGTCCCGGCGACAACCCGGACATCGGGATGAAACTTCCTCGCGAAAAAACTCACATAGGAGGCCAGCGGGGCGGATACCCGCAGGCCCATGATGGTCAGCGGGCGCGACGCCACCAGCAGCCTGGCGGCCTCCTGGACCGGGCCAGGATCGGACAGCGCGGCGCTGAGCCCTTCCAGGTTCGCTATCTCGGCCGCGACCGCGTGCTGGTACTCGTTGCGGCGCGCGTCCGCGTTGTCCTCGGCGACGCCGCCGTCCTCCGCGGCACCGCCTAGGTGCAGTTCGCGCAGGCGCATGCGCAGATCGGGATATCCGTCATAGCCGAGCGCCATCGCGAACCTGGTCACCGACGGCTGGCTGACGCCGGTCAGCGCCGCCAGTTCGCTGCTTGACAAGAACGCGGCGGTCGCCGCGTTCTCCACCAGGCACTGGGCAATCCTTCGCTGGGTCGGCGTGAGCCGGTGCCCGTCGAACAGCGCGAGGACACGCGCCGACGGCCCGCCCACGGCTGTCGACCGCGGCGGCGTCGATCGCGGCGCGGTTACCAGATCGGTGGTGGTACCGCCATCCCCTGCTTGCACAGTTGCGAAGATCGCATGAATCATCTTCAACATCAAGGGGTTGACTGAAATTCTTCATTAGGTTCTCCTTGACATGGACCTCGACATGTTGTGGAGCCGAAGCACTTGAGGGGGACGTCATGCGCGATTCAACCCAGCTGCTGGTCATCGGCGGCGGCCCGGCGGGCTCGACCGCCGCGGGACTGCTCGCCCGCGAAGGATTCGATGTGACGCTGGTGGAACGCGAGCAGTTCCCCCGCTACCACATCGGCGAATCCATCCTGCCGTCAGTCAAACCGATCCTGTCCCTGCTTGGTGCTTACGACAAAGTTGCCGCCCACGGGTTTCAGCCGAAGGGCGGCACGTTCTTTGCCTGGGGGCCGGAAGAATGGGATGTTCGGTTCGCTGACCTGGGCGAAGGGACGACGAATGCCTGGCAGGTGATCCGGTCAGAGTTCGACGAACTGCTGCTCAACCACGCCAAGACGGTGGGGGTCGAGGTGCACGAGGGCGTGACCATACGCGACGTGCAGTTCGCCGACGGCCGCCCGGTCTCGGCCACCTGGGTACCGACTAAGCCAGACGGGGCGAAGGGAGACGAGCAGGGCGGCCAGATCAGCTTCGACTACCTGATCGACGCGTCCGGCCGCGGCGGCGTGCTGGCCAACCGCTACTTCAAGACCCGCCGCTTCCACGACGTGTTCAAGAACGTGGCCGCGTGGGCGTACTGGAAGGACGCCAAGCAGCTGGAGAAGGGACCGCCGGGCGCGATCGCGGTGTGCTCGGTCCCGCAGGGCTGGTTCTGGGCGATCCCGCTGCACGACGGCACGATGAGCGTCGGGCTGGTGACCGGGAAGGACCTGTTCAACGAGTCACGCACCCGCCTCGGCAGCATCGAGAAGGTGTACTTCGAGGCCATGAAGGAATGCCCGATCGTGCTCGAGATGCTCGAGAACGCCACCAAGACCACCGACATGAAAACCGAGCAGGACTACTCGTACGTGGCCGATCGCTTTTCAGGTCCCGGTTTCTTCATGACCGGCGACGCTGCCTGCTTCCTCGACCCGCTGCTGTCCACCGGCGTGCACCTGGCTACCTACAGCGGCCTGCTGGCCGCGGCCAGCCTGAGCAGCATGCTGCGCGGCGAGATCGACGAGGACGAGGCCACCGAGTTCTACAACACCTGGTACCGGCACGCGTACGAGCGGATGCTGGTCCTGGTCTCGGTCTTCTACGACAGCTACCGGGGCAAGGACTACCACTTCCATCACGCGCAGCGGCTCACCCACGCCGAACGCGAACGACTGCACCTGCACGAGGCATTCCTGCACCTCATCACCGGCGTGGAGGACCTGGCCGACGCTAAGGACGAGGCCTTCGCGCTGGCCGCCGAGCAACTGGGCGGCACCCCCGACATGTCCCCGATGTCGCGCTACAACGCGGCCAAGAAGGACGTGCCGACCGCGCCGCTGACCGCGGACAAGGCGGTGCGCGGCCTGTACCTGACGACCGAACCCAGGCTGGGCCTGTCCCGGATCGCCGCCGCCGACGAGGTGACTCAGCCGTGACGGCGTACGTGATCTCGCGGCTGCGGATCCGCGACCCGGCCACGATGAGCGAGTACGTGACGACCGCGCCGCCGACCGTGGCCGCGTTCGGCGGCCGCTACCTGGTCCGCGGCGGCGCGGTACGGGCGCTGGAGGGCAGCTGGGATCACGACCGGCTCGTGGTTGTCGAGTTCGCCACCAGCTCGGACGCCGTCGGCTGGTACGAGTCGCCGGCCTACCGGCCGCTGCGCGACCAGAGAAACGGTGCCGCTGACACCATCATGTTGCTCGCCGAAGGCACCGATGGAGTTCGGTGAGGGACCGGCCGCTGCGAGCCTGCAGCGGATGTGGGACCAACTCGAACCCATCGGGCGCGACCCGGGCAGCGGCGGGTACCGCAGGCTCACCTGGTCGCCCGCCGACGCGGCGCTGCGCGAATGGTTCACCGTCCAGGCCAGGGAGCGCGACCTGGACCTGGAAACCGATCGCAACGGGAACATGTTCGCCTGGTGGGGCGGGCGCGGTCCTGGCGCGGTGCTGACCGGCAGCCACCTGGACTCGGTCCTTGACGGCGGTGCGTTCGACGGGCCGCTCGGCGTGATGTCCGGGCTGGCCGCGATCGACCTGCTCCGCGCTAGAGCGGTCAGCCCGGACAGGCCGGTCGGCGTCGCCGTCTTCACCGAGGAAGAGGGCACCCGCTTCGGCCTTGCCTGCCTGGGCACCAAGCTGCTGACCGGGACGGTCGACCCGGACACGGCGAGGTCGCTGACCGACGCCGCCGGGACGACGTTCGCGTCGGCCATGGCGCAGGCCGGACTCGATCCGGAACAGATCGGTCCTGACGCAGACCTGATCGGCCGCATCTCGATGTTCATCGAGTTGCACATCGAGCAGGGCCGCGGCCTGGCCGACCTGGACGCCGCGATCGGCCTGGCCGAGCAGATCTGGCCGCACGGTCGCTGGCGGATCCAGTTCACCGGTCACGCGGACCACGCGGGCACCACGCGGCTCGCCGACCGGCGCGACCCGATGCTGACGTTCGCGGGGACCGTACTCGCCGCCCGCCACGAGGCACACCGGTTCAACGCGCTGGCCACGTTCGGCAAGATCGACCTGAGGCCGTGCGCGACGAACGTGATACCGGGGACGCTGCTGGCATGGCTCGATGCCAGGGCACCGGACCAGGGCAGCCTGGACCGGCTGGTCGAGGCGATCACGGTCAGCGCGCGCGAGTCAGCGCGGGCGCAGCGGATCGAGTTCGAGATTCACCGCGAGTCCTACAGCGACGATGTCGTCTTCGATCCGGTGCTGCGCTCCCGGCTGTCGGAGGTGCTCTCGTCCTGCCGGATCAAGGCAGCGACCCTGCCCACCGGGGCGGGCCATGACGCGGGCGTGCTCAGTGGCAAAGTGGCCACCGCGATGCTGTTCGTGCGCAACCCCACCGGGGTCTCGCACGCTCCCGGCGAGTACGCCGAACCCGCCGACTGCGTGGCCGGCGTGGAGGCGCTGGCGGCGATCTTGCAGGACGCGGTAACACCGCGGATCAGCCGATGACTTCGTCGACCGCGTACTGATTGGTGGACGCCGTCCAGAACTCCGTCACCTTGCCGTCGCGCAGGTGGAAGACGTGGGCGTCGTTGACCGTCATACTCAGTTCGCCCCGGCTGGCGGTGGTGACGACGAGTGCGACCGCGTGCTCATCGTCGGCGAGGATCGTGTGCAGGTCCAGGTGGAACGTGCCTTCGGTCACCTGCATGAGCTTGCCGAAGAAGGCGTAGACAGCGTCCCTGCCGCGGTAATCGCCGGCTAGCTGGTTGCGGCCCACCTCGTGCCAGAGCATGTCTTCGGCGAATAGCTCATTGAGGCCGGCGAAATCCCCTTTCGCAAATGCGACATATCCGTCCCTAATACGCGCGACGTTAGGATGCTCGGCCATATTCCGTCCCCTCCATGAGTAAAAGCGCACACATGACGAGAAGTCTCGCATAATCAGGGCGCGCGTCAAAACGCCCGCCCCGGCTACGGGAGCACCCCCGGCCACCAGGGCACCCCGGCCACCAGGGCGGCAGTCCACAGCCGTCCCTTTAATCACATAGACCACCCGGTTGACGCTCTCGTCAGCCAGGCGGCCCGTAGGCGTACACAACACGGAAGATTGTCTTTTCACGGAAGAAGTAGTTGCTCACAGCATGGTTTTTTACCGTGCTGGACTTTATTTCCACGCTAATTCCGGAAGCCTCACGAAAACGGCAGCGCCGGGTGTGCTTTTTATGCCGATTGCCGGGTTAGCGGCACCCGGAGCGGCATCGCACGGAGGCGTCGTTCGCGTTTTCTGCGAAGCAGATCGGCCATGATCACCCCGAATTCCCTCAGTCAGGTGGCAGTTGCTCCGCACGATCTCCGGCGGAGACCAGTTATTGGCGGCGGACGGACCTTCCGACCGCTCTTCGCGGCGATGGCCGCGGGCCAGCGTTGCCACGCCAGCCACAGAGCTGGCATAGATCACCTTGACTCTTGCAAATTACCCGCTTAGATTTACTCTTGAATGAGGCGTGCATTGAAGCTGCCCGGACGAGAGGAGGGGGGAGCAGGCGACACTAGAGTCGCCTGGGGGCGGCCGATACTGATGTCGGGCAGCGCGGGTTCGCCAATAATCTCATTCCTCCTCTTAAGGCTGCCCTGTGGATAGCCAGGGGAATCGTTATCAGTCTAGCGGTAATTCGCTAACGCCTTTTTCTATTGTCATGCTCGCCGCGGGCAGGAATTTGAGGATCGCGGCTGGTGCAGCGCTCGGGACTCCACATCTACTTCTATGATGCAAGGAACCAGCTCCCTCATGATCAGGCTTAGGATCCGGCTCTTCGGCCAGATCTCCGTCCAGCGCGGCGGAGAGTCGGTGCCCGCCCTTTCGAGCAAGGCGCTCGAGCTCCTGTGCTACCTGCTGCTGCATCGTGACCGCGGACATACGCGTGAGGCACTGGCGGGACTGTTCTGGCCGGACGCGCCGGATTCCCTGTCCAAGAAATATCTGCGCCAGGCCATCTGGCGGCTCCACTCCACCCTGTCGAGAAAAGCGGACCAAGAATCTGAAGAATTGTTTATAGTCCGCCCTGGCTGGATCCGGGTAAATCCGGAAGCCTCATGGTGGCTTGACGTCGCCACGTTCGAGCAGGCCTACGATACCTATCGCGATATTCCCGGCAAGGAGCTGACCGACCAGCAGGCACAAGACATCCGGTCGGCTGCCATCCTTTACCGCGGCGATCTGATCGAGGCCTGGTATCAGGATTGGTGCATCTACGAACGCGACCGGCTCCAGCTCATCTATCTGACCATGCTCGAGCAATTGATGTCGTATTTCGAGGCCTGCGGGCGCTATGCGAACGGAATCGGGTACGGTCACTGCATACTGCGGCACGATCCGGCGCGGGAATCCACCTACCGGCAGCTCATGCGGCTGTACTACCAATCTGGTGACCGAACCACCGCGCTCCGTCATTATGAGCGGTGCGCCGCGGCCATGGCGAAGCATTTCAATCTCCAGCCATCTCGGGAAACGACCGCTCTCTATCATCAGATCCGCGGCGACCGCCTGGAGCGTCCCGCACGGCTGACCGCCATCACCACCCGCCCGGATGGCGAGATCGGCAACGACCTGATCCTCGGGCTACAGGCGAGGCTCGACCATATCCAGGCCAGCCTGACTGCCCTCCAGCGCCAGGTCCAGCAGGAGCTCGCGCCGGTCAGCCAGCTGCTGACCGGGCGGCAGGAGACACTCGATCAAAGATCACGCTGAGATGCCGAGGCCCGGTCCATGTACGCCACATCGCTGCAGCACATCGTCGCCGAACTGCAACGGCTCGACCTCCTGCTGCGGGTCCAGGTCTGGCGCGCTCGCCAGGGCCAGACCGCGGAGCTGGCGGCGTTCTGCGTCTCCGATGCCGAGGCTGACGAACTCCTCGATAAGATCATCGGAACGCCCGTCTGGGCCGGCCTGCCGCTTCCCGCCGAGCTGGCGACCGCTACCCAGGCCACGCTTGATGAGCTTTCCCGCGACGTCGCCAGGCACACGGCGCAGAGCCTGGCCGCGGGCATATCGCTGCGGCTGACCGAGCTGGCCCGGATTTTCGGCCTGACCGCCTTCGACGTCGATGTCGTGCTGCTCTGCCTGGCCGCGGAGCTGGACCGTGGATACGAACGCCTCTATGCCTACCTGCACGATGACCTCACGCGCAGGCGGTTGACCGTCGATCTGGCACTCAACCTGCTCTGTTCCGACCTGGAAAGCAAAGTAGCCGGGCAGGCGCGCCTGACGTCTCCCGCTCCCCTGCTCCGCTTCCAGCTGCTGGAACTGCACGAGGAACGCGGTTCCCTGCTGGGCAGCGCCGTGCGGCTAGAGCCGCGCGTGGTCCGCTTCCTGCTGGAGAACGACTCGGTCGACGACCGGCTAGAGCCCTATGTGGGGACTACCTCCCCCGCCGCCAGCCTGGACGAGCTGACCTTCCCCGAACCGTTCCGCGCGCGGCTGGCCCAGCTCGCCGAGCGCGCCCGCGCAACCGGGCCGGTGCTGTATTTCCAGGGGCCGCACGGCGCCGGCAAGCGAACCGCGGCGGCCGCATGCTGCCAGATGCTCGGCCGGCCGCTCCTTGTCGTCACCGGGAAACGGCTGCTCGCGAGCGGTGGCGAGTTCGCGACGCTGGCTAAGCTGATCGGTCGCGAGGCCCGGCTGGGCGGGGCGGTCCTGTACTGGGCGGACTTCGACACCCTGCTCGCCGATGAAGACGACGGGCGGCTGGCGGATTTGTTCGCCGTCCTCGACGAGCTTCCTGGTCCGGCGTTCCTGTCCGGATCCGCGATATGGGAACCGCCGAGCGCGTGGAGGGAGCGCTCGTTCCTGCGCATCACCTTCCCGCCTCCCGGCCCCGATGAGCGGCTCCGCGTCTGGCGCTCCGCACTGGCAGGAGATCGCATCGCGCTGGCGGCAACTGGCGATTGCGCCTGTGACCCCGAGCTGGACCTCGCGGAACTGGCCGGCAAGTTCCGGCTTACCGGCGGCCAGATCCGGGATGCCGCGGCCACCGCTCGTGACCTGGCCATCGCGCGCGCCCCCGCCGCACCGCTGCTCACCGCCGACGATCTGCACGCCGCGTGCCGCCTGCACTCCAACCGCAAGCTCGCGGAACTGGCCATCCAGGTCAGCCCGCATTACAGCTGGGACGACATCGTGCTGCCCGGTGATCAGATGGCGCAGTTGCGCGAGATCTACGATCAGGTGCGGCACAGGAACCTGGTCTACGACGAGTGGGGCTTCGACGGCAAGCTCGCGATGGGCAAAGGGCTCAGCGTCCTGTTCGCGGGGCCGCCCGGCACCGGCAAGACGATGGCCGCCGACGTGCTGGCCCGCGCCCTTGGCCTCAGCATGTACAAGATCGATCTGTCCGCCGTGGTCAGCAAGTACATCGGCGAGACGGAGAAGAACCTGGCTCGCATCTTCGCCGAGGCCATGACCAGTAACGCCATCTTGTTCTTCGACGAGGCGGACGCACTATTCGGAAAGCGTACGCAGATACGCGACGCACACGACCGCTACGCCAACGTCGAGGTCAGCTACCTGCTGCAGAAGATGGAAGAGTATGACGGGATGGTCATCTTGGCCACCAACCTGCGTAAGAACATGGATGAGGCGTTCGTGCGCCGGCTGCATGCCACCGTGGACTTCCCGGTGCCTGATACGGCCGACCGGCGCCGCATCTGGGAGCAGATCTGGCCCGCCGCTACGCCGCGCGCCGCCGACCTGGATCTGGACTTCCTGGCCGGGCACATCGAAGTGGCCGGCGGCAGCATCCGCAACATCGCTCTGGCCAGCGCCTTCCTCGCCGCCGCCGACGCTGCCGCCAACGACGCCGACAACGACGCCGACAGCGCAGGCGGTGCGGTCACCATGGCGCATGTGCTGCACGCGACCCGCCGGGAGTACCAGAAGATGGGCAAGGTGCTCACGGCCGCGGAACTGAGCTACTCCGCGGGCGCCACCGGCCGCAATGGCTCTGGCCAATAGCGCTGGCCAATAGCGCTGGCCAATAGCGCTGGCCAATTGGCGCTGGCCGTGCCGTTACTTGGGCAAGAGTCCGCGCGTCCGCCGGTACCTGGCGGCGACAAGGTTGCAGAAGAACCGGTTCGTCATCGCGAGATTCCAGAGCCAGAGTGGATCTCCTTGCTCCACTATTATCTGCCACTCGTACGAGTCCCAGGGCACGGTGGCGTTCTCGAAATTGTAACCGCCCCGGCTCGGAATGAGCGTCGGCCGATCGCTGTCTGTAGTCCTGACCCGTGCTTCTTCTTCTCGATAAGAAGGGCGATGCCGCCGCTCGCGCTGGTCGCGTCCTCCCTTCCCCGAATACTCGTACCAGGTCTTGAACAGGCTTTGCAGATCGGTCTCCTTCATGGGTTTGGTGAGCAGCGGGTAGAGCTCGCTCAGGAGCTGCATCCATTCCCCGATGCCATGCTTCACGTCGCTGATCATCGCTCCGGCCACAAGCCCGAGGATGGGGTCCTGCGTCGGCTGGCCCCTGAGCACGGCCTGCACGTGGTGGAAGAAGCGAGCCGGATTCTGCAAGTAGGAATCCGGGATCATGCCCAGGATTTCGTTCCAGCTTTCGACGCTACCTGAGCGGAAAAAGGATCCGCCGGTCTCAGCTTCGGTGAGCTGGCTGTACACGATGTCCTCGAAGCCGGTCTTCTCGAACAGGCCCGGTCCCCACATGAACTTGAATCCTCTGGGAATATTCTCTTCTCGCTTGGTGAAGGACCTTATGATGAGGCTGGCCTCGTGTGCCGTGTCTACGACCGGAATATCATCCTCCCGTGCTGACTTTCCGGGATCAGTGACAAGCGTCCTTGACTTCCGCCTCCTCCTCTTTACTGGCCGCCCGTTCTCATCTTCCGAGGATTCCTTCCCGGCCTGCTTCGTGCTGCCCTGACCCTCGTCTTCCTTCTCCAGTGGCGACTCCGGTTCGAGACTCATGTCAGACATCTCTACCGGATCGTAGGTGTACCGATCCGCATACGGAGACAGGGGTGCCCACGACGGGAGAATTCCGAAACCCAGATCGACGGCCTCGGACTCGTCTAGCTCGGGCTCGGTGAAGGTAACCTGATCTTCTGGATCGGTATCCTTATTCCAGAGCCTGACCAGTATGCGCCGGACGGGCAGCGAGATGTCGTCGCTGTCATTGATGGTCTCGATGAGATCCTTAGTGATCATCACTATCGCGTTATACCGGTATGTCCCCGCCGGCCACTTTCCGCCACAATCATCGGCCTTTTGCTGCCATCCCGCCCATTCCTGGAAAATGGTAAGCAACTCTGCCAAGTCGTCATCGCTGATTGCCCGGTCGCCCTTGCGATAGTCCAGGAGCCGGGCACCGACGTGACCCCGGTCCAGCTGGACCGGCGCGGGGCGACCAGGCCGCGGGACCGCGGAGAGGGATGACCCCGCGGTCGGCAGGGCCGGCCCGGGCGCAACGGCGAGGCTCGCGTGCCGGGCCCGGTCGGCTTCTCGTTCGAGCCCGGCATCCTCGTTGAGCGCGATGCCGGCCTCGGTGTGCGTGGCGCGGACCCGGCCCTGGCGCTGCTGGACCACGTGCCACGCCTCGTGGGCCAGGTGTGCCTCCTGGCCGGGGGCGACGTGGATTTCCTCACCTTGGGTGTACGCGAGCGCGCCGAACCCCGCTGGCCGCGGCGAGTTGTAGTACACGCGGACGCCCGACAGGTCGACGCCCGACCGCCGTTCGAGGGAGGTCTTGATGCCATCCGGGATCCCCGTCCCGGCTGCGGCGCCGTCTCGGTCCACCAGCCGCTGCACATACTGGTTGCCGCGGCCGCGCTGGAGCTGGCGCAGCAGGCCGACCAGGTCACCGGCCGCGGCCGGGCGTCCGCCGGTCGCGGCCGACGTCCGGCCGGTCGCACGGACCGGCGCCTGCCGCGCTGGGGCGGCGGGCGCCGTTTCGGGCGCCGGCAGGTGGTACCGCATAGGGCTCATCGCCTCAGTGTGACAAGCCGGTTTCACGCAATCAACACGCGAGACGCGACCGCTGACGCGCCGGCAGATGCCTAAGCGGACGCCTGCTTGGTATCACGGGTGCCATGCTCCAGGATCTGGACGCGACACTCACGGCGCTGCTGCGCGCCGAGCTTCCTGTGCAGAATGTCGCGATCAGCTTCGCGGCGCCCGACGACCAGTTCCCGCCGCCCGGCGTGAACCTGCCGGCGATCGCCCTTTTCCTGTACGACGTGCGCGAGGATTACGAGCTGCGTTCGGCGCAGTGGGAGCTTGATGAGCGGCCCGACGGCACGTTCATCCGTATCCCGCCGCCGGTCCGGGTTACCTGCTCTTACCTGATCACCGCGTGGGCGAGCGCGACCGCTCCCGATCCGGCATACGACGAACACCGGCTGCTCGGCGAGGTGCTCAAGGTGCTGCTGCGCCATCCCACGATCCCTGAGCACTATCTCAACGGCGATCTAGCCGGGCAGGAGCCACCGCTGCCAGCCAGGATCCTCGCCGCAGGCCACCTGAACAGCCTGGGCGAGCTGTGGCAGGCCATGGGCGGCAGGCCCAAGGCCACCTTGAACTACGCGGTAACGATCAGCGTCAGCGTCCGCGACTCTGTCGAGGCTGGTCCCGCCGTGACCGACAGGATCTTCACAATCACCCAGGGAGCCGGCACCCAGGGAGCCGGCCCGCAGGCAGTGGGCACGCAGGCAGTGAGCCCGGCTCAGCCGGCCGTAACCAGTTCGGTGCCTCGACCATAGGAGTCAGCACATGCCAGAGTACAAATGGCCGGGCGTCTACGTAGAGGAAGTGTCCTCAGGGATCCAGCCCATCGCCGGTATCGGGACGAGTACCGCCGCGTTCATCGGCATCTCGCAAGAGATCATCGGGCCTTGGGATCCGGCGAAGAAGCAGGGGATGCCCGTCAATCCCGCGGGCGACGCCTACGAGCAGAAGCCGGCGGATATCCCGCAGCCAGTGAACAGCTGGACCGAATTCACGCAGAAATTCGGTGATATCCAGGAGGCCAACGAGTTCCTCGCCCAAGCCGTCTTCGGGTTCTTCAACAACGGGGGCCTGCGCTGCTGGGTGATCCGCGTCGCGGCGGACGGGAACGTGGTGAAAGTACTGCCCCGGCTGGAGAGCATTGACGAGATCGTCATCGTCGCCGCTCCGCTGCCGCCCAGTGCCACGCAGGAAACCCTGCACGACATCCAGGACAAACTGGTCAAGCACTGCCAGGACATGGAAACCAGGACCGCGGTCCTGGACAGCGCCCGCGACATCGACGACGACAACCTGGTGATCACCGAGAACGATACGGGCATCTGGCGGCCCACCATCAACAAGAAGGGCTATGGCGCCTTCTACTTCCCCTGGATATACGTGGCGGATCCCATCCGCGGGGGGCGGGTCGCCGTACCGCCGAGCGGTCACGTGACCGGTATCTACGCGCGCAGCGATGCCGAGCGCGGGGTGCAGAAGGCGCCGGCCAACGAGATCATCCTGGGCGCGCTGGACCTCAGATACCAGCTCAGCAACATCACCCAGGGCGACCTGAACCTGCGTGGCGTGGACTGCATCAGGTCTTTCAGCGGCACGATCAAGGTCTACGGCGCACGGACCCTTGCGTCGGACCCGGAGCACGGCGACATCGAGTGGCAGTACGTCAGCGTGCGGCGACTGGTCAACTTCCTGCGCGGATCCATCGAGACGGGCACGCAATGGGTGGTGTTCGAGCCGAACGCGCAGGATCTGTGGGCTAAGATCCGCCGCAACGTAGGCGCCTTCCTCTACGGCCAGTGGGCTGCCGGGGCACTCGTCGGCAACACCCCCGAGCAGGCGTTCTACGTCCGCTGCGACGAGAGCACCAACCCGCCGGATGTGCGGGCGCTCGGCCGGGTCGTCACCGAGATCGGCGTCGCCGTGGTGCGGCCGGCCGAGTTCGTCGTCTTCAGGCTGAGCCAGTGGTCAGGACCGGCGCAGTAGCGTGGCGATGCCAGGATCGCCAATGACCGGGTACCAGGCGCCGGGGGTCTACCTGGAGGAGATGTTCCCGGCGCCGCGGCCGAGCCTGCCTACCGGTATTCCCGCCTTCCTCGGCTATGCCCGGCACGGGCGGGCCGTCGAGCCGAGACCGCTCACGCTGTGGCCCCAGTTCCAGGAAGAATTCGGCGCGGAAGTGGACGGCGGCTACCTGGCCCATGCGGTACGGGGCTTCTTCGAGAATGGCGGCCTGCAGTGCTATGTCGTCCGTCTTGATGACAGCGCCACCCCGCTGGCCGGCCTGCGGGCAGGCCTGGCCGCCCTGGAGGCGACGGACGCCGTCGACCTGCTCTGCGCACCGGACGTGATGATGTCCGGCGGGCCGGGCGGCCCGCCGGACATCGAGCTGGTCACCGCGCTGCAAGCGGAGATGCTCGCCAGCTGCCGGCGTACCGGCGGCCGGTTCGCGATCCTTGACGCGACGCTGACCGGTGATCAGGTACGCGCGGAGCGGCACCGCTCGGCGCTGAACAGCGAGAACGGCGCGATTTACTACCCCTGGCTCTGGGCCGCTGGGGCAACAGGTGCGGCGGTATACGTGCCGCCATGCGGGCACGTCGCGGGCATCTACGCTCGCTGCGACCGGGTAACCGGTGTGCACAAGGCACCCGCCAACGAGGTGATCAACGGGGTATTCGACCTGTGGGCGAACCTGACCGACGAGGCCATCGGCCGACTCTACGCCCAGGGAGTGAACTGCCTGCGCGCGGCGCCAGGCCGCGGTATCCGGGTCTGGGGTGCGCGCACCCTGAGCCAGCAGCGGGAATGGGAATCGGTCGCCGCGCGGCGCGTCTTCCTGACCATGGGCCGCTGGCTTGAGCGGTTCCTCTCGCAGGTGACCTACGAACCCAACGACGTCCGGCTGTGGGTCCGCATCATGCGCGAGCTGACCGCATACCTGGACGGACTGTTCCAGCGGGGCGCGCTTCGCGGCCGCACCGCGGAGGAGGCCTTCTTCGTCAAGTGCGACAGCGAGACCAACCCGCCCGACGTGACCGACGCGGGGATGGTAGTGACCAACGTGGGCCTGGCTCTGGCCGCGCCCGCTGAGTACGTCCGCGTCCGCATCCTCCACGGCGCCAGCGGCGTCAGCATCCAGCCCGCTTCAGCAACCATTTAAAGAAGGGAGGTCCGATCATGGCCGAGCGACTTGATCCCTATGGCGGGTACAACTTCTCCGTCGAACTGGACGGCATCACCCGGGCCGGCTTCCGTGAGTGTTCTGGCCTGGAGAACAGCCAGAACGCGGGAGAGTACCGGGAAGGCACGGACAAGAACCTGAGTGTCCGCAAGATCCCCGGGCTCGTCACCCATTCCGACATCACGCTCAGCCGGGGCGTCACGTCCGACAGCAAGCTCTGGGAGTGGCGGCAGAAGGTGATGACGGGCACCGTCGAGCGGCATGACATCTCGATCACGCTGATGGATGAGGCCGGCAACGCCAAGATCCGCTGGAACCTCTTCGACTGCTGGCCGCGGCAGTGGACCGGCCCGAGCCTTAACGCGACAGCCGACGACCTGGCCATCGAACAGCTCATCCTCGCCTGTGAGCGGGTCGAGGTCGACCGGTGGAGTTGACCGTCGCGCCGGCCGTCATGCAGACCGAGTTCCCGTTCACGCTGCCGCTTGGGCTGCCCGATCCCGACGGCGTCGTGCACCGGGACGGTGTCATGCGGCTGGCCACGGCGTTCGACGAGATCGAGCCGCTCAAGGACCCGAGGGTGCGCGTCAACCCTGGCTACCTGGTGATCATCTTGCTGACCCGCGTGATCACCCGGCTCGGTTCCATCGACCACATAAATACCAGAACAATCGAGAGCTTGTACGCCGGAGACCTGGCCTACCTCCAAGATCTCTACCAGCGCGTCAACCAGAACGGCCACAGCCGGCTGCAGGTGGCCTGCCCGCACTGTGACGGCGAGTTCGACGTGGAGGTGGCAAGCCTGGGGGAATAGCGCGCTACCCCCTTGACCGGCTGCACGAGGAGGTAGCGTACCTGGCTTTCCATTTCCACTGGTCCTATCAGGAGGTCATGCGGCTCGACCACCGGGAACGCCAGCGGTGGGTGGCAGAGGCAGCGCAGATGATCGAGCGCCAGTACGGCGAGCGACGAAATGAAACGGGAGGTATGCGGCGATGACGCCTACGGGTGTGCCGCTGGGACTGAACTGGCTGCCCTCGGTAGCGGGCAGCTGGGTTCCCGGCGCGCGGCCGCTGCAGCCGTACCAGACCTACAACTTCGCGGTAGAAATCGAGGGGCTGCTGGTCGGCGGGTTCACCGAGGTAACGGGCCTGGACAGCGAGGTCGAGGTCGAGGAGTACCGCGAGGGCGGCGTCAACGGCTTCGTCCACCAGCTCCCTGGCCGCGCCAGCTACTCCAACCTCGTGCTCAGTCATGGCCTGACGGCCATGAGCACGCTGTGGAACTGGTATTACAACACGACACTCGGCGTGATCCAGCGCAGGAACGGCACGATCATGCTGCTCGACCCGCGGCAGATCCCGGTGATGTGGTGGAACTTCCGCAACGCTGTGCCCGTGCGCTGGACCGGCCCCACCTTCAGCGCCACGAGCGACGAGGTGGGTGCCGAGTCACTGGAACTCGCGCACGAAGGCCTGACTAAGCCTTTGCTCGGCCAGGCGGCCGCGCTGACGGGCGAGATCGCGCGGACGGCCGGGCTGCGATGACATCGCCGCCACCTCCGTCGCAAACTCGTCCGACGCTGCCGGCCCGGCTCTGGCAGCGAGCCGAGCGGCCAGGCTGCGTCCGGCACGGTCAGGCGCGGGCCATCTTGGCCAGGCATCAGCGGATGACGGACGGCCCGCCCCTGGCCGGGCCGCTGCTAGCCCGCGCTCGCGGCATCGCGGAGACGCCGCAGAGCCCGCCGGTCGTCGCCGACGCGCGACCAGTGAGCCACCAGCCCGGCGCCGTACCCGGCCTGGCGGCGGAAGCCGCGCACGCAGGCTCGCGGCCGACGGTCACCGCCAGGCTGGCCCGGCCGCACGACCCGGCACCGGGCGTGCCGTACCGTCCGGTCCGGGAAACTCCGCCGGACAGCGGTGCATCCAGAACGGCCGTCGCCGTCCCCGCGGGGACGGCCGCCACGCAACGGCCACTCCCCCGCGATGCCGCGACGCGGCCGGTTACCAGGCCGCCTTCCCAGGTCTCCCAAGACTCCCCGGTACAACAAGTGCACCAGGTGCACCGATTTTCCCGGGCCGGCGGTACCGGACGACCCGCCCTGCCAGCCATGCCAGCCGCAGGCACCGCCGAGCCGGCTCCCGGGTCCGCCGAGCCGGCTAGATCGCACCCCACGGCAGCCGGTTCGGATGGCGACCCGGCCGGACGGCCGGTGGTCCGGGTGGGAAGCGGCGGGCGTCCGCTGGTCTGGGCCGCACCGCTCGCCCGGCCGGCCGTCGCGCCACGACCCGGGACCGGACAACCAGCCGGGCAGACAGGCGGACAGGCCGCCGAGCAGACGGGCGAGCATGCCACCGGACAGACAGGCGGGCATGCCACCGGACAGACAGGCGGGCATGCCACCGGACAGACAGGCGGGCATGCCACCGAGCCGGCCCGCGCGCCGGTGCCGGTGGTGCGGGAGCGGACGCCACCTGGCGGGATATGGGCGGCCGGCCCGTCGCTGTCCCAGCGGCCCGCGCGGCTTCCCAGCGCCCCGCCGCCCGCTCCCCCGGCGGCGAGGCCGGCCAGCCGGCCCAGTGATCCGCCTGAACCGCGGCGGGTTACGCGTGAGCACCGCGCGGAACGGGAGACAGAACGGAACGAGAGGACCGGCCCTGAGCGTGCCGCGGCGGCCGCGGTCGACATGGACCACATCGTGATCACCGTGCAGCGCCGGCTCATGCATCAGTTCGCCATCGACCGGGAGCGAAGAGGGATGACGCGATGAGCGACAACAGCGGCACGGCGGTACCGGAACCGCCCGGCATGGGCAGCAGAGGGGGCGGCCTGCAGAGGCTCACCATCTACCACGAGCGCGGCGGCGGCCGGCGCAAAGGGAGGATCGAGACGCTGTTCAATCCCAGCGAGATCAGCAAGACCAAGACCGCGCGCTGGGAACAGCAGCACGCGGTCGGGCAGAGCGGCCGCGGCACGTCGACGGTGCGGCAGGAATTCCGCTCCGTCGAAGCGGAGACGTTCGCCATCGAGTTGTTCTTCGATACCTACGAATCACGATCGGGCGAATCGCGGTCGGGCGGGATCACCGCGGCGCGCGCCGCCACCTCGTTCCTGCCGGCCAGCGTGCTCCCCGGCCGCGAAGCGAGCGACGTGCGGCGGTACACCGGCCAGATCGCCCGGCTGGTCGAGCTGGACATCGAACTGCACCGCCCACCGGTCTGCGACCTGCGTTGGGGTGTCTTCGACATATTCACCGGCGTACTCACCACGCTGAACGAGCGGTTCACCCTCTTCCTGGACGACGGTACTCCGGTCCGCGCGACGCTGACCTGCGAGTTCACCGAATTCAGCACGCTGGCGCGGGCCAGGGCCAGCGAACCGCACTCCTCCGATGTCCTCAAGAAACGACAGGTGCGGCGCTACGACACGCTGCAGAGCCTGGCCGCGGATGAATATGGCGATCCGGCCGCGTGGCGGCCGATCGCGGCCGCCAACGGCATCGTTAACCCGCGCGCACTGCGGCCGGGCACGATCTTGACCATTCCCAAGCTCCAGCCCTGAGGTCGCGCCGTGTACACCTGTGATCCAGCCAGCCGCCCCGGAGGCAGGAGCCGCCATGCCGCGTGGTGACCTGCCCGACGTCAGCGTGCGCGTGAACAACTCGGCGTTGCCCGCGGCGGCCCAGGCGGACCTGCGCTCGGTCACTGTCGAGGAGGACCTGTCGGCGCTGAGCATGTTCACTCTGGAACTGAGCAACTGGGACGACGTGCGGCTGGAGTTCTCCTGGTCGGACTCGCCGCTGTTCTCCGTCGGCAACGAAGTGGAGATCTGGCTCGGTCACACCGGTGACCTCGCCAAGGTGATGCTGGCCGAGATCACCAGCCTGGAGCCCGTATTCGGTACCGGCCAGGCGCCGCTGCTGATGGTCCGCGGCTACGATCATCGCCACCGGCTGGCGCGGGGCCGCAAGACCCGCACGTTCGTCCAGATGAAAGACAGCGCGATCGCGAGCCAGATCGCCCGCGAGGCCGGGTTGCGGGCCCAGGTCGAGGACACGAAGGTCACGCTGGGCTATGTCATCCAGAGCAACCAGTCGGACTGGGAGTTCCTGCGGCGCCGGGCCGGCCTGATCGGATATGAGATCTACGTCCGGGAGAAGGTTCTGTACTTCCGCTGGCCGCGGAACTCGACCCCGCCCGTGGACAAGCTGTCCCTCGGCGCGGACATCACCGGGTTCAACCCGCGGCTGAGCACGCTAACCCAGGTCAGCGACATGACCGTCCGCGGCTGGAACGTCAAGGAGAAGAAGGCCGTCGCCGCCACGGCCCGCGCGGCGCCAAGCGGCGGCCAAGGGTCCGGCACGGTGGTCGCCCGCCGTGCGTTCGGCCCCGCGAGCGAGAGCATCCTTGGCCAGCCGGTACGGAGCCTGCCCGAGGCCGACCCCATTGCTCAAGGCCAGTTCAACGACATGGCGCTGGCTTACGTGCAGGGTGAGGTCGTCGCCGGCGGGCGGCCGCGGCTGCGAGCTGGCACCGTGGTGGACATCTCCGGGGCCGGCCGGACGTTCAGCGGTCCCTATTACGTCACCTCGGTCACCCACACGGTGACCACGGAACACGGCTACCAGACCTCCTTCACCGTGCAAAGGAACCTCACCTGATGGACGCGTATTCTTCGTCGCTCTCCTCATCACTGGCTCCGCCCGGCGTCGACGAGCGCTTTTTCGGTGTGGTCATCGGCGTGGTGACAAACAACAAGGATCCCGACGGCCTCGGACGGGTCAAGACGAGCCTGCCATGGATGGCCGATCAGGTCGAAAGCGACTGGGCCAGGGTAGTCACCCCGATGGCGGGGCCGAATCGCGGCGCCTACTTCCTGCCCGACGTCGACGACGAGGTGCTGGTGGCCTTCGAACACGGCGACCCAAGCGCGCCTTATGTGCTCGGCGGGCTATGGAACGGCAAGGACAAGCCACCGGCGTCCAACAGCAACGGCAAGAACGACGTGCGCGTGATCAGGTCACGCAGCGGCAGCATGGTCCGTTTCACCGATACAGAAAACGACGCGAAAGTCGAGATCACCGACAGCAGCGGCCGGAACACGATCGTGATCAGGACCAAGGACAACAGCATCACGATTACCGGCGCCGGCGACGTGACCGTCAGCGCGGGCAACGGGAAGCTGACCCTCACCGGCAAGAGCGTGGAGATCAGCGCCGCGTCCACCGTGAAGGTCGAGGCGCGGCAGAGCATGGGGCTTGAGTCGACAGGCACGCTGACCGTCAAGGGTCGCGTAGTGAACATCAACTAGGAGCTCTGCGATGGGACAGCCGGCAGCCAAGCAAGGCGATCAGGTAGTCGCCACCGACATACACGTGGTCATGGTGCCCAGCCCGTCCGGGCCCACCCCCACGCCGTCGCCGCACCCCTTTACGGGAGTGCTCAACGGCGGCCTCAGCGCGAACGTCATGATCGGCGGCCGGCCTGCCGCGACGGTGGGGAGCACCGCGGTCAACACCCCGCCGCACCTGCCGGCCCCGCCGGGCACCAGCTTTCAGCGACCACCGTCCAACAGGGCCACCGTCCAGCAGGGAAGCCCGACGGTGAGAATCAACGGCAAGCCCGCCGCCCGGGCCGGCGACAAGGCCTTGACCTGCAACGATCCTGTCGACCTGGCGGCGGGCACGGTGGTGGCCGCCGGCGCCGTGCTGATTGGCTGACCGGTGGCGGACACAGATTTCCTTGGCCTGGGCTGGGATTTTCCCATCCGCCTCAGCGAAGGGGGGCAGATCGAGACCACTCGCGATGGCGACGAGAGCGTCCGTCAGTCGATCTGGACGATCCTGGCTACCTCACCAGGTGAACGGGTGATGCGGCCCGGCTTCGGCTGCGGCGTCCACGACCTGGTCTTCGGCGTCAACAACGCCGCCACCGCCACCGCGGTGTCCGGTGCCGTCCGCGAGGCCCTCGCCACCTGGGAGCCGCGCATCGACGTCCTCGACGTCAGCGCCGCCGCCGATCCGTCCCGCGCCAACGTGCTCCTCGTCGAGATCAGCTACCAGGTGCGCTCGACCAACAGCCGGTTCAACCTCGTCTACCCGTTCTACTTGGAGTAGCCATGGAGGCGCCGCTCATCGACCCGCGGACGTACGACGGGATCGTCAAGCGCACCGCGCAGCTTGCCGGGGACTTCAGTGGCTGGCGGCCAGCACCGGACGGGCAGCCAGACCCCGGCAGCGCGCTGATCGGGGTCTTCGGCCGCTTCGCCGAACTGGTGATAGAGCGCCTCAACCGCTCACCGGACAAGCACTACCTCGCGTTCTTGAACCTCATCGGCGCCTCGCCACTCCCACCGCGGCCCGCGCGCGTGCCGCTGACCTTTAACCTCGCGGCGGGCAGCCCTGTCGACGCGGCGGTCCCGGCGGGCTCCCTGGCCGCGGCGCCGCCGCTTGCCGGTGAGCAGGACGAGGTGATCTTCGAAACCGAGCGTCCGCTCACCCTCACCCGGACCCAGCTCCGGGCGGTCTACGTCAGCGACACCGAACACGACACCTATGATGACCGCTTCGCGCGGGCGGCCGGCCCGAGCGACGAGCCGTTCGCTGTGTTCACGGCCGGCCAGCCGTCGCCCCATCAGCTGTATCTGGCCTGCGATCCGCTGCTGGCTCAGCCGGGCGTCAAGGATGTGCTGGTCACGCTCGTGTCGCCGGACAGCTGGCAGTGGCTGAACTGGCCGGTCACGTGGGCGTACTGGGACGGGGCCGGCTGGCGCGCGATCACCGTCAGCTCCGAGGTGCGGGACGGCGCCTGGCGGGTGAGCCTGCCAGCCCTGCCCGAGCTGGCCCCGTCCCCGGTGGACGGGATCGAGGCGTGCTGGCTGCGTGCGGAGCTCGCGATGCCGCTCCCCCCTGGCGTCAGCGACCAGGTCCCCGAGTCGGTCGCCATCGGCGCCAGGGATCCACGGAACCTGACGCTGCCGCTGTCCCCGTTTCCCGCGGACAGTCCCGTCAAGCGGTTCTACTTGAGCGCGGACGAGGCGTTCGCCGCCGGAGGCGCTCAGGTGAAGATGCGGGTCCGGCTGGCCGAACCGGGCGCCGGCGACGTCCGGCTCGACTGGCTCTACCACGCGGAAACCGGGTGGGTGTCTCTGGGAAAGTCCGGCTCCGCGGGCCAGGAAGGCCAGCCGGACCAGGGAAACTCCGAGTTCAGCGACGGCACCCTGGCCTTCACCCGGGAAGGCGAGATCAGCTTCCGCGTTCCGATGTCGTGGCCGCGGACACTGCACCGCACCCGCACCGGCCGCTGGCTCCGCATCGACATCACCGACGAGGCCGGGCAGTACACGACACCGCCGGTCATCTCGGAGCTCACCGTCGACACCGACTGGGCGCTGCCGCGGGCCGGTGACATCACCGTCAGCAGCAAGCAGGGCGCGCCTAGCGCCCCTGTCCCTGCGCCGGCCGCGTTCGCCAACGGCAGCGACATCGACCTGACCATGGATTTCTACCCGCTGGGTCATCAGCCTCAGTTCAACGACACCTGCTACGTCGCCTGCCCGGACGACCTGGCCAGGCCTGGCGCGGTCATCACGCTCAGCGTGACGCTGGCCAACCCGCCGGGTTCGCCGCAGGATCCGGTCCCGCCGGTGCGCACCGACGGCAATCCGAAGATCGCCTGGGAAGTGTCGGACGGCAGCCGGTGGCACTCCACCGACGCCGCCTACCTGTTCACCGGCAACGGCGAGGTGCTCCTCACGCTGCCCGATCCGCTCGGCCCAGGTGAGGTCAACGGTGCGCGGGGATACTGGATACGGGCACGGCTGGCCAGCGGGAACTACGGGAAGCCGGCCAGCTATGAGCAGAACGAGGACGGCACCTACACCTATACACCGGCGACCTTCGCTCCTCCGGTCATCAAGACCATCGAGGTGACCGCGACCGCGCCCGCGCAACGGCCGGCTCCGGTCAGCGCCTGCCTGAGCTACAACGACTTCCGTTACATCAGACATGACCACGAGAACTCGCTGTTCCCTCCCTTTACCCCTACCGCGGACGACAGGCCGGCGCTCTACCTGGGGTTCGACCAGGTGTTCGGCCCGCATCCGGTGACGCTGTTCCTAGAGGTGGAACCACCCCTTCCCGAACAAGTGGCGGCCGAGCACCTAACCGGGTCCGAAGCAGCCACCTCTGTTCTGATCACCTGGGAATATTCCAGCCAGGACGGGTGGGAGCCGCTCGGAGCGGTGGACGAGACGCGAGGCCTGAGCGACCGCGGCCTGGTCACGTTCCCCGGGCCGGGGGACCTTGTCTCACGCCAGCGTTTCGGGCGGGCCCTGCACTGGCTTCGGCTGCGCTGGCAGACCGGCACGTTCCCGCTTCCGCCCCGGCTGCGGCGGGTGCTGCTCAACACCACCTGGGCGGCCCAGGTCACGACCGTGACCGACGAGATCCTCGGCTCCGGAACCGGCGACCCCGGTCAGGCGTTCACCGCGGCGCACACGCCCGTCCAGCCCGGCCAGCAGGTATCGGTGCGCGAACCCCGGGCACCGGTTCCCGCCGAGGAGCAGGCCATCGCCGACGTCGAGGGCGCCGATGCCATTTCCGTGATCCTCGACGCCGCCGGTCAGCCGGAAGAGATCTGGGTTCGCTGGCACGCCGTGCCGGACTTCTACCAGTCCGGCCCGCGGGACCGGCACTATACCGCCGACCCGGAATCCGGCGTGATCCGGTTCGGCGACGGCACATCCGCGATGATCCCGCCCATCGGGCAGAACAATATCCGGATGACGTACCGCGTCGGCGGCGGCCAGCAGGGCAACCGGCCCAGCTCGACGATCGTCGAGCTGAAGTCCGGCATTCCCTACATCGAGGGTGTCACCAACAACCAGCCGAGCCAAGGCGGCGCGCCCGCCGAGCCGATGAACCGGGTGAAGGCGCGAGGACCGAGGGTACTGCGCCACCGCGACCGGGCGATCGCAGCGCAGGATCTCGAGGACCTGGCCCTCGCCGCGTCCGCCAATGTGGCCACCGCGACCGCTATCGTGCCGATATTCAATCCGAACAGCCTCTGGCTTGACCCGGATCACCCCATCCCCACCCCCGCCCACGAAGAGGTGAAGGCAGGCCGGATGGGCGTGGTCATCGTGCCGGACGAGCCCGGCTCCGGCCGGCCGACGCCGAGCCTGGTCCTGCTCGGCCAGGTCCGGGACTACCTGCTCGATCGCTGCCCGCCCACCGCTGAGCTGTGGGTGTCCGGGCCGGAGTGGATCGCCATCTCGGTCCGGGCCACGGTCGCCGTCACCTCGGTCGACGAGGCCGGCCAGGCCATCGACAGGGCCAGGATGGCGCTCGAACGCTATCTGCACCCGCTGACCGGCGGGCGGGCCGGCCAGGGGTGGGCGCTCGGCACCTGGCCGCACGCCTCGGACCTGTCCGCGCTGCTCGAAACGGTCCCCGGCGTGGACTATGTGGACGGCCTGACCATGACATACCAGCCGCGGACACCGGACGAGAGGCGCGAGCTTGAGCTTAAGCGGATCCTGGAGCGACCGCTCACCGAGCCGCCCGAGCCGCCGGAACTGCAGCGCGACCTAGTGGAGTGGCTGGCCCGCGCCCTGGTGTACTCCGGTCCGCACGACGTCAGCGTCGTGTTTGGAGTAAGCACCCGGGCCACCGCCGTGACCAGCGGACCGTAGAGGAGAGCCGATGCCGATTCCGCTGCCGGACCTGGACGACAGGAGCTTCGCCGAATTGACGGCGGAGGCCGCGACGCTGATCCCTGGCCTGGACCCGGCCTGGACCAACTACAACCCGAGCGATCCGGGCATCACGCTCGTCGAACTGCTGGCGTGGCTCACCGAGATGCTCTTGTACCAGGTCAATCAGATACCGCCGGCCAGCACAGAGAAGTTCCTCGAACTGCTGAACGGACATGACTGGGTCAGGCCGCCCGGAGTCAGCCTGGACGCCGCGATCCGGCAGACGATCCGCGACCTGCGCGACCGCTACCGCGCCGTCACCGCCGAGGACTACGAATGGCTGGCGCTGCACGCCTGGCCTTCGACCGAGGAGGCCAGGCGGCTGCCTGGCGGCGGCAAGCTCATCCGGGCCAGCTGCATACCAGGGCGCGACCTGGCCGCCCCCGATCCCAAGGACCGGCGCGCCGACGCGCCGGCGCACGTCAGCCTGGTGGTCATCCCGGCGCCGGGAATTGCGGCCGACGAGGACGTGCTGTACGACGCGCTGTGGCGCTTCTTCGACGAACGCCGCACCCTGACCACCCGGCAGCATGTGGTGGGACCGCGCTATGTGCCCATCCAGATCTCCGCGAACCTGGCACTGCACGACGGCGCGGAGCCGCTCAAGGCGCTCGCCGCCGCCCGCCAGGATCTGATGACCTACTACGACCCGCTGACCGGCGGGCCCAACCGGAAGGGCTGGCCACTTGGCCGGGCGGTCTACCCGTCGGAGGCCGCCGCCGTACTCGAACGGGCCTGGCTGGTGGATTACGTGGAGGACGTCACGGTGACCCGCACCGTCCCAGCTGAGCGCACGGCGGCCGCGGACGGCGCCGTCGTGCTGGACGCCGACGAGCTCGTGCGGCTTGTCTCGACCGGGCTGGTCGGCTATGACGTGCACGGACGTCGCCATGTGGAGCCATGATGGACACAGCACGAGTGGGTAAGGCACCGGTCGACCTGGTGCCTCCGGCCAGCGGCTATCTCGATTACCTGCCTGCCCTCTTCCGCGCCGACCCGTTCGCCGGGCGGTTCCTGCTGGCCTTCGAGGCGGTGCTGAGCGGCCTGAATGACCAGCAGGGACTGGAAACGGTGATCGGCCGGATCGCTGACTTCTTCGATCCGGCCACGACCGAGCCCGATTTCCTGCCCTGGCTGGCCGGCTGGGTCGCACTCAGCCTGCGCGCCGACTGGGATGACCGGATGCGGCGCGACTTCATCGGTCAGATCGTGCCGCTTTACCGGCTGCGCGGCACCCGGGCCGGCCTGCTGCGCGTGCTCACGCTATACACCGGGGAGCAGGTCCAGGTCTTCGACGCGTTCGACAAGCCACCCTATTTCTTCGAGGTGCAGCTGACGCTGAGCGAGCCCGACCCGAAGCTGCTGCGGGCCAAACAGCAGATAGCTCGCGCCATCATCGACCAGGAAAAGCCGGCGCACACCTTTTACGCACTGCGGGTCGTGGTGCCGACGATGCGGCTGGTGTCGGAGGAACTGCATGAGCGGACGGGCGCGCCGCTGCTGATCCTCGGCAAGAACACCGTGCTGGGAACGGACCCGGCGGATGAGGAGGAACAGGCCGATGGCCGATTATCCACTCCCCGAATACATCAACAAACGGGACCGGTATTTCGACGGCCAGTACCTGAAAGACAAGGACTTCACCGACGAGCAGAACTATCAGCGCGACCGCGAGCACAGGATTAACCGCCTGCTGCACGGGCCTGGCGTCGCGGACGGCCTGACCGTCACGTTCTCGGTGGCGAACCAGGTGACCGTCGCCCCTGGCACCGCCCTCGACCAAGACGGCTATCAGCTGGTGCTCGCCGAGGCCACCAAGGTCGACCTGCCCGGCGGGGACTTCAACGGCAAACAGGGCGTGCTGCTGTATATCAGCTACCTGGAGACTCCCGTCGACCGGCAGCCCGATGGCGGCAGCGATGACTACACCCGGTGGCTGGAACGCCCCGAGCTGACCGCGCTCGCGCCGGGTCAGGACTATCCGGGCAAGGCACCGCCCGTGCTGCTCGCGACGCTCGGGCTTGACGACGCGGGCCGGGTGACCATTGACAACGCGGTGCGCACCTACACGGGTCTGCGGATGCCCGGCTCCACCGCGGACGCCGTCACGATGCGCGCGACGAGCGCCGGCTCGGTGCGGATCGACGGCTCGCTGACCGTCGACGGGAACGCCGGCGTCGGCACCGCGAAGCCCGCGGCGAAGCTGGAGGTGGCCGGCGGCGGCGGCTCGACCGTCGATCTGCTGGTCAACGGGCGGCTGCGGTCGAACAACAACGAGGGCGGACTGTGGGTGGCGGAAGACCGCTTCTTCGGCGGCTTGGACACCAGCAAGGTCGGCATCTACAACAACAAAGCCTGGCGGCTCATGGTGCTCAGCAACGGCAACATCGGCGTCGGCACCATCAACCCGGAGTGCAGCCTGCACGTCAACGTCGCCGCGTCCTCGGCGCCGATCCGGGCTCTCCAGCTCGACGTCCAGTCGTTCGAGGGTGAGGCCAACGCGAAGGCGAGTTCGTTCCTGAGCGTGCGGGACGTCAAGGCCGGGAGTGTTCACTTCCTCATCCGCGGGGACGGGAACGTCGGCGTCGGCACCGCGAACCCCGGGGCGAAGCTGGAGGTAGCCGGCGGCGGCGGCCAGTCGGTCGATCTGCTGGTCAACGGGCGGCTGCGGTCGAACAGCAACGACGGCGGGCTGTGGGTGGCGCAAGACCGTTTCATCGGCGGGTTCGACACCAGCAAGGTCGGCATCCATAGCGGCAGCGCCTGGCGGTTCGCGGTGCTCAGCAGCGGCAAAGTCGGCATCGCCAGCACGAACCCGGTCAACGACCTGGACATCGGCGGTTTCGAAGACCAGGACAGGTACCTGGCGCTGAAGGTCCGCGGGGGGAACCGCAACCGCTCCGGCATCAAGATGTGGGCCGATAGGGAAGACTACGGCATCTCCGTCCAGTACGACGAACGTCTGGCGGCGGGCGAGGGCCTGCATATAAGGACGCATCACTTCGAACCGGAGGGCTCGACCAAGCTGTTCATCAGCCGGGGAAACGGCAGGGTAGGCATCGGGACGACCGCCCCCGGGGGGAACCTGCACATCGACGTGCCCGAGTCCGCGCAGCCGATCCACGCGAACCTGATCGACGTGCGATCGTTCAAGACCACCGCGAACGCGAAGGCGAGCAGCTTCCTGCGCCTGCGGGACATCGGCGCCGGAACCGCCACCGTCTTCACCGTCAACGGCGACGGCGGCGTCGGCATCGGTACGAGCAACACCCAGAACCAGAGGCTCGTCGTTGCGGGTGGTGCGGCATGGTTCCAGGGGGACGCGTTCGTAAGCGGCCGCCTAGTCTACTGGTGGGGTCCAGACAACCGCTGGAAGAAGTTCGAAAACAGGGCGAACGACTACGCTGGCTCCTACAACACCGATGGACCCAATACCTCCGATGTACGGCTCAAGAGCGACGTGCAGCCGCTCAGCGGTGCGTTGGACCTGGTCAAGAAGCTGCGGGGCGTTCGCTACCAGTGGGGCGAGGACGGGCTCAGCCACTTCACCCGTGACATCGAGAGCGAAGTCTGCGCCGGGCCGGACGCGACACAAGACCAGGATCGGCAGGTCCGTGAGGAGGTGCTCGCCGAGGCGCTGGCCGCGCTGGCCGGCGACCGCATCGGCCTGATCGCGCAGGACGTGGAGGCGGTGCTGCCCGAGCTGGTCTACGCGAACAAAGAGGGATACAAGCACATCCGTTATCAGCACCTGACCGCGTTGCTGGCCGAGGCGATCAAGGAGCAGGACGCCGCGCTGCGCGCGCTGTCCGCCGAAGTCGCCGCCCTGCGGGCGGGCCAGTAGCCGACGAGCAGCAAGGAGGATCTCATGCGGGAACAGGTCGAGCAGCGGGTCAGCGAGCTCAAGGCCGAGCAGGACAAGGGCCAGCAGATGCTCGCCGAACTGGAGAGCAAGGAGGTTGAGCTACGGCAGACTCTGCTGCGCATCAACGGCGCGATTCAGGTTCTCGAGGAACTGATCGCGGACGCGGCACAGCAGGACGGCGCTAGCCTTTCCGCCGTGCCCAGCTAGCGCCCGTCACATTCCCTGACCGGGCGGTATCCGGACGTAGACGAAGACGTTTCCGGTCTTGACCGGCTCCCATACAGGGTCCTGCAGACCGGCCAGGATGCGGCGCGGGCCGCCCATGTCGTCGTGCTTGTACCAGGTCTGGGTGCCGGCGAGCTTGCCGTACGACGTGTAATGCCCCTGCGTCGGTATAGTGCCGGAGTGGTGGACGACGTGCACCAGCTGGTATCGCGGCTTCGCGCCGTTGAGGGAATCCCGCAGCGTCTGGGTGAGGCACCGGGCGGGGATCTCCAGCGGATCGTTCGCCTGGATGTTCCTGCTGACCTTCACCATGTCCCCGGCAGGCGTGTTGTGGTAACGGTTCAGGGTAAGTATGAGCACGTTCGGTAGCGCGCTGAACAGTACCTGCTTGTCTCCCTTGGAATTCTGGTAATCGACTTCCTCCGCCCTGGAGTACAAGCGGAGCGCGTCGGCGATAGACGCGACCGTGTCGTCGATGGGCAGCGCAACAGCGAGATGAACATCTTGCTCGCTGCTGACGAGCTGGCCACCCTTCGTCTTGAGTGTGCTCACCGTCTGTGATTGCATCGCCACACCGGGATTGAGCCGGTCGAGAATCTGGGTGAGCACCTCGGCGGCGTCCTGCTGGAGGTACATGCCGTTTCCCGACGTGGTCGCTTTCTCCGCCACCGAGGCAACCTCCTTGTCCAGCTTCTTCGTTTGCTTCTTCGTTTGCTTCTTCGTTTGCTTTTTCGTCTTCTTCTGCTGCTTCTGCGGTTCTGCTGGTGCCGGCACCGGCGGTTGCCGCGTCTGCACTGGTGGTTGCTTCGCCGCCTTCACCGCAGTCGGCACGCCTCCCTCATCGACCAGCACGCCGCCCAGGTCGTTCAGGTACTGCATGAAAGTTCTCATCTCGGTACCGCTGATCACCGCGGCAGGCTGGCGTAGCTTGACGACGAGTTGCCACAGATTGCTCCGCTGCTGGAAGCTGGCCGGCGGGCGGCCGCCGGGGTCGATCACGGCGTCAAAGGCGTTGTGGCTGGCGAACACGTGAATGAGCGCGGCCAGGTAGCAGGAGTTGGTGACGTGCGCAATCTGACCCGTCGGCCACGCGGGCTGGGGCCCGGTGACCGGGGGCATCGCCGCCCAGTCCCGCCAGCCAGTTCTCCTGCCTTCTGACGCCTTAGCTCCAGCGGTCTTGGCGGTCGCGGCCTTGGTAGCGGCGGCCAGTTCGTCATCGGTCATCGGTTCTGACGGCTTCTGCTCGCCGAAGTCCACCGTGTACAACGGGTGGTCGAACTCGCCTAGGTGGTCAAGCAGCGCCTGCTGTTCGTCGGTGAGATTGTTGTCACCTGCTTCGATGCTGGCCTTGAGGCCATGCACCTGCGCCCGCAGATAGAACAACGTGTCCGCCCTGGGGCCTACCAGCTCCCGGTTCAATGCCGCCTTGATCGCCGCGAGCTGTGCGTCGAGGGGCTCAGTCCCCTGCCCCGTGTCGAGCCCGGCCAGTTCCTTCCCGATGTGGTCCCACGTGGCCTGGTTGGCCGCGATGGCTTCCTTCGCCGCGCTGGCCGCCATGTCGAAGGCGAGGTAGAGCGCGGTGTCGTACTCCTGGGTCGAGCCGAGCATCAGGACCGGGCTGTGATCGCTGATCTTCCAGTAGGTCTTCGTGGCGCTCAACAGGGCGTCATCGATGGGTTTCAGCTGGCCCTTTCCTGGTGTCACTATGCCGCTCCTGGTCGTCTTCCAGTACTCGTTGACCAGGTACAGGTCGGCGAGTTGCATCTTGTTCTCGCCGCGGCCGGATTCTTTGGGGTTGGTCGGGCTGCCGGACTCCACGATCTTGTAGCCGAGCTTGGCCGCCATCCGCTCCATCGTGAGCCTCGGCTCCTCGCCGGTAAGCGTGCTGTCGGCCGGCCGGCGGTAGTTGCGGTAGAGGTCCGCGTCGGAGATATCACCGGCGGCTTTGGTCCGGTTCCAGGTGAGTTTCGAGGTATCCAGGCCAAGCCCTTTGATCAGCGGTTTAATCGACTTGGCTACGAAGTTCGTGGTCTTGCTGCCGTTGATCCGGGTGGCGATGAGCTTCCTCATCACCCACCAGTAGTCAGCCCACCGGACGCCGTCGGCTAGCTTCGAAATCCCCTTGGTTAGTCTCGCCTTCTTCAGCTTCCTCGCTTTCAAGGCCAGCACGACCATGCGCTTAAGCAGTTCGGAGTCTTTTATCCCCGCCGCTTTCTCCTCCGCGGCCTTCTCCTCCGTGGCGAGATAGATGTTGCGGGTGACGTTGGTCCACTTGGCCCGCTGGATATCCTCGATGTTCGCGTTCTTGACCTCCGTGAGCGCGTCGCCTTTGGGCGCGCTCACGATGCCCTCGGCGGGGATGTAGAAGTCACCGCCGACAAGCAGCGGGATCTTGAAGTAACGTGCCAGGCTGTTGAGCTGGTCGAGCGGCTTCTCGATCTGCGGCCAGATGTTCGTGCGTTTGAGGTCCTTGCCGGCCGGGGTGGTATGCAGGACGCCCGCCCAGAATTCCTGCCCGTTCTGGGAGTACCGGTGCACGACGATGCCGCGGAACGTCTTGGCCGCCTTATCCCACGGGATCGCGCCGTTCTTGTTGTCCTCCTGGACGGCGAACTCACCGCTGGTGCTGACGTAGAACGATCCGGCTGCTTTCAGCGCCTGCTCGCCGGCCGTGCGATGCACCGCGGGATAGTACTCGTACTGCTTGGCGAAGACCTCTTCCTCGCCGCTGCCGGTGTCCATCGTGACCGCCGACTTCCGCCTGGCACCTCCTTTGCGCTTGCCGCCCTTGGCCAGCATGACCGGACCCTTGCTCAGGCCGATCCCGCTGTCGGTCTTGCCAGTCCGCGCTTCCAGGTAGGTGATGCCGAGGTTCATCTCGTTGATCAGCACGAGGTTCACCGCCTCGTTCTCGAAGAACGTCTCGGTAGACAGGTCAACGACCGTGCTCTGCTTGAGTTCGCCTACCGCGCCGGTGAGCTGGCTCGGCGGGAGCAGATGCAGCAGTTCCGTGATGGCCACGGTGAGGGGCCCGCTCGGGGGTGCCTTGGGCGCGGCTACCTCCTCTTGCTCATCTTGCTTCCGCTTCTCCTGCTTGGGCTTCGCGGCCGGACGCAGCACGTCGCGGACGTTCTCCCTGAACTCCCGCTTCTCCTGGCTAGTCCGGCCCGCGATGCTGGTCATCAGCACGGTTCTGAGCCGCTGCAGCCGCTTCCACACCCGGTTAAGCGAGCGGATGCGATCGAGCTGCTCCGCGCGTATCCCCATCGCGGCAGCACCGGGACCCTGCACATGCCCGGTTATGGCGGCGAGCCCCGGCGTCAGCACGCCGTCGAGTTTGAGATCCGCCAGCACGTGGATATCCCGCTTGAACTGGCTGACCTCTCTCTTGGTACCGGCATTCGACGGGGTCGTCATGTCAGCGGCGGCTGCCAGATTCGCGCCGACCTTGACGAGTTCTCCTTGCAGCGTGGCCATCGCCGCGCGGATCTTTCCCGGGTCGTAGTCCCCCGTCGGCTTGGCCGCGGCCATCCCGCTCTCGTTGTCGGCCTTGAGGTGGTTGATGTTCCAGACCACGACGCCAACCAAAATGTCCTTGGGCTCCTGATCGGTGGTAAAGCCCCTGCTCTCCAGGTATTTCCGCATCTGGTCCTGGGTGAGATAGGTAGGGTGAATGTCGCCCTTTTTCGCTTCCTTGCCTGACGGGGCGTCATCCGCCGTGCGTTTCCTCTTGCCGGTGGCGGCTGCGTCTGCCGACGATGCGGAGCGCTTTCGCTTGAGGGCGCCGCGGTTTCCGGCTTCTTCTCCTGACTCTCGCCCTCGCTTGGTCCCCTTCGCTGGTTTCTTGGTCTTCCTGGACTTGGAGGCGGCTTTCTCGGTTTTCTTGAGTGCGGGCTTCTTGGGTTTCTTGGTCTTTGTCCTGGCCAGCTGGACGAACTGGCCGTCGCCACCGGCTTGCTGCGCCACGTGGACCAGTTCGTGGCCGAGCAGTTCGCCGCCGTCCTCGCTCGCCGGGTCGTATTCACCGTGCCGGAAGAAGATGTCCTGGCCCGCGGTGCACGCACTCGACCGCAGCCGCAGGTTGAGGCCATCGGCATGCTGGCCGGTATGCACGCGGACGGCACCGAGCCCGGTCCCGAGATCCCGCTCGTACCGGTGGCGCAGGCCGGCCGGCAGCGGCTGGCCCGCACCGCGGGCAGCGTGAACGAGTCGCTGGACTAGCGGATCGACGCCGACGCCGGCCATGCCGCCGGACAGGGAGACGCGGGCCGGCCGTCGCTCGCTTCGGGGGTCGGCCAGCCGGTCGGCCTCCCGCTCGTAGCGGTCGTCCGCGTGGCCGACGCGCAGCTTGGGCTGGATGACGGGTGCGTCGAGCAGTCGTTGCACGTAGCGGTTGCCGTGGCTGCGCTGGAGCCGCAGCAGCAGGCTGGCCGGCATCTCACCGGGATCGCCAGGCGCCCGGCTGAATGCCAGGCCGCCGAGTCCTCGACGGTCCGCCTCGCGAGCCGCTTGTGGCTCGCGTGTCTTTCCCGGCTCAGCCTCGCGCTCGACCCTGTCCGCGAGCCGCTGGGAACTCACCGGGATCCATCCGCGCCGCAATTCCGCCCCATTGCGCGCCCCTTCTCTCCGTCAGACACGCTTAATTCGAGTATGTGCAGCTCAATTAATCGTGTCCAGAACGAGCGTCATAAAAATGCGCGCAAGTTAGCCGCGACGCTTTGAGCAATCCGTCCGCCCAGGCCGGCCACTCCGCCCGCCACAGCCGGTCAGGCCGCCGCCCGGCACAGGATCAGTGGCCCCTTTTACAACCTGGATCACTCAGCCAACGTAAGCATCAGTCAGCGCTCCCCGCTAAGCGCCCACAACACGGAATATTGCTCTTTCGCGGAAGAAATGGCTGCTCACAGCATGGTTTTTCTACGCGTTGGAGTTAATTACCGCACCAAATTCTGGCGTGTTGGGCAGAACGCCTCGTGGTCGGGCACCGGCCCCAGCCGGCGGCCTCGGCCGACGCGGCCCCGGCCGACGCGGCCCCGGCCGGGCATCCTTGGCATCCCGGGCGGGGATCCCGGGCGGGGATTGTCCCGGTCTCGTACCCTCTGATCGATGCGGCGAAATGCTCCGGCACACCCTAGCGCAGGAAGCGGACAATTCATACGTAAGAGTTGATTGTTCTTCCCGGTGGCATCGTTCGCGAAGGCATTCCGATTCTCGTCCGCGCGTGCCACGATGAGTGACCGCATGGGTGCGCCCGAGGTCATGGCGTCGGTCACCTCGTCGCTGCGGCGCCACGCCCGCGTCCGGACCTGATCTCGTAGGCCAGCGCGATGATGGTGATCGCGAGCAGTACTGCCAGCGGCAGCAGGAACGCCGCGAAGTCTGATCGCAGCGGCGACGGGGTCTGAGAGTGCGTAAACACCGAAAGGTCAACGGCCGGGGCCACGATACGCGGCAGAGCGATGGCGACGGCGGCCGCCGCTATGGCCGAGGCGGCGATCGACGGGATCACCTCAACGGCCAGGAGGCGGACACGCTGCCCTTCCGTCAGCCCCATCGCGGCCAGCCGCGCCGTTGTCAGCTCCCGATCCGCTGTGCCGAGCGCCAGCTCAAGCAGCATCACGGCGAGCGCCAGCGCGGCGGCGAACGCGGTGGCCAGGGTGAACAGAAGAAAGGTGCCCTGCTGGAGCGGTGCCCCGGTCAGACCCCGCAGCGTGAGCGACCTCGTGCTGATGGCCGGGGCGCCGGTGCCCCGCGTAGTCGCCCGCACCGCGGCATAGAGCTTGGTCATGTCGATGGATGGCCCGGTGAGCAGCATCAGGTTCACCGGTGGCGGCCCGCCGACGCCGTGAATCGCGGACCTGGGCAGCACGATGAACGCTCCGCCGCCGGGCACAGCAGGGGTGGACCGCAGTTCGCCGGAGACCTGGACCCGCAGTGTGGCAAGGCCCTCCTGCCCGAAGATGGTGGCGCCTGCTCGCCCACCGAGGTCGGCGGCCGCCTGGGGAGAGGCCAGCACCGCAATCGCACCCTGACCCGGCGGTTGGGCGAGCAGAGCGGGATGGACCGGAGAGAACCCTCGCACCGAGGCGACCAGTGCCGCGTAGCTGGCCGGATCCACGACGATGGCGGTCACCACCTGCCCGCCATCGGCGATACTCAGCGGGACCACGAGTGCCGACGCGGCATGCTGAACCCCCGGCACCGCGGCGATCGCGCGCACGGCCGACGGGCTGATGCCGAGCTGGCCGGCAGCGACGACCACGTCTGCGCCAGTCGACTGCCACGACGCGGCAGTCTCGCCGCGGGCCACGGCTGCCCGGACCATGCCGGTGAACGACGCCACGGTGAGCGCGAGGACGATGGTGATGGCTGGGAGCGCGAGCGTGACGGGGGCCTGCGCCGCACGGGTGAGACCCACGAACCCGATGACGCCTCGTTGCCGGGCCGTCGCCTGCGCCAGCACGCGAAGCAGCACCTGATACAACCGCAGGGCCACGATCACCACCGGTACCGCGACAAGCACCGGGGCCATGCTCGCGTATAGATCGGCCGCGCCCATCTGCGTCCGGAAGACCGTGATGCCGCCGATGGCCGCGGCGCAGGCCGTAATCTCGAAGACCACTCTGGGCAGCCAGGGCCTGCGCCGCCGCGCGTTCCTGCGCAGTGGCAGGCGTTGCTGCCAGGCGGCAGCTAGCCCAGGGCCCGTGACGGCGAAGGCCAGCGTCACGATGCCCGGCCACCACGCGGCCAGGCCCGCCGGGGCGGCACCCGGGACCAGGAGCACAGCGGCCACCCAGGCCAGCACGGCGGCCGGCCCGCAGGCCACCGCGGCGCCCCGGGTCACGAGCGAGAACAGCTGGCACAGTGACGATCCGCGTGCCCGGCGCCCGGTCAGCTCCGCGGACCGGCGGGCCGCGATCATCGCGGCCGCGAGGAGGAGCGTCACGATGCCTGCCACTGCCAGGCCCGCGTAGACGATCCACAGCAGGACGTTCACGTTATTCGAGGCCTGGGTGAAGGCGGCCAGCGGCTGGACGAGGCCGGACCTCACGTTGAGCGCGTTTGCCATCGGTGCCAGGGACCCGGTCAGCACGGGAGTACGGTTCGTGATCTGGTTCACCTGGTTGTACAGGGCTTCGGCCTGGCCGCGCGGCCTGATTGTGGTGACCGGAAGGTCCCATTGGAAGAGCAGGCCCGACTGGCCGAAGATCTGCTGGACCATGTCGGTCTCGCCGGGGTCCGCGATGACCGCACCCTCCCAGACCGCGCCGTCTCCGACGCGATCCAGCGCAGGTGCCGCGAGCAGAGGGTCAGCGTTCCAGAACGAAGAACCGGGATCGGCGGGCTCGACAATCCCCGTGATGTCGAGACGGATCAGCACCGGCTCTCCCGGATTTACCGGTCCCGATAGCTCTATGTCCTCGGGGTTGCTGATAGGCATCAGGGATCCCGGCCGCAGCCCGAATCTGCTGGCCGTCTGCGGGGTGACCACTACCTGGATGTCGTAAATCTGCCGGGAACCGCCCGACGTCGGCTGCGGGGCGGTATCCGGCATGGTGCCGGCCACCAGCCTCAGGTGGCCGGCCAGCGGGTACCGGTAGGTAATTTCCACCCGCGCAGAGAACCCTTGCAGGCTGGGCGGAGCCGTGAGCACGGTGTACAGGCCCGGGTTCATGCCGAACCAGTCCGCCGGTCGCGGATTCAGGCGCAGCGAGCCCGCGCCGAAGTCACGACGCAACTGGGTGGTGACCCGGTCCACAATGGCTGGGGTCAGATCCTGGGCAGACGCATTTCCCGTGGCTGACGCGATGCTCGAGTTGAGCACCGCCCAGCTGCTCCCGACCACGATGCTCTTGTCGAGCGGCGTCACCGCGTCCATTGTCTGCTGCAGCGCTCGCTGCGCGCTGGCCTGCGCCTGGCGGGGTCCGGCGGTGGCGGCGAACACGCAGCCGCCGGCCAGCAGCGCGAGTGCGATACTTCCCGCGCTTCCCATGCCGGTCACCCGGCGCAGGACGCTCATGCCCCTGCCGCCTTCCATGTTCCTCACCCCTGTTCCGCGGCGCGAAGTTCGGCGGCCGGGTCGGGCCGGCGGGTGGCGGCGAGCGCGGCGGCCGCCGCGGGCAGCACCGCCACGACGAGCGCGAACGCGATGGCCCGCGGCAGGTCATCGACTGTGACGGCGGGCGGCGTCGGCAGTTGTGCCGCCGGGGTGAGCGTGACGGCGGGCACGAGCAGGCGGGCGACAAGCGTGCCGAGCAGCACGCCAAGAACGGCCGATGGCAGGCTGAGCAGAAGTTTCTCCAGGCACAGCTGCACTGCTGCCTTGCGTCGCGTCACGCCGAGCGCTGACAGGAGCGCGGTCTCGGCGCGGCGGCGGCGCACGTCAGCCGCGATCGACACCCAGAATCCCATGATGGCCAGCAGCGCCGCGGCCGCGGCCATGGCGAGCAGCGCCTGCTGTGGCGCGGCGGACAGCGTGTCACTCGCGGCGGCCGTGGTCAGCGCCGCAGCGCTGATGATGTCCGTGCCGGCGGGAACTGTGGCTGGCAAGGACGGCGGCATGCCTGCGCCGGCCGTGGCCAGCCACCACTGCGTGACTGGCAGCGAGGGGAATGACCGGCGGGCGAGGTACTCCTGCACGCTGCCGAGATCAGTGATGAGCGCGCCGCCTGGCGCCGTGACGGCCGGGAACGAGGTCACCTCGGCCACGATCCGCAGCGGGACTTGGACCCCGGCCACGAACGCGGGCACGACGGCGCCGATCGCCATGCTGTTCGTGTCCATGAATGCCTTCGTCGCGATGGCCGGGATCGCCGCTACCGAGGAAGCCCTGGGCAACAGCACCAGTTGCCCGGCGATCGACGTTGACGCTCCCGGTCCTGCGCTGCCCGCCGGGAGTGCCGGCGCGTCGCCCGGGATAAACGTGAACGTCGCTGCCCGGCTCGTGATGTGCGTTGGTCCGTCGCTCGGCGGCATGACTAGGCCGGCCGGGCGGGCGGAGGATCCGGGCGAGGTTGCCAGCTGAGTCCAGCCGGCCAGCGGCAGGCCGCTCAGGGTGAGGGTGAGTGCGGGGCCGGCGCTCACCGGCAGCGGGAACGTGGCCGTGATCGCGGCCACGCGCAACGGGTAGGCTGCCCGCTCGCCGCCGAGCGGAGCGACAAGCAGGTGGGGCCGGCCGTCCGCGGCCAGCGTCCCGGCGGTGATCTGGTACGCGGCGCCCGTCCCGTCGAGCACGGTCAGGGTCAAGGCGAGCGGCCCGATGGCCGGCCCCGTGTGCACCGGCGCCGGACCGAGCGTGGCGGTGAGCCGGATCGCGCCGGCCCGCGTACCCGGCTGAGGCGCCGGCAGCACGGCCCCCGGCAGGCCACCGGCTGGGGTGATGGTGCGGAACAGGCCGTCGGCCGGCAGCGGAGACTCATCGCCGCGCAGCCGGACGACCTGGGATGCCTGGGCCGCGCCGACCGCGATCACCTCGCCGGGACTCGCCTGGTACTCGGCCGCCACCGCCATCGCGTGCGTCACGCCCCTCGCGGCGGTGATGGCGCCCGTACCGCCCGGATCGAGAGGCACGGTCAGGTCGACCTGGACATCGCCTCCGGTAGCGAAGGCCGCCTGGTCAGACGCCGATTTGAGCCAGCTCGCGTGCTGCGCGAGGGTGAGCGTCCCGGTAGCGACCGCCATGGTAAGCAGCAGCGCCGTGCCACCTTGACGGACCGGCATCCTGGCGAGCTGCCAGGAGGCCAGCGAGGCCGTGAGCCTGCTGCCCCGGGCGGCCAGCCAGTCCGCCGACCGGGCGGCCAGGGGAAGCAAGCGCAGCGTGGCGACGCTTCCCGCGGCCAGCGCGAGCGCGGGTGCCAGCGCGAGCACCGGATCGATCCCCGCCGTCCCGCCATCGCTTGCCGCCGAGTAGTGGCGGAGTTGCCAGCCGGCCAGCACCGCGAGCACCACGAGGGCGATGTCCAGGCCGGCCCGTGCCACCCCCGCCACCATGGCCTGCCTGCCACGCCGGGTCCGATCGGCGGCTGAACTGAGAGTGAACGCGGGAGCGAGCAGCGAGGCCGCGGCCACGACCGTGACGGCGATCGCGGCCTCGAGTGCGTTGGGCCAGATTCCCGCCTGGCTGGCGAGCTGGATGCCGGCCCTGCCCAGCGGCCCGGCGGTCACCAGCAGGCTGACGAGCCCGATCCCCGCGACCGCGCCGACGACGGACACCAGCGCTGACAACGGGATCACCTCGGCCGCGCTGAGCCAGATCAGCTGGGATCTGGTCGCGCCGCGCCCGACCAGCAACGCGGTCTCTCCCTCTCGCTGGGTCGCCAGTAGCCGCGCCACCGCGAGCAGCGCCGCGATGGCGAGGACGAGGAGTTCCAGGGCGCTGATCACCACGACCGACCGGGCGACGGCGAGGCCGCTGGCCGCCTGGACGAGCACGGACGGCAGGCTCGTGACCAGCTGAGCACCGTTCAGGACGGTCGACTTCGGCAGTGACTGGGTGAGGGCGGTGACGTCCGCCGACATCGGGTGAAGGTCCCCCTCCTGGAACGCCGCCAGGTCAGGCTGAGCCACCCAGGACGCGCTGAGCATCGTGAGTAGCGGCCCGAAAGCCGCCTGGCTCACGACGAGGGGACCATAGGTGGTGGATCCGGAGCTGGCCGACCTGCCACTGGCCGGGAAGTAGCTGAGCTTCCAGTACGAATCCGCCGGGCCGCCTCCTTGACGCTGCGCGAAGACGCCGGTGATATCGAAGCTCACCAGCGCGTTCGTGATCCGGTCGCGTAGCCGCAGCACGTCGCCTGGTGAGATGTGAAGCAATGCCGCCGCCGAGGCGGGCAAGGCGGCGGGGATAGCCTGCCGCCCGCCGCTCGCTGAGTCAGCCGGCCACTGACCGGCGACGAGCGAAGCGTGGCTGGCGATCCCGCTCATCGAGGCTGCCTGGAGCAGCGCCGTGTTGCCCGGGCCGGCGCTCGCCGGAGGCGCGGGAAGTGCCCCGGGGACGAGCCCCAGCGGATCCGACCAGAGTGCGTCGTAGAAGCTGAACGGGATGCCTGGCATTGCCGTGGCTATCCGCGACCGCAGCACCCCGCTGGCCGTGGCCGCCTGGCTAGGTTCGCCCTCCAACGAGGTGATCGACAGTGCGGTGCCCGGCGTCATGGCGAGATCGTGCTGGACCACCCGAGGCAGTACCTGGCCCGTGAAGACCGTCAGCGCCGAGGCCACGGTGGCCGCGACCAGGGTCGTCAGCGCGGCAGCCGCGAGCACCGCCCAGTGCGCGGTCATCCGGTGCACCGCCAGCGGACCGCGGGGGCTGATCACGAGATCAGCATTGCGTAGAACATCCGGAATGTTCAAGCAGTGGCGAAATGTAACGCCCTTACATTCGGAGAATGACGCCGATGAGCTCGGCATCGGCACACGGCGGCGGGAAAGAACGGCAAACCGGAGCACAGGTTCTCCGGCGGCGAACGGAGGCTAGGCTGGTCCACTAACAGCTCGTCACCGGCCGAGGGCAGCGGGCTGCCCGCTCGTCAGCCCGCGGAGCTTCCTAGCCAGTAACGGCTGCATCCTGCTTCGTTCTTTTCAATCAGAACTGACGGTGGTTCTTTACGGCATTTACCCGGGGGCCGGTACTCACCAAAATGCCCATCCCGAGGCACGCATTCCTGTAGTGATCGCGCCGCGATAGCGCTCATGCTGGCCTCGGGGTCGCGCGGCGGGGCGGTCGAGGCCCGATCGATCACCCTCGGCTCGGGATCCTGCAAGCGGCGGAGCTGGGGGACGCGGCGACGCCGCGTTCGAACAGGGCATCCAGATCCGGGTGTGGCCGAGCGCGATCAGCCTTTCCACGCTGTGCTTTTGTGGCATCTGAATGAGGCCGGTAACAGCTGCGTGAGTAGTGACATAGGGATGCATAAGCTAAAGCCGGGTTAATTGCCTCTAAACGGCCACTAGCCATCCGGCGGAATCGATGTTATATATGTTCTGCCGCGAAGAAGTTGCTCGCTTTCACCGAATCCCGGAACGGGATGCCTTTTATCGGCAGATGGACGTCTCATATGCTCCGCATGGCTTGGCGACCACTGCCGCGTCGCTACTTACCGTTATAGGCATAAGTAGTCCGGTGACGCGTCGCATCGGCACCTCGACGACATCCGGGCAGTCCTCAAGAAAGAGCTAACGCCCATGACCAGTCCAATCTCCGACCCCGGAAGTCCCCGACCCTTGCGCCGTAAGCCACTAAGGCGAACCAAGGTAACGACGACCATCATGACGCTCGCCGCCGCGGGACTGCTCGCAGCCTTGGCTTTCACAGCCGGCTCGTCGACGGGCGTCGCGAGAGCCGCCACCCTCGTCGCCCCGGTTACCCTAGTGAACAGCTTCTCCGGCGAGACCGCGATTCCCCCCACCGTTCTCGCGTGGCAATGGATATCGGGGATGGACTCCGAGAACTTCTCCGACCCCTCGTCCCGGGGCGTGATTACCGGGTCCGTAGTTCTGGGAAGCACTAACGGCGCGGCAGTCAGCGGTCGGCTCGGCGTCTGCTACAAGTCCGCCAGCGGCGCGATCACGAACACGAACTGGGAGATTATCAACTTCACCGCGCCCGCCGGCCAATGGGTCACCCAGACCGTCAGCGGCACGGCGGTTCCTGGCGCCGTCGGCGTCTACACGGTCGGGCTCTGCGCCTACGACACGTCCGCTAACCTCGCCTACAGCGCTGCCTTCGGCGCTGGAGCGGGCACCGTGATCGTCGCAATAGACTCTGGCCCATAGCGTCTTAACGCCAGCCCGGTTCTGAGGCCAGTGCTCCGGCAAACCGATGACGGCCACAATGGCGCGTCCGCTTCCAGCTGGAAAGGCTGGAAGCGGATGTGCACATAGTGCGCCAGCCATCCTGCCCTCGGCCGCGCATCGGTCACGGTACGGGCGCGCTCACGAATTGAACCCATGCCGCAAGAATCACGTCCGGTCACTGGCTTCCCATCCGCACCGCTTAGCTGAACTGCTCAGTGATTATCGCGGCAATTAAATTCAACGCGGAGAGAACTGTTGCTGACAGCATGGTTTTTTACCGTGCAGGACCTTTTTACCGCGTGAAATGGCGGCACCGGCTTCCGCCTCGCCGGACCGCCACGTGACACGTGCCGCATCAGGCTCGGCCGCGGCCCGCCGGAACGTCGCCCTCGATGTCAGCCGCCGCGGCCTGCTGTTGTCGCGCAACACCTATGCTTCGTCGGTGACTTCGCGTCCGGCGAAGGCGACCAGGCCGGTGCTGCGCCGCCTTGTCCACCAGGTAAACGCGACACCGATGCCGAGGAGTACGGCGATGATCTGATCGATGCCGTGACCGATGCCGATCGGACCGTAGAAGAAGAACGCGACGAGCAGGGCGCCCAAGATCAACGTGGAGAGGGCAGACCCGGCGAGCAGCAGCCGGTGCGCGGCTGGCCGCAGGCGCTGAACGCCAGGGATCTTGCGGTGGCCGACGCTAAGAAACACCACGGCTGTCACGGAGTCGAGGAAGAACTCCGCGATCAGGAAGAACCCCGCGGCGGAGAGCACCAGGCTGAAGAAGGCCGCGAGCGAGGACACGAACAGCTGGAACGCGACGACCAGCGCGGCGGCTCCGAAAACGGCGATGGTGGCCACGTGCGGCACCCGCTGACGGTTCAGCTTGGCGAAGGCCGGCGAGATCAGGTTCTCGCGTCCCATCGCGTACATGGCGCGGATAAGGGTGTAGGCCACCAGCCACATCGCGCCCGCGCTCGAGCACAAGATGGGCACGAGCATGAGCCAGGGCGCCCCCGGAACCAGGCGCTGTGACCATACGGCTAGCGGATCCACCGCGTTGGCGAGATGACCGATCGGGGTCTCGAGCAGCATCAGCGGGTACAGGATCGCGTAGAACAGCAGGGCTCCGAACACCCCGATGATGCCGCCCTTGCCGGGATCGGACCGCGGCCGCCGGCACTCCTCGGCGGCGTAACTATCGACCTCCCAGCCGTCCAGGATGGTCGCGGCGATGACCGCTACGACCAGGATTCCGCCGATCGGCGGTGCGCCGAAGTGAACTGGCGTCGACAGGTGCGGCATCTCGATCAGCCCGACCACGGTGAAGCTGGTCAGAGCCAGCACCTCGAAGGCGAAGAAGGCCTGGGTGACCCGCGCCATCGGCCGGGCGCCGAGCAACAGCGGTACGGCGGCGAAGACGATCCAGAACAGCGCGAGGCCGAGTTGGACGATGGGCGGGGCGTCGTAGTGCGGGGCGATCAGGGCCAGCGTGTAGGCGCTGGCGGGGATCGCGATCGGGGGGATGGAGAAGAAGTAGGCCAGGATCAGGATCCACGCCTGGTACCGGCCGGCCGTGCGGCTGACGATACGCGCCGACCAGTGGTAGGACGCACCTGCGTGCGGGAAGAGCCGGTTGAGCATGCGGAAGATGAAGGCCGAGATGACAAACGGCACGGCTAGCAGGGCGATGGCGGGCAGCGACCACCATCCGGCGTCCGCCGCCATCACTCCCCCGGTGGCCGCCACGGAGAACAGCGGGCCCACGCTCGACACCGACAACGGCACAAGGTCGCGCATGCGGAGGGTCTGGTGCAGGCGTCTGGTTTCAGGGACGAGCTTGTCGGCAGTGATGGCCATGGATCGCAATCTCCTTGAACGGTAAATACTTGCCAGGGCGCGATGACGTGGGAGAGGGCGCGGGAAAGATGGCCAGGCACTCCAGCCCGCGCGACAACTAAGGAAACGGTGAAGCTCAGTTCGTCCAGGCCCGGAGCTTTTCCGGGTTCACCACTGCCCAGATGCGCTTGATCCGGTCGCCTGCGAAGCCGAATGCGAGCACCCCGACGGTGACACCACGCTGCCGCAGGATCAGGCCCGGCTGGCCGTTGACCGTACGCTCGAGGGTGGTCACACGAGGTTCCCTTGAGGCGGTACCGATGAGGACGACGCGCGCGACCTGCTCGGCACCTTCGATCGGACGCTGCCTCGCGCGGACGAGGCCGCCGGTGTCGGCGGTCGCCGTGGCATCGGGGTCGAGGAGGCCGATGAGGGCGTCGATGTCCTTGGCATCCCACGCCCGCTTGAAGTCCCTGACCACCTGGGCATGCTGGGCATGCTGGGCATGCTGGGCAGCCGAGGCCACGGGGAGCTGGGTGCCGCGGATCCGGCGGCGGGCCGAGGTGGCCAGCTGCCGGCAGGCCACCGGGGAGCGGCCGGTGATCTCGGCCACTTCGGCAAAGGCGTAGCGGAAGACGTCGTGCAGGATGAGCGCTACGCGCTCGGCCGGTGTCATCGACTCCAGCACGACCAGGAACGCCATGCTGACCGACTCATCGAGGGTGACCCGGTCGGCCGGGTCAGCCATCGTGCCGCCCGGCTGCCCGCCGATCCACTCGGTGTGATCGGGCACCGGTTCGGGAATCCATTCGCCCACGTAGCGTTCTCGCCGTGCCCGTGCCGAGCCGAGCATGTCAAAGCAGATGCGGCTGGCGACCTTCGTCAGCCAGCCGCTGCAGGATTCGATGGCGTCCTGCTGCTCCGGTGACATCGCGTACCAGCGAGCGTAGGTCTCCTGCACGGCGTCCTCGGCTTCGGCCAGGGAGCCCAGCAGCCGGTACGTCAGATTGATCAGCTGACGCCGCTCGCTCATGATCGCGCTCAGGCCCGTATCGGGCTGGCCGTCTCCCGGCCCCGGCTGCGTGCTCATGGTGTCGCCGACTCCCTCGCCTCACATTTCGACGGATTGTGTCGTCTTAATAAGCATGAGCGTTTTCCCGGCAGGAGGGCAGTGCGCTCCACATTATTACGTCCTAGGTGTGAGTGCGATTACGGGCGCGGAGCCGCGCATCGGGACCGGCCACGATGACGCCCCGCGCGCTGGCGTGATGGTCCTGGCCGCAGGCGCGGCCTGCCTTGAGCGCCACCGCGGTGTCGACGACGCGCTGGGCCTGGCAGCGGGCCGCCTCCAGGACCACCCTGGGGAGCAGGTCATCGCCAGCCGCGTGGGAGGTGCCGTGGGGATCGCCCCTCTGGAACTGGATGGGGTCGGTGTACCCGGGAGGCACGATGATGCCGCCCCAGTGGTAGAAGACATTCCCCAATGCCGCGATGGTGGACTCCTGACCGCCGTGGGAGGTGCCGCTGGCGGTGAAAGCCGAGTACACCTTGTCGGCGAGTTCACCCCGCCGCCACAGCACGCCGAGGGAGTCGATGAACGCCTTGAGCTGGCTGGACGGGTTGCCGAAGCGGGTGGGGGTGCCGCATAGCACGGCGTCGGCCCAGATCATGTCCTCGGAGCTGACCTCGGCGACGTCGGCGGTGTCCTTGAGATGCTGACGCCAAGCCGGAATGGCGTTGATTGTCTCTGCCGGAACCAGTTCGGCGACCTTACGCAGGCGCACGTGCGCGCCCGCCATCTCCGCGCCCTCCGCGACGGCGCACGCAAGGGCGTGCACCGTGCCGGTGGCGCTGTAGTAGATGATCGCGACGTTCACGGATTTCACGATCGGCTTCCTCTCTTCGCAGGTTGGCCGTGGTCATGGACTGAACCGAGACCGGCGCGGGACCAAGCGGTCAGGCGAAGCGGCCGGCCTGCCCAGGGAGACGGTCACCGCGGCCCCGTCTCAACGGTCATCGCCGAACTCCGCGAGCACGCCGTTCCACAGCCCGGCACGGGCCCGGACCGCCTGCACGCTGACCGCTTCGGCCGCTGCCTCGCGGACCGGGTCGCCGTCGCACAGCGACGCGAGCAGGCGCAGCGCCAGCGGGCCGTGCTCGTTGTGGTCCAAGGTGATGTGACGGTCTAGGTAGTACCGGAACACCGGCGCGTCCGCGAGCACGCCCGCCGCGTTGGCGCGAACCGCGGAGAACACGTCAGGCAGCAGGTTTTCCCGGCCGTGGCAGAACGAAGCGGCCACCTCATGCGGCGCGCCGGTCAAGGCCACGTCGAGGGTGCAGCCGACGAACTCCCTGACGCTCACCGGGAGGTTCGTTTCCTTAAGTGCCCGCATCGGGGCGAGTCCGCTATCGAGTGCGGCGAGGAACCGGTCGATCGGACCGGTATCGGCCCCGAGTTCATCCATGGCGCGCCGGTACAGCTCGAAATGGCTGATGTATCCCCCGCCGACGTCCTCGTCGGTTTCCTCGGCGAGCACGATCTCCAGGATGAACCGGCCGTGGTCGGCGCGTCCCCGCGGCTGCCAGGGCAAGGTGACCGTGGTCACCTCAGCCTGCAGGCGCTTGAGCAACGTGAAGAAATCCCACACGGCGAACACGTGGTGTTTCATGAAGATCCGCAGCCGGTCCTGCGTGGTTATCTGCGAGTAGAGGGGGTGGCCGACCAGTTCGGCACGTGCCGTATCGAATTCAGGAAGCATGGTCCCTCACGCGGTCTTGGTCGCGCACAGGATGGCCTGTACGGGGATGACGTCCGGCGGGATGTCAGCGGCATCCTTGGTGACCACCTTGGTGACCACGAACCCGCACTCTTCCAGCCAGTTCCGGTACGCCGACAGCTTCTGCGGTCCGCCCTGACCCATGGTGCAGCCGAGAAAGAAGGCCGGGAAGAAATCGACGTTGTAGTTGCTCGAGTCTTTGATGTCCTCGGGATATACCGGCACCAGGATGTGTACCTGCCCGCCGGCGTCCAGCGACCCGTTGACGGCTGCCAGGATCCTGCACACGTCTTCCTTGTCGAACATGTCCAGGAAGTGCTTGATCAGGACGACATCGAATCCCTTGGGGATTTCATCGAAGACGTCGCCGCCGATGAACGAGCATTGCTCGTCCACGCCGTGGGTGCTGAAGTTCCGCAGGCACTCTTCTTTCTTTTCCGGCAGGTCGAAGGTGGTCACCCGGAGGCCGGGAGAGGGCTTCAGCTGACAGGCGTGAATCGCGCCGAGGCCGGTGTTCCCGGCGAGATCGAGCACCCGCGCCCCGGATGGCATGTCGATGCTGCCGAAAAACCAGGGATCAACGCGGGCGGTGACGGCGTCCATCAACGTCGCCCAGGACTCGCGCAAGTCCCTGTGTTCGGCCACGGCGCCATAGAGGGTTCCTCCGGATCCGTAGAGCTCTTTCAGGCCGATGAGGGTGCCGGTCCGCACGCTGCCGGTGAGGTAGAACAACTGCCTGAGCGCGACCACCTTGATCATGTTCATGTAGGTGAGCGCGCGCTGCAGGTCGGCCTTGGCGACGTCGGCGAGCGCGTCCAGGGCGTACCCGCCGGTTGCTTCGTCGTACCCGACGAAGCCCTCCTTGACCAGCAGGTGCAGTAGCTGCTCCACGGCATCCGGCTTGGCGCCGACGGCAGCGCCGAGCTTGGTGGCGGTCATGCCGGGAGTCTCGCGTAGCGCGTCGACGATGCCGAGCTCGAAGCAGGACAGCAGGGTCATGAAGCGGGAGGGTCCCACCATGTATTCGCGGAATCGTGCGAGTGTTAGTTCTGATGTCATTGCTTCTCCAGTCGTTCTTGGAGGCGGCGCGAAAGCTCGATGCGCTGTACCTTCAGCGTCGCGGTGCGAGGCAGTTCGGCCAGCGGGACCTGGATGGGGTCGGCGAGCATGGGCAGGTCAGCGACGGCCGATCGCCAGCGGTCTAGGTCAAGCGGCTGGTCCCGGGTAGTGCAGATCACCGGGATCGGCTCGGACCGCGGGCCTGGCACGACGACGATCTCGTTCAGTTCGGCCAGCCTGCTCATCACCAGGTCCTCGATCTCCAGGGTGCTGCCCACCCCGGGGATCACGTCCACTTCCCGGTCGAGCATGTGCAGGCAGCCGAACCGGCTGCGGTACCCGACGTCGCCCATCCGCCACCAGCCGTCGTGCATGTTGTCGTCGAATTTGTCCTGCTCGCCCAAGTAGCTGTGCAGTAGGGCCTTCCACCTGACCTCGATGAAACCGGGATTGGCCTTAGTTGGCCGCGCGCCATCCCGGCTCGCCACGCGGACCCGCGGGCCACCCAGCATCGGGTAACCCACGCAGCGACCATCCATCCGGCGAGCTGACCTGCGGAAGTACGGTCGCGCGATGGCCGGGCCGACCTCGCTCTGCCCGTAGATCTGGAAGAACAGCGGCACGCGGCGCTGTGACGACTCGAGCAGCCGGCTGATCGTCCGGGGGTGGATCGCGTCGAAGGTGCTGCTGAAGTACTTCACCGAGGCGAACGGCCGCCGCGGGTCGTTGGCGAGTTCCTCCCAGGCCAGGAACGAGTTGGGCAGCGCCTCGATCAGGCCCGGCCGGTGCCTGGCGAAGAACCCGGCGACGTGGTCAGGATCGGGGTTGTTCACCAGCAGCACCGGCATCGCCTTGTACAGGCACAGCGCCATCGCCGCGAAATTCCGCGAGTGTCCGAAGGGGATGTGGATGGCGACGGTCTCGCGTTTGCGCATCAATGCCAGCAGGATCAGTTGCGGTCGCAACCGGATGCGCATGGTCCGCGGGGTATGGACTACTAGCTTGGGCAGACCGGTAGTCCCGGACGTGTGGGTAATCATGACCGGCTCGTCCAGACCATGGAAAACCGGCTGAACCGGCGGCGACCCGGCCAGTGCGGACAGCGACACCGCCTCCGGACTCGACCCGGCCACGACGATCACCTGCCGGACGAGCTCTGCCAGCGGCACCCCGCCCAGCGCCTCAAGCCGGTCAGCGTCGGTCAGCAGCTGCGGCCGGTCCAGCCGGCCGAGCAAGGCCCCGATCGTCGCGCCGGGCAGGTGATGCGACAGCAGCACAGGAACCGCGCCCAGACGCGCCGTCGCGGTAGCGAGCACCCACACGTCGAAATTAGGTGCCTTGCAGATCACGACGCGCTCTCCCGGCCGGACCCCGGCCGCTCGCAGCCGGCCCGCCAGGTCGTCCACGTGGCCAGCCAGCTCGGCGACTGTCAGCCGCCGCCCAGCCTCGGGGAGGACGTCCAGGTCATGATCGAGAGTGAGCAGCGTCGAGCTGTTCCTTGCCGCGGCCACCTCCGGCACCATGCCGATATAAAGCCAACGCTTCCGCATCCGCCTGCGGATCACTGAGCTGTTCACGGAGACTGCCTCCCTGTTGCGGTGTTCAACGGGCGCGCTGGACGCATGAGCGGCGATGGTGGCCCACGCGTTTAGGGGGCCTGCGGCGCCGCAGGCCCCGTAAACGGGCACGCCGACATCCGGACGCGTACTCGGTCCGGTGTTCGCCCAGCTGGGTCAGGAGAGTTCTGGCGCGGTCTCCTTGGACGGGCTCTGCGCCGGGGTACCCGCGGGCTCGGGCAGCAGGCCGGAGCGCAGCAGCAGGGCAGAGATGACGGCGCCCGCCGCGAGGATGGCGGCGCACCACCAGAACACCGTGGTGTAGCCGTGGACCGATGCGAGATGGAGTTGCGCCAGTGACGGCTGCCCGTGCACGTGGCCGGTCAGCCAGCTGACGGTGGCGGTGGCGGCGATCGTGTTGAGCAGCGCGGTGCCGCTGGCGCCGCCCAACTGCTGGCCGGCGCTGATGCAGGCGGAGGCTATCCCCGAGTCCTGGGGTGCCACGCCGGAGGTGCCGGTGGTCAGCGCAGCGGCGTAGATGAGGCCCAGGCCGATGCCGACTATCATGAGCGGCCCGAGCAGGTGCGTCGCGTAGCCAGAGTGCACGCCGATCCCCGCGAGCCAGGCCATGCCGCCCGCACCGACCAGCAGGCCGCCGCTGATCAGCGGCTTGGGTCCGAACTTCGGCAGCAGCCTGATGGCGCCCGCGGCTGCCCCTACGGTGGTGCACACGACCATCGGCAGCAGGCACAGACCCGAGATGATGGCCGAGTAACCCCGGACGGTCTGCAGGTAGTAGATGAGGAACAACAAGACGCCGAACATGCCGGTCCCGACGAGCAGCACGGCGAGGTAAGCCCCGCCGCGGTTGCGGTCGAGAATGATCCGCAGCGGCAGCAGCGGCTGCGCGGCGCGTGTTTGCCAGAACACGAAAATAATCAGCAGCACGACGCCGGCCGCGAGGAAGATCCATGTCGAAGGCGTATGCCAGCTGTGCGTCGCGGCGTTGGCGAAGCCGTAGACGACACAGAACATCCCGCCCGACGCCAGCAGCACACCAGGGATGTCCATCCTGGTGCCGGCCTTGGGCTGCCTGGCCAGCAGCAGCTGGCCACCGACGAGCGCGACCGCGGCGAAGAGCAGGTTGACGTACAGGCACCAGCGCCAGTTCAGGGCTGAGGTCAGCGCACCGCCGATGATCAGCCCCAGGCCCGCGCCGCTGGCCACGACTCCGCTGAAGATGCCGAAGGCCTTCGCTCGTTCGTCCGAGTCGGTGAACGTGGTGGCCAGCAGGGCCAGGCAGGACGGCGCCAGCAGCGCGGCGAAAGCTCCCTGGCAGGCCCGGGCCGTCACCAGCATGGCGAAGCTTGTCGAGGCGCCGCCGACGGCGGAGGTGGCCGCGAAGCCGGTCAGTCCGGCGAGGAAGGTGGTCTTGCGGCCGATGCGGTCGGCGAGCCGCCCGCAGAACAGCATCAGGCTGCCGAATGCCAGCGCGTACGCGGTCACGATCCACTGCCGGTCGGCGTTCGAGAACCCAAGCGCTTTCTGCGCCGACGGAAGCGCGACGTTCATCACGGTCAGGTCGAGGCCGACCATCAGGTACGCGGTGCAGATGATGGCGAGGATCAGCCACCGCCTCGAGTCCCCGGCGGTCTCTGAGTTCGGCCCGGTTGCGGGGGCCGCACTTCGCGTTGCCATGTCATCTCCTTGTCCGATCAGCGAACTTGCGGACCCTCCCCGTCGGCCCTGTCGCCCTGGCGTGCTCGTGGCATGGTGTCCCTCCTATTACGACGAAGCAGCCGCCCCGAATGTGAGGCGCGGGACTGTCCTGGTCAGTCCTCGACGTCGCCATTGATGTGCCGCTGCACGAACTCGTAGGCCCGGTCGCCGAACTGCGCGCCCCACACGGCGGACCTCTCGATCGTCGTCAGGAAGTGCACGCCTGCCCACACCCGGCTGTGACCGCAGTCGTACAGGAACTCAGTCCAGGTGGGCCAGCGCAGTTCGACGTCGTTGGCGGGGGCGAACCCGGGCTCGGTCAGCGACTCGCCGGCGGCGAAAACATGCGTCCATTCCAGGACGTCATCGCCGAGGAAACGCCGCGCCGCCTGCGCCTCCGCGGCACAGAGCGTGGTGGATCCTGAGGGGTACTCGGGATGGTCCGCCACGGGCGGGTAGCTGCGCCACTGGCTGGCCGCGATGTCGTCGACCGTCCCCTTGAAGGGGCCGCCCCAAGCGGTCACCGGGGTGTCGCCGTACACGTGCCTGACCGCGCTGAACGGCCGCACCGAGTCATAGACGTTCTTCTGGTACCAGCAGGCGATCAGGTCGTCGAACCGCGCTAGGGAGGTCGTCATGAACAGGTGACACCAGCCGTCCAGGTCCAGGTCGTGACTCATCGCCGCGGCGCGCGGGGCCAGGGTGATACCCGCCAGCTTGTTGTCGAAGAACTCCACCATCACCTTCTGCTCGTCGGTGAGCGCGGCCGACGCGTCCAGGATCTCGTCCACCGATTGCTTGTAGCGGCTGGGATTGGTGTGATCTACGTGGTCCGGCCGGGCGATCTCGAACTCGTCCGGGTCGGTATAGGTGTAGGGCTTGACCCGCCCGAGTTGCGGAGTGACGAACCGCTGGACGATGAAGATGCCCTTGTCACCGGCCCGGGCGGCGGCTGTTCCCGGCATTCCGCCGCCGACGCGGCGGCGGTGCGGTCCCATCGCCGGCTGCCAGCGCGAAGGGTTGCCCAGTTCGTAGGCCGTGTTTACCGGCTGGTAGCCGGTGTAGTCGTCGTACGGCTGGCCGTTGTACGGGCCTGCCTCATCACCGAGCGCGTTCATGCCGTCATGCGCGCGGGCCTTGACGATGGCCTTGCCGGCTATGTTGCCGATGCCGGCCGCAGTGGCCGGATCCTCCGACTCGTCGTCGGGGTCAAGGCCGAGTGCGATCATCCCTAGCCGTGCCACCGGCACTCGCTCCTGGAACACGCCCTTCAGCACCTGGTACCCGGCGTACATGCCGGCGATGTTCTTGTTCCTGTTGGTGGCCGACTCACTGGCTGGACGGCGGGGAATCCGGGAGTGCACGCCGACCGCGGTCGGGTGGTAGGGCGCCAGCGCGTCGAACCACGACATCTGGAACAGGTGAGTGATCCAGATATAGATGGACGCGTCCATGGGACCGACGGCGCTTTCTACCGGCAACGCACCGCCGACGTTGGTGGTGATCAGGTCCCGGATGAAGTTGCCGTTGTCGAAGTCGTACTCGATGGCGAGGCCGTTGGCCGACCCGCCCTGAGGAGCCGGGTTCGTGGATGTCGTCGTCACGAGCTGTGTCCTTTCATGGAAGCGCCTTCAATTGCGAGGGCGACATTTGGTAGTAAGACCCAAGATCAAGGCATTCATCGTCGGGCGACCATTTAACAGCAGCGGTACCTATACGTTCGCCGGCGTACGTGTGCGGAGCTCCTGTCATGAACTGCTCAATTCCCGGTTCCGGGCGGACGGGAAGCGCCGACAAGTCCAAGCCGCGATGCGGCAAAGGAGCGAAGGAGAGCCGCTGGACTTTCGAAGAATCCCAGCCGAGGGTGGCGTAGATCCGGTACGCCTTACCGGCGTACCGCAGTATCCGTTCGCTCGGTTCCGGCAATCCGGTTTCGCGAAGCATGGACAGGATGGCCTTCGGCTCGAGACTGCCCGCATAGGCGGCGGGAAGCTGGAAGTACACATTCACCGTGTTGCGCTGGTAGTCGGCCGCGATCACCGCCGCTTCGCCCATCCCGTAGCGCGCGAAAAATGCGGCATTCTCGGCGAGCGCGCTGGGCATTGACGGGATGTCGGCGAGCTTCGCTATCCCCTGCGAGTCACGAGGGAGGGCGTACACCTTCTTGAATCCGCCAGCGACCCCGCAGTCGATGGCGTATTCATCGACGGGGATTCGCGCCGCCATGTCCGAGAGCAGGGTGCCAATGGGACCGCCGGTCTCCGCGATGAGACCATTCGATAGGGCATGGATATATGGGTCATCGATCCCCGGAGCTACTTGTACGGTGTATTCAAGCTCGTCGGCGTGACGCGCACCGGTCTGCGCGCTGAAAACAATCCTGCCGTCGGTGATGAGGTCCCTGTATGCGTCCAGGATCGGCCAGACCTTGTCGCGCGAAAAAGCTGCGCCCATCAATCGAGCAGATTCTTCGATGGCGGAGTACAACTCTTCTGGCTCAGGTCCTTTGGGCATCTGTCCTCCAAGTCAATAACGAGGGCTGGTTTCACCGCCTGGATGGCTGCTTGCCGACGTGAGCGCGGGCGGGTGCGGCGAGCCGGAGGTGCCTCGCTGGATGCGCTGGCGCAGGTGACCGAGTGCGAGCAGGACGAAGATGTCGTACTGGGCCGGGACCGCGTAGGTGAACGGGCGCGGCCCGACGGTGTCCGGCGTGGCGGTAAAGCTGCCGTCGTCGCGCTGGCGGTGGAGCAGGTAGGCGGTGGCTTGCGCGGCTGCCCGCGGATCATCTTGCTGGCACAAGCTGATCAGCGCGTACGCCGTACTCAGCGGGTCGCTGGGCCGTCCCGGCTGCTGTCCCCAGCCGCCGTCGGGGTTCTGCGCCCGTTTGATCAGTGCTAGCGCGCGTTGGACCATGCGCTGGGTGGCCGCGGTCCCGGGGCCGGGGAGCCGGGAGGCGGCCAGCAGTACCCGGAAGATCGTGTAGTGCCGGCTCAGGCTCCAGTCCGGCGGGAACGCCCCGTCCTCGGCTTGCCGGGTGGCGATGAAGGCGAGCCCCGAGCGGATCGCGTCCTCGCGTGCTGGCCATCGTGTTGCCAGGGCGTCCACGACCGCCGCGGTCATGCCGGTTTCCGAGGGCGCTCCCGGGAGGTAGGTGGGGAAGCCGCCGTCGGCGCCGCACAGCGCGTGCAGCGACGCGCAGCCGGCCTCGACCGCGTCCTGGTAACTGGGATCGACGGTGTGCAGGAATTGCACGGCGACCGCGGTGGTATCCGCGTCCGTCTGACTTGCCGACCTTGTGGCCGACCAGCCGCCCGCTGGGCGCTGCCGGGCGGCGAGATAGTCCGCTAGCGGGCGCAACTGGGCGGGCGGCGTGCCGGCCGCGGTAAGGGCCACGCCGGCCAGGGCGGTGGTCCAGGTGTCCAGGTCCGCGACGAACGGGATGCCGCCGTCGTCGCGCTGGTAGCCGAGTATCCTGCGCAGCCCGGCGTCGACGGTGTGACCGGTGCGGGGCAGCCGGTGCAGCGCGTGCAGCACCCAGATGCTGATCAGCAGGTTGCCCTCCCATACCGGGCCAGGCCGCTGGGTATCCAGCAGGATCCGGACGTCTTCGTCGCGGATCAGGCCGCGCTGCCCGGCCCCGTCGGCGAGTACGGTTTTCACCGCGGTCAGCAGCACCGCGGCCCAGTAGTGCAGGCCGGTACGGTCGAAGGCCCGCGGGTCGAGCTGGCCGGGCTGAGCCACGCCAAGCACCGCGGAACAGGCATCAAGCATCGCCCGCTTGCGCCGGGTGGTGAAGGAGGGCGCGCTGGCCAGCACGTCGTCTACCAGCGATCCGGTGTCGGGCCGGTCACCGTCGTGCAGGGCGGCCCCGATCAGGAACCGGTCCAGCGGGCTAGCCTCATGCTGACGGCTGCGCAGATAGCCGGCCAGCGCGTTCCGGCGTTCCGGCAGGCCACCGGTGCGGTCAAGCAAGGTCAGCAGCAGCGTGGTTTCCAGCACCCGGCTGTCGCACCGCCCGCGCACCGCGCCGTCGGAGCTGACCCGGCTGAGCACACGGGTCCGCAGCTGAGCCAGCGCCTCATCGAGCCCTGGCGGAAACACCGCCGCGGCCCACCGGGGCCTGGCGGCGCAGGCCGCGTCTACTCTCATCACGCTCTCCAGTTCGTCATCGCGGGGGATCCGGTAGCGCGCCAGTGCAGATGTGTGTCGTCGTTCAGCGATCCCGGCGGGCCAGCAGTGCGGCCAGGGCGCGCAATTCGGCGGCCGCGACCGGACCCGGACGTGCCCGGTTCAGGGCATCGAGCGCGGACTGGGTACGGCGACCTGCTTCGGCCTGTGCCCAGGAGCGGCCCCCAGCGGCCTCGACCAGCTGCGCGGCGACCACGACCTCCTCCGGGGCCAGGTCGCGTCCTTGCTGGTAGAGCTGGCGTAGCTGGCCGGCTGCCGCCGTCCCTGAAGTCAGCGCGGCCACCACCGGCAGCGACTTCTTGCGGATGGTCAGGTCGGCTCCGGAGGGCTTGCCGGTGACGGCGGGATCGCCCCAGATTCCCAGCAGGTCGTCGATGAGCTGGAACGCGATGCCAAGCTGACGGCCGAACATCCGGTAGCAGCTGGCGGTGCCCCGGTCGGCCCCGCCCGCCATGGCACCGAGCTGAGCAGCGGCGCCCAGCAGCGCCCCGGTCTTGTCCCTGGCCATCGCCAGGCAGTCGGCCATCGTGACGTCGCACTGATCCTCGAAGGTCAGATCCGCCGCCTGACCGGCGCATAGCGCCGCCACCGTGCTGGCGAGCACACCGACGCCCGCCGAGCGGGCGCCCCCTGACCCGGCTGCCCCGGCCAGCTGCAGCATGGCCGCGGTGAGCAGCGCGTCACCGGTGAGGATTGCCTGGCTTACCCCGTAGACCGTCCAGGCGGCCGGCCGGCCGCGCCGGGTCAGGTCCCGGTCCATCACGTCGTCGTGCAGCAGCGAGAAGTCATGCACCAGCTCCACCGCCACCGCGGCAGGCACGGCCCGTGCCTGGGCGATTGATACCTCGCGGTCACCGGCACGCGCCGACGCGCCGGGCTTGCCGCTGGCGGCGGCGCGGGCGCAGGCCAGCACCAGGGCCGGCCGGACCGCCTTGCCGGTACCGCTGGCGGGACGGCCAGCCCGGTCCCACCAGCCAACGTGGTAACCGGTCACCTGCCGCAGTGGCTCAGGCAGGGCGGTCACCACGGCGCGGTAGGCCGGCTCGACCATGGCCTGAGCCTCGGCGAGGACCTGTGCGGCCGCCGGCCCCGCGCCCTCAGCAGCCGCGGCATCGGATTGCGTCTTAGCAGGCGGAGCAATACTCATCTCGCTGCTCCCGGACGCGCGTGGGCACGGAGCGCGGTGCGCAGGGCTGCCGCTACGCGTTCTGTCTGGTTCACGCTGAGCTCGGCGTGCATGGGAATGGCGAAATGACGCCGGAACAGATCCGCCGAGATCGGGCACGACTGCTTTGTGTCATAGACCGGCTGCAAGTGGGACGCCCACGTGCCGTGCCCGCAGCCGATGCCCCGAGCACGCAGATCGGCGGCGACGCCAGCCCGGTCCACGCTCGGGTCCAGCGCCAGCATGTAGGTCTGCCAGGCGTGGGTACGGTCCGGCGGCACGTGCGGCATCGTGATGAGCTCTTCGCCGGCCAGCAATTCGGCGTAGCGCGCGGCGACCGCGCTCCGGCGCTCGAGCAGTTCGCCGATCCGGCTCAGCTGCACCTGCAAGATCGCGGCGGCGATGTCGGAGAGCTTGAAGTTGCAGCCGATTTCCCTGAACACGGGGATCGGCAGGCCGACGACACGCGCCTGATCGAAGATCGGCTCGATGCCGAAGGACGAGCGTAGCCGCGCGTCCGCCGCGAGCGCCGGATCGGCGGTGAGCAGGGCGCCGCCCTCACCGCACGTGGCTCCCTTGCGCCCGTGGAAAGACAGGCAGGCCACCGGCGCCAGCGCACCCGCTTCCCGGCCCCGGTAGGTCGCGCCCACCGCGCATGCGGCGTCCTCGAAGAGGAACAGTCCGTGCCGGTCCGTGACCGATGCCAGCTCCGCGTAGTCGGCCGGAAGGCCGACCGTATCCACCGCGATCACGCCAACCGTCCGCGGACCGACCAGGTCCGCCACCGCTTGCGGGTCGACGGTGCCGGTATCGGCACGTACGTCGGCGAAGACCGGGATCGCGCCGACGTACCGCACCGCGTGGGCGGGCGCCGGGAAGGTGTAGTCGGCGACGATCACCTCGTCGCCCGGCCGCACGCCGAGCGCGAGCAGGCCCAGGTGGAGCGCGGCGCCGCAGTTGCTCAGCGCGACCGCGCCGCCGGCCCGGTAGCGCCTGGCGAGTTCCGCCTCGAGCGCCTTTCCTCGCGGGCCCTGGCCGGCCGGCCAGCCCGAGGCGAAAACCTCCGCGACGGCCGCCAGTTCCTGTTCGCCGAGGCTCGCGTGGACAAGCGGAATGTTGTCCATGGCGGTCACCGCGCTCCGTGCCTGAGCGGTGTGATCTGGTGAATGTCATAGCGGGTACGCAACTGCTGCACGGCTCCGGAATCCACTACCTGGCCGGCCGAGAAGATGGCACACAGTTCCTCGAAGTACCGCTCGTGATCGGGCGACGGGGAACTCTGGAACAGCATGCGCACCGGCTCGCCGGTGGGATTCATGAACGCGTGCGGGCATCCGGACGGAACGAACATGCAGCTACCCGCGCCCGCACGGACGACGCGATCTCCGGCGGGAGATTCCCAGTCCCGCCAGCCTTCCCCGACACGCTCGATCGGCTCGAACGCCAGGACGTCGAGTTCCCCCGCCAAGATGTAGAAGAACTCTGCCGAGCGGTGATGGCTGTGCGCCCCGACATCGAATCCCGGCGGAACCATCACCTCGAAACATGACGTGGCTGAGCCATCCGCGCTGGTGACCTTGAAGGTAACTTCCTGCGCTTTCGTGATCAGCTTCCGACCCTGACCGGGTGGGACGATAAGGCCGTTCATGCGCTTCACTTCCTTGTCGTCGGTGAGAAATCCCGCTCAAGGGCAGGTTGTCGACGCACTCCGCTGGAGTTCATCCGCGTCTTCTGGCGCGTCCGTGCCCCATCTGCCCAGCGCCATCTCGGCGGTGATGCCTGGGCCGAAACCCGCGATCAGGCCGGCGGCACCCGCTATCGGGGGGTCTTCGTCGAATAGCCTGCGTATTGCCTCGAGCACGACCGCGCTGGCGATATTGCCGTATTCGGACAAGGTCGCCCAGCTGTGCCGGAACATGCTGTCGTCGACGCTGAGGAACTTGGCGAGATCGGCGAGGATCCGCGGGCCGCCGGCGTGAACGATGTAAAAGTCGAGCTTGCCGATATCCCAGCCGTGGTCCCCGGCGAACTCACGTAGCACCGGAGCCAGCGGTTCCATCGTCCCGGGCACCCGACGGTCCAACTGGAAGTGGAAGCCGGTAGCGCGCACGGCGTACGAGATCCATTCCTCGGTGTCGGGGATGAGGTAGGAGGCATTGCGCTCCAGCGCTATGCCGGTGCCGCCCCTGCCTCGCACCACGGCGGCGGCGACCGCGTCACCGAACAGCCCGTCGGACAGCAGCGAACCGACTCCCTCGTCGTCGGGCTGGTAGCACAGCGAGCACAGCTCGCAGGAAACGATCAGGACGTTGCTCTGCGGGTAGGCGATGCAGAAATCGTGGGCGCGATTGATCGCCGCGGCACCAGCCGCGCAGCCCAGCTGCGCGATGGGTATCTGCCGGGTGCCGGATCGGAACCCCATGGTGTTGATCAGCCACGCGGTCAGCGATGGCATCAGGAATCCGGTACACGACACGTAGATGATGACGTCAATGTCCTGTGTCGTTACCTCGGCGTTCGCCAGGGCTCGTTCGATAACCTCGGGGCACCGCTTCTTGGACTCAAGCTCATAAATCCGGTTACGTTCCTCGAAGCCCGGGTGATGCAGGATCTCTTCGATGGGCCGCACGATGTGCCGTTTACGCACCCCGGTGTTCTTAATCAATCGCAGCGATAGTGGAAGCCAGGGCTTACCGCCGTGCACTCTCTCGGTGAACGCCAGGGTCTCCTCCAACGTAATGACGTATTCCGGCATACTCACCGACGGCTTGCATAGCCTTGGCATGTCTGGAGCCCACCTTCTGTAGAGCTCACCACCTGTACGTAGTCGGCGATCAGCTTCTCCCGGCTGGTTTATGCGTCGACGTAGACGACGATGAGACGTGACCGCGATAACGGGGAAGACAGCAGGGATTGTCACGTTCTTGTGGACGTCAACCAGCGCGATCTGCTGCTACGGAATAGGAGCAGTCAATTACCGGGAAACTCGCCGCCCTGAGAAATTCACCAGGGTCCAGATGAGCGGCCAAAGATCAAGATCACGCGCGGAATATTTCAGCAACATATTGGATCATTTGGCGAAATATGGGCACAGTTGTGCCGTCAGAACAAGCGTGACAGTT
>DASXDG010000406.1:0-5384 GCA_036490795.1 Streptosporangiaceae bacterium
GCCGACGTGATCAGCTACCTGCGGCAGAAGCGGAAACCTCCGCGGGTTCGAACGCGCGTGCTCCCCCAGTCGAGCGCTGACCCATCTTGCACGACCTGCACTTTCGCTACCTGGCGTGTGCGCTAGCGTCGCAGCATGCAGGGGCGCACGGTCTCGGTGGCAATCGGCGGCGTGGTAGCGGCTGGCTTCATGGACCAGGACCGGGTGCGGTGTTACCTGGCGGCCCGCCGGGGTGCTGGTTGCTGTGGGTGCGGGTGCCGCCATCATCGAGCGCCGAGGAAGCCGTGGGTGGGTCCAGCCGGAGCCGCAGCCGATGTCCAGCTTGGCTGGTGTAGGAACTGCATTGCCAGGATCCCTGCCACCCCGTAACATCTGGCGCGGGGCAAATGGCTCGATACCAAGGCGATCGATTCGGGGATGCTAGCAGCGTCAACCACAGTCGCCGGGGTTCAGGACGGCGGGGGTGCTGCTTGTCTGGCACCGCGTGAGGGCTGGCACCGCGTGAGGGCTGGAGCGTGAGGGCTGGAGACTGTGGACGCTGTCGTCGTCGAAGACCTGCAGAAGACCTACGGCGCCACGCGCGCTGTGGCGGGCGTGAGCTTCACCGTCAGTTATGGGGAAATCTTCTCCCTGCTCGGGCCGAACGGCGCTGGCAAGACGACGACACTGGAAATCCTCGAGGGCTACCGGCTCAAGGACGCGGGAAACGTCGTGGTGGCCGGCTTGGATCCCGGCGAGAAGCGCACCGGGCGGCAACTGCGCGAGCAGATCGGCATCGTGCTCCAGGAACTCGCCGTCGAGTTGCACCTGACCGTGCGCGAGACGGTCTCCCGCAACGCGGGGTACTACCCGAATCCCCGCCCCGTCGGCGAGGTCATCGACCTCGTCGGTCTGGGCGGCAAGGAGAAGACCAAGGTCAAGTCATTGTCCGGCGGCCAGAAGCGCCGGCTTGACCTTGCCCTCGGCATCATCGGGAATCCGCGGGTCCTGTTCCTCGATGAACCGACGACCGGCTTCGACCCGAGCGCTAGGCGCGGCGCCTGGGAGGTCATCAGGGGACTGCGCGACGTTGGCACCACGATCATGCTGACCACCCACTACATGGACGAGGCGCAGGAACTCGCCGACCGGGTTGCCGTCATCGCCGGCGGCAAGATCGTCGAGGAGGGCACGCCGGCCACGCTCGGCGGTCGTGACCTCGCCCGGGCGCGGGTCCGCTTCCTGCTGCCAGAGGGGTACTCCGTGACCGACCTGCCGGTGCCTGCCGCCGCTGGCGAGGACGGCCGGCTGGTCATCGAGGCCGACGAGCCGACCGAACTACTGCACCGGCTGACGGGATGGGCCGTAGATCACAACACGACGTTGCCGGGCCTGACGGTCGACCGGCCAAGCCTGGAGGACATCTACCTGGGCCTGACAGCGGTGCAGGCGGAGTCGGCCGGCCGGGCCGCGCCGGGCACCCGGCCGGAGGCAAGGCCGTGATGACAGGCATGAGCAGCCAGGCCGAGGCCGCCACGGCGCTGCCACGGCGGAACCCGGCCACCCTGGTGTGGCACCAGATCCGCTATGAGCAGCTGAGCTTCTGGCGCAACCCGCAGAGCGCTTTCTTCCTCTTCGCCTTCCCGCTGGTTTTCTTCGCCATCCTGGCGGGCGTGTTCGGCAACGCCGTCCTGTTCAGGGCTGACGGCAGGGCTGTCACCGGCCTGCAGTACTACAGTTCCACGATCGCGGCGGTCTCGGTGATGGGCGCCTGTTACTCGCAGCTCGCGATCACGGTGTCGCTACGCCGCCAGGAAGGCATACTCAAACGGCTGCGCGGCACCCCGCTGCCCGCCTGGGTGATGTTCGCGGGCCTGGTGGCGCACTGCATCATCGTCAGCTTGATCGACGTCGCCTTGATCCTGATCATGGGCCTGATCTACGGCGTGCCGATGCCAGGCCACTGGGACGCCATCATCGTCACGCTCGTGGTCGGGGCCGCCGCGTTCTGCGCGCTGGGAGTCGCGGTCGCCACCTTGGTCCGCAACGCTGAGGCAGCACCCGCGGTCGTCCAGTTCATCTTCTTCCCGCTGGTCTTCATATCGGGCACCTACTTCAACATCACCTCCAAGGCCCTCAACGACCTGGCCGGCGTCTTCCCGGTCCGGCCTTTCAACCAGGCGCTGCTCAACCCCTTTGCCTTTGGCCGCGGTTTCGCGGGCCATCAGTTGCTCGTCCTGGCGATCTGGGGGGTGGTGGGCGGCTTCGTGGCGATCCGCCGATTCCGCTGGGATCCCAGACCCGAGTAGCGCGGGCGCCCGGCACAGATAGTGGAGCATTTCTAACCACACGCGAGTGGTCGCCACGGTCCTTCGTCTGGCTGGCGCTTCATGAATTTCACCATGATGCATAACAAAGATCAGACTTGGGCAACTCGGTACACCCGTGGTCACCGTTTCTCCACCTTGCGGGCCGGGAGACGTCCGGCGAGCAATTGCGCGAGGTGGACGCCATGCGCATCAGCGAGCTGCTCGAGCTGGGTCCGGCACGAGAATCCGTCTGCCAGCAGGACCGCATCCGCTGCCGCGGTCCGTACCGCCGGCAGCAGCGCCGATTCGGCCACCGCCACCGAGACGTCGTAGTGGCCGCGTTCCACGCCGAAATTGCCGGCCAGGCCACAGCAGCCACCGACGGCGGTCAGGTTGACGCCGGCGTCGCGCAGCAGCTTCTCGTCCGGCGACCAGCCCATGACCGCATGGTGGTGACAGTGCGGCTGAGCCACGGCGGTGACGCCACTCAGATCGGGCGCCGTCCATCCCGGCGTGGCGGCGAGGAGTTCGGCGAGCGTATGTGTCAGCCGGCCGACCGCGGCCGAGCGAGGATCTGCTGGCAGTAGTTCATCGAGGTCCCGACGCAGCACCGCGGTACAGGACGGTTCGAGCCCGACGATCGCGATGCCGGCCGTAACCGCCTCCTCCAGGGCGTCGAGGGTGGCTCGCAGCTGCTTGCGGGCACCGTCGAGCTGGCCCGTCGAGATCCAGGTGAGGCCGCAGCATACTGGCTTCGGCGAGATGCGTACCTGGTACCCCGCGGCCTCCAGTACCTCGACGGCGGCCTTGCCCACCTCGGGGCTGAATGAGTCGGTGAAGGTGTCGATCCAGAGCAGAACGGGCTTGCCGGCAGCACCGGCGGCGCGCTTGGCGAACCACTGGCGAAACGTCCCCACCGCGAAGTCCGGGAGCGGCCGGCGCGCATCGATCCCACCGAATCGCTTCGCGGCATACGCGAGCGGCCGGTTGCGCAACATCGCGTTGACCACCTTCGGCATGCGCGAGGCGAGACCGGCCCAGCGCGGCAGCCAGCCGAGCGTGTAATGCGACGGGGGACGAAGCCGACGCCGGTACCGGTGGTAGAGCACCTCGGATTTATAGGTGGCCATGTCGACGCCAGCCGGGCAGTCCGACGCACAGCCCTTACAGGACAGGCACAGGTCCAGCGCCTCGGTCAGCTCGCCGGCCTTGAAACCGTCGATGAGCGTTCCGTTCGCCAGCTCCTGCAGCACCCGTGACCGCCCGCGGGTGGAGTCCTTCTCATCTCTGGTGGCGACATAGGACGGGCACATCACCCCGCCGGTCGCGGTGTTGTCGGCCCGGCACTTACCGACACCGACGCACCGGTGCACCGCGGTGCTCAGCTCGCCCGCGTCACGCGGGAACGCGAAGCCGAGATTGCGGCGCCGAAGTGAGTGCGCCAGCGGAACGCGAAGGTCGGCGTCGACCGGAGCGGGATCGACGATGACCCCTGGGTTGAGCAGGTTCGCCGGATCGAAGATCGCCTTTACCTCGGCGAAGGTGGCGATGGTGTCCGGTGAGTACATGTGCGCGAGTAGTTCGCCGCGGGCCCGGCCGTCGCCGTGTTCGCCGGACATCGAGCCGCCGTGGTTGCCGACCAGGACCGCGGCGTCGGTGACGAAGGCACGGAACGCTTGTGGTGCCCGGGAGAACGGGAAATCGAGCCGGACGTGCACGCAGCCGTCGCCGAAGTGACCGTAGATGAGACCGTCCAGGTCGTGCTGGCGCATCAGGGCTTCGAAGTCGATCAGGTACTGCGGCAGGTTCTCCGGCGGCACAGCCGCGTCCTCCCAGCCGGGCCAGGCCGGCTCGCCTGCCGGGGTTCGTCCGCCGAGACCGGCTCCGTCCTCGCGGATGCGCCACAGTGCCTTAGCCGTGGCGCCGGTGACGATAACGGAGTCCAGGCAGCCGGAATCCGCGATGAGCCGCACGGCGGCATCACGCGCCTGCGCCTCGGTGTCACCTGAGGTTTCGATGAACAGCCAGCCGTCCCCTCGCGGCAGGTCCGGAACGGCGGACGGGCCGCGGCGCCTTCGGACCACCTCGACTAGGCGGGCGTCCATCCCCTCCAACGCGACCGGCCGATGTGGCAGCAACGCGGGTACGGCCGCGGCGGCACCCGGCATGTCCGGGTATCCGAGGACGGCAAGCACGACCGCCCGCGGTGACTCCACCAGGGCGACCTCGGCGCGGACAGTCACGGCGAGCGTGCCCTCGGTGCCGACCAGGAATGACGCCAGGTCGGCACCGTTCTCGGGTAGCAAGTGCTCCATCGAATAGCCCGAGACCTGGCGGCGGAAGCGGCCGGACTCGGTGCGGATCGTGGCCAGGCGCGCCGTCACCACCTTGTCCAGCGCCAGCCCGAGCGGTCCAGCGGCGGCCAGGCCTTCCCTGCCGAATTCGCGTGCCACCAGCGCCGATCCGTCGGCAGCGATGAGGTCCAGCGCCGTCACGTTGTCCGCAGTACGGCCATAGCGCAACGCCCGCGAGCCGCAGGCGTTGTTACCAAGCGATCCGCCGATCGTGGCGCGGGCATGCGAAGACGGGTCCGGGCCGAAGCGGAGCCCGAACGGGGCGGCAGCCGCGGAGATGGCATCGAGGATGGCGCCCGGTTCGGCGAGCGCGGTACGGGCCTGCGGGTCGACCGACAGCACCCGGTTCAGGTGGCGGGAGAAGTCGATCACCATGCCCGCGCCGACACTGTTGCCAGCCGTGGAAGTGCCGCCGCCGCGTGCGGTCAGCGGAACCTGCAGCGCGCGGGCGACAGACATAGCCGCGGCGACCTCGTCGGTGTGCCTGGGGAAGACCACGACGGCTGGGACGATCCGGTAATTGGAGGCGTCGCTGGAATACTCGGCCCGGCGCCTGCTGGACGCATCGACCTCGGTAACACCGGCCGCACGAAGCGCGGAACTCAGCTCTGCCGCGTCGCCTGAGTCCGTCACACCCATGGTGGTGACACCCGACGAGAGCAAGGTCTGCGCTGTCTATCGCATCTTGTAAGAGGGCTCACAGGCCACACACTTTACCGACTTCTTCGGACGCCGCCAGGGA
>DASXDG010000407.1:0-3771 GCA_036490795.1 Streptosporangiaceae bacterium
GTGCGCGGCGTGGAACTCATACGAGCTGCCGCTGCCTGCAGCTTGGTCAGGCCGCCCGCCCGCCGCCCGGGGAACTCGTAGATGCCGGCGATGGCTGCACCAGGCGACGTCATCACACGCTCCCAACTTGGATCGCCAGGACTAATCATAGACTTCAGTGCTAGTAACTGAATTCAGAGATGATTAGAACCCCGGTTGGCTAGCTGTCAAGGCCCGGGGCGGAGCCGGGCGGGAGAAGGCCGAGCAGCCAGTCCAGGTCGGCCACGCCGGCGCCTGCCGCCGCGGCGCGGTCGCGCACGAGCGGGCGGTCGCTGACCACGAGGCGGCGTCCCGGGGTGATTCCCGCCAGGTCCGCGAGCACGTCGCCGACCTGCGCGCGGTCCTCCACCGCGACCATCCGGACCTCGGCTGTCCGTACCACCAGCGGCTGGTTCCAGCTGAACCGGGCCGTCACGCTCGCCAGTCCCGCGCCGTCGGACAGCGGCACGTCCGCCGCGGCGATTCCGGCCGCACCGTCAAGCACCAGAACGTAATCCGGGTACCAGCGCGCCAGTGCCGGGGCGGCGAGGCCGTCCGGCAGCGCGGTCATTCCAACGCGGGTCAGGTCCGCCAGGTGCGTGCGCAGCGGCCCGGCGGCGTCAGCCGGCTCGGCCGTGTTGTCCGACGCGGGTGGCGCTCCCGCGATGCCGGTGCCGTCCACGAAGACCGTCAGTGGCAGCAGCGCCTCACGCAGCACCGGCCAGGACGCGGCGAACCCCGGATGCAGGTCTAGCCGGTCAACCTGGTCAGTCGGCAGCCACAACACTTCATCGGATTCGTAGGCGTCGGAGTAGACCCGGAACGGCCCCGCCGCCTGAGCCAAGATCGTGTGGTATGCCCAGCCGCCGTGCTCCTCCGAGTACATGCAGCGCGGCACGACCAGCTTCGGGTCGAGCATGCATTCCTCGTCCGCCTCACGCAGCGCCGCCTCGGCCGGCGTCTCGTCGCTGTCCATCGCGCCGCCGGGCAGCGCCCAGGTGCCGCCCTGGTGGCTCCACCGCGCGCGGTGCTGCAGCAGCACCAGGCTCCCCGCCGGGTCCCCGGGGTCCGGCGCGTAAGCCAGCACCCCGGCCGCGCCGAACAGGCCCCAGTGCTGGTGCCCCTGCTCGCAGGTCACCCATCCGTTTCCGCTCTGCATCGCCTTCCCGCGCGGTAACCCGTCCCTGTGCGCCACAATACGGCCGACCCGCTCAGCCGAGCCAGGCTCTCAATGCAGCACCGCCGACTCGCGCGCCATTCCGGTGGCACGACTTATTACGTAACGAATCCGATTGATTACGCTACGTATTCAAGGGAACCTCCATTTCGGGCGCCGCAATCTTCGGCTCTTGCCCGTATCTGCCACCATTTGCCAGTAAGCCCCATGTTTCAAGGCGTGAGCAGATGGACACCAATCGTGATGCCTAGGTGTTGCGATCGTGCCCGGCCGGGCGTTCGCACGCTTCGGAAGTGGCGCGGGGCGGTCCCGCGTACGAACGGGGGAACAAACGATGCGTTTCATCCGCTCAGCCGCAACCACACTGACGCTCGCCGGCAAGATGGCGTTCGCCGGCATCGCCACCCTGGCCGCCTTCACCGTGCCGGCCCTCACAACGCCCGCCTTCGCGCAGGGGGTGCCGGTCAACGTGTCGCCGTCGACCGTGACCCCGGGAGAAAGCGTCACCGTCAGCGTCACCTGCCCTTCCGGGTCGCTCTCGGCGACGCTGGACGGGACGACGCTCGGTCTAGACCCGCAGATACGGATGACAGGGTCAATGCCCGGCGCCAACCAGTTCGCCACCACCGTGAAGCTGCCGGCGAGCATCAGCCCTGGCCAGTACTCGGCGTCCGTCGACTGCAACCCCGGCGGGGCGTCCGGCCCTGCAAACTTCACTGTCACCCCGTCGGCTCCTGCGGTGGCCCACGTATCGCCTCAGGTCGCAGCCCCCGGAAACAACGTCAACGTCGTGGTCGTCTGCGGAGCCGGGGCCACCTCGGCTACGTTCTACGGCACAACGCTCGGTTTGTCACAGATACCGATGGCCCCGGCGACGTCCCCCGGCCAGTTCTCCGCCACGGTCGGCCTGCCGCCGAACATCAGCCCGGGCACCTACTCGCCGTCCATCACCTGCAACAACCAGAACAACCAGGTGACGAACAACGTGACCACGTCAATCACGGTCAACCCGGCTCCCGGCCCACCGCTGCCGATCGGCCCGCCGCTGACGGGTGACGGCGCGACGTCTTCGGTGACCGGGGGGCCGTTCGCGCTGGCCGGGGTCGCGCTGCTCGGCACCGGCGGCCTCGCCGTCGGCGCGGGCGTCATCCGCAAGCGGCGCCGGTCCGGCACCCGCACGGGAGGCGGCCGGCCCACCCGTTAAGATCTGCGCTAGTGCGGACCGGAGGGCCCGGTGGACTCCAAGGCGACCGGGAAGCCCAGCGAGCCGGGCAGCTCCCGGCTAATCATGGCCGCGATCTCGATCATGGGCGCCGGGCTACTGGTCATCGGCGTCAACGGGGAACTGCACCGCTGGTCGCCGCCGCCGGTGCCGCCGGCCAGGGTGGCCCGCCCGGTGACGAAGGCCGCCCGCGGCGTCGCGGCCACCCCCGGGCACGTTCCCGGCGGTCCGCTGCCCAGGTCCGTCCCCGTTCTGGTAAGAATCCCGGCCATCGGGGTGGACGCGCGGATCATCCCGCTCGGCCTGGACGCCGGCGGCGGCGTGGCGGTCCCGTCGCTGAGCACGCCGTTCCTGACCAGCTGGTACGACCTGGGCTCGGCACCCGGCGAGGACGGCCCGGCGGTGCTGCTCGGCCACGTCGACGCGGCCGCCGTCGGGCCCGCCGTCTTCTACAAGCTCGGTGACCTGGTGTCCGGAGACCTGGTGGAAGTTACCCGGAAGGACCGCTGGACGGCGGTTTTCCGGGTGACCGCGGTCGCGCTGTACCCGGAGCAGAGCTTCCCCTCGCACGAGGTATACGGTGACACGCCCGGCCCGACCTTGCGCCTGGTCACCTGCGGCGGTGACTTCGACCAGCAGACCCACCACTACCTGGACCGCACGGTCGTGTTCGCCGTGTACGCCGGGGAGCGAAAGGCGTCACGAGGGCGGCCATCCACTTGACCTGGACGTGAGCACTCGGAAAGAGGCGCGGGCAGGTCGACACCGGGCATCTCCGAACGGAACGTCAGCTACTGCTCAGGCATGTCGCGCTCCAGCGGGGTCTTCGTCGTCTTGAACCTGCTCAGCGGCAACTCGCTGCTGCACCCGGGACGGCGCACCGGCATTGAAGACGTCGTGAGAGGGATCCGAGGCATCGCGTCCGGAGCGCGAGCGAGCCGCGACGCGGAGTTCACTGAGTTCGTCAAGGCCTCGTCCCCCTCGCTGCTGCGCTCCCCTGGTGCTGCTCGACTCACGGGAGGACGCCGAGGACGTCCTGCAGGTCTCGTTGCTGCGCACCTGCCGGCGGTGGGAGCAGGCCAGGGAGGCGCCCCAGGCCTACGCCAGGGTGGTGCTGGTCAACGCGTGCCGTGAACGCTGGCGGCATCGCGGCCGGCACCCGGAGATCAGCCAGGACGTGGACGAGCTCGCCCAGGTGCTCTCGTTCACCGAAGCGGTGGACCGCCGTCACGTGCTTGTCCGCCTACTGCGCCAGCTGCCCGACGTCCAACGAGAGGTGCTCGTCTGCCGCTACCTGCTCGATGCTACGGTCACCGAGACCGCCGCCGCGCTCGGTGTCGCCGAAGGCACGGTC
>DASXDG010000408.1:0-23276 GCA_036490795.1 Streptosporangiaceae bacterium
CAGTCCGGCCGCTGCTGATGAACTGCCCTGCGTGCGGGAAGCAGTTCACGCTGGATAACGGCCGGCCGGCCGAAGCCGACCAAGGGGAAAGCGAACCCGGGAGCTAGCTAAGCGCTGGTAGGCGGCGGCCATGGCCCGGAACGCCTCCTTGGGTTCCAAGCTGGTTGCCTCATTGCCGGCCGAGCTGGCCTCGATGACCTTGACCAGCCCGAATGAACCTAGATCCAGGTCCGCCTGGGGACCTGGCCGATGCGGGGGCGTCCAGCCGGCGAAGGTATGCCAGAAGGCCCCCGCGGATGCCTTCCTCGTCGAATATGGCCAGCAGCTCCGTCAGGTAACGGTGAACCCCAGGCCACCGGCATCCGCCGCTCCCGCCCAGTCGACTGCCTCCCAGGGGGCGGACGCGTAGGTGACCGGACCTTGGAAGTGATCTCTGATCGCGGCGGCGCTGGCGCCGAGCGCGGCGTTGAGCTTGCGCGGAAGCCCACCGAAGCTCGCGTGCAGCCCGGGTACGGGAGCGGTTCCGGTGAGTGCTTCCATGCGATCGTCCAGGGTTGCGCCGGGAAGTAGCCGACGCAGAACAGGCTCAGCTCGCAGCCCGCCACCATGACGACCGACGGGCGGGGCGGAGCGCAATTCCTCCGCCATACGTGCGGCCTCGGCGAGGTAGGCGACGGTGTCGTCGGCGGCCAGGTCGATGGGGACCGGCGAGAGCCAGACGTTCAGTCCGGCCTCCAGTGCAAGGGCGGCCGCGGTGGCGACCCGGGACAGGTCTGTTCCCGCGACGCGGACCGTGTTGGCGTGCAACTGACCGGCGATCATTGCCATGTGGGCCGCTAGGCCGGCCCTTTCGAAGTCAGGGCGTGTGGTCCCGGGGCCTTGGTCCTCCCCGCGCCGCACTGGTGCCCCACGTCGTAGTGGACACCGCGGACCCGCACCATCACATCGCCGCCGCGCGGTAGCTGCCGCGCGGTAGCTGCCGCCGATCCCGGCTTCGAGGAGCCCGAAGGCGGCATCCGCCTCGTCAATCTAGATTCTGTGTGGCACGAGATCAAGGCGCCAGCGCGAACGGGTCCACTATCGTCACCAAGGTGGATCGGGTCAGCGAGATCGTCGAACGCGCCAGGGAATGGGTGCACCAGGACGAGCGGGTGCTCGGCGCGTTCGTACAGGTCCCTACGGACTCGGCAGCGCCAGCGAGGATGCCGCCCTGCCGCCTCGGCCTTGAGGGTCGTGCTGCCGGGCCAGCGCCAGTTACTACGAAACGTAGTAACATTATGTGCATGAACGGCGCCATGCCCACGACGATCATCGTCGCCGGTCTCGCGCTGGCCGGGTACGCGCTGCTGATGACCGCCCTGAACCACCGGATGAACGTCCCCCTGCTCGCCGCGGTCGGTGTTCTCGAGATCCTGCTGCTTGTCGAGGTCGGCCTCGTCGTGGCAAAGCTCGCCGACGGCGGACGTCCGGGGTCGACGGGCACGCTCATCGGATACCTGATCGCGACGCCGCTCGTCCCCTTGGTAGCGGTGTTCTGGGGCCTGATGGAGCGAACTCGATGGGGTCCCGCGGTCATCGCCGTAGCTGGAGTCGTCGCGGCGGTGCTGATGCTCCGGCTGCATCAGATCTGGCCGGCCATCCATGTCTGAACCCATGACAACGCCTGAGCCCACGGCGTCGCAGCCGGAATCGACCAGGACCGGCCCGGGCCGGCTACTGGTCGCTGTCTACGGGCTCTTCGCCCTCTCGGCCTCGGCACGGGCCGGAGTGCAGATCGCGACGAAGTTCCAGCACGCCCCGGTCGCCTACGTGCTGTCGGCCTTCGCGGGGGTGGTCTACATTCTCGCCACGGTCACCCTCACCGTCGGCAGCCGGACAGCACGCCGGATCGCCCTTATCTCCTGCTCGATCGAACTCGTTGGCGTGCTCGCGGTCGGCACCTGGAGCACCGCCGACCCGGCCAGCTTCCCCGACGCCACGGTGTGGTCCGGCTACGGCAGCGGCTACGGTTTCGTTCCGCTCGTCCTTCCGGTGTTCGGACTGCTCTGGCTGCGCTACTGGAGCAAGCGGACCAGAAGCCAGCGACCGGCCGAAGCGGCGAGTGACGGCGCATCAAATCGGGCCGCAGCGGATGTCGTCGCCGCGCACGACACCGGCAATGGTGGGTCTTCGAGCCAGAATTTACGCGGTAACAATGTCCTACGCGGTAATTCTGGCTGCTCACAGCATGGTTTTTTACCGTGCTGGACTTTATTACCGCGTAAAAGGAGGAGTCCCGGTTCGCGACGGCAACAATGGTAACACCAGCCCCGCAGGCCACTCGGGCCCCAGATGTATGAGCGGGCTGCCCGCGGGCAGGGCCGCGCGCCGACGCGGACCGCGGGCGCGGACTGGCTTACGGGGCGGCGATGTCGGGGGCCTCCAGGCGGGCGGCTTCGGCGGTGGCGTCGTCCGGTTGGGTCTGCGACTCGCGTTCGGCGGCTACCCGCGCGAGGTAGAGCTCGATCTCGCGCTTCTTCTCCTCCTCGCCCCAGCCAAGGACGTCCGCCATCAGCGAGGCCACGACCGGGGCGGCGGACACGCCTCTGTCCCAGGATTCGATCGAGATCCGGGTGCGCCGGGTCAGCACGTCGTCGAGATGCCGCGCGCCCTCGTGCGTGACGGCGTACCTGGCCTCGGCGGCCAGGTAGTCGTCGGCGCCAGGCAGCGGTACCGCCAGCGAGGGGTCCGAACGGATCGAGTCCAGCACCTCGTGCACGCACGAGCCGTACCGGTTGAGCAGGTGCTCGACGCGGGCGACGTGGACGCCCGAAGCCACAGCCAGCGCGCGGCGCTGGTTCCACAGCACCCGGTACCCGTCGGCGCCGGTCAGCGGCACCTCGGCGGTACACGACGGCAGCACCCGCGCGTCCATCGTGCGGGCGGCCTCATCGATCGCGTCGGCGCCCATCACCCGGTACGTGGTGTACTTCCCGCCGGCCACCACGACCAGGCCCGGCACCGGGTGGCCGACCACGTGCTCGCGGGACAGCTTGGACGTGGACTCAGACTCGCCGGACAGCAGCGGGCGCAGGCCGGCGTACACACCCTCGACGTCCTCGCGGGTCAGCGGCGAGTTCAGCACCGAGTTCACGTGCTCGAGCAGGTAGTCGATGTCGCGGGAGCTCGCGGCGGGGTGCTCCTTCGCCAGGGTCCAGTCGGTGTCGGTGGTGCCGATGATCCAGTGCCGCCCCCACGGGATGACGAACAGCACGCTCTTCTCGGTGCGCAGGATCAGCCCGGTCTGGGACGGCAAGCGGTCGCGGGGAACCACGAGGTGGATCCCCTTGGAGGCGCGGACGTGGAACTGGCCCCTCGTGTCGGCCAGCCCCTGGGTGTCGTCGGTCCACACGCCGGTGGCGTTGATGACCTGCTTCGCGCGCACCTCCAAGCCCTTGCCGGTTTCCAGGTCGGTGGCCGTGACGCCGGTGACCCGCTCCCCCTGCCGCAGGAAACCGGTCACCTCGACCCGGTTGGCCGCGAGCGCGCCGAACGAAGCGGCGGTGCGCACCACGGTGAGCGTGTACCTGGCGTCGTCCATCTGCGCGTCCCAGTACTGGATCGCTCCGGTCAGCGACTCCTTGCGCAGGCACGGCGCCTCGCGCAGGGCGCGCTTGCGGGTCAGGTGGCGGTGCCGCTTGAGCCCGTGCGCGGTGCCCGAGGTGAAGGCCATCGTGTCGTAGAGCGCTATCCCGGCCCCGGCGTAGGCCCGCTCCCACCCCTTGTGCCGCAGTGGGTGGAGGAACGGCACCGGCTTCACCAGGTGCGGCGCGATCCGGTCAAGCAGCAGGCCGCGCTCGGTCAGCGCCTCCCTGACCAGCCCGAAGTCGAGCATCTCCAGGTAGCGCAGGCCGCCGTGGATGAGCTTGCTTGACCGGCTCGACGTGCCGCTGGCCCAGTCGCGGGCCTCGAGGATGCCGGTGGTCAGCCCGCGGGTCACCGCGTCGAGTGCGCTGCCCGCTCCGACGATGCCGCCGCCGACGACCAGTATGTCCAGTTCGTCCTCGGCCATCATGGCGATCGCGTCCGCCCGCGCGGCCGGGGACAGCCCGCCCGTGGTCTGGGCAGCCGAGGATGGCACCGACGTCACGCGTTCACATCTACCCAGTCGAGCGTCCGCTGCACCGCTTTCTTCCAGCCCGCGTAGCCGTCCGCGCGCTGCTGCTCGCTCCACTGCGGGTTCCATCGCTTGGATTCGTTCCAGTTGGCCCGCAGTTCCTCCGTGGTCGACCAGAACCCGGTGGCCAACCCGGCCGCGTAAGCGGCGCCGAGCGCCGTGGTCTCGGCGACGACGGGACGGCTGACCGGCACGCCGAGGATGTCCGCCTGGAGCTGCATGCACAGGTCGTTCGCGGTGACGCCGCCGTCGACCTTCAGCACCTCCAGGTGCACGCCGGAGTCCTGCTCCATCGCCTCGCTCACGTCGCGGCTCTGGTAGCAGATGGCCTCCAGGGTTGCCCGGGCCAGGTGCGCATTGGTATTGAACCTGGACAGCCCGACGATCGCGCCGCGGGCGTCGCTGCGCCAGTACGGCGCGAACAGCCCGGAGAACGCGGGCACGAAGTAGATGCCGCCGTTGTCGGCGACCTGCCGGGCCAGGGTCTCGGTCTCGGCCGCGCCGGAAATGATGCCGAGCTGGTCGCGCAGCCACTGCACCGCCGACCCGGTCACCGCGATCGAGCCCTCGAGCGCGTAGACGGCCGGCTGGTCACCGAGCTGGTAGCAGACGGTGGTGAGCAGCCCGTTCTTGCTGCGGACCAGTTCCTCGCCGGTGTTCAGCAGCATGAAGTTGCCGGTGCCGTACGTGTTCTTGGCCTCGCCAGGCGCGAAGCACACCTGGCCCACGGTGGCGGCCTGCTGGTCGCCGAGGTCGCCGGTCAGCGGGACGCCGCGAACCCCGGACAGGCCGGTGAGCTCGCCGTAGCCGCCGGGCGCCGACGAGGGCATGATCGCCGGGAGCATAGACCGCGGAATATTGAAGAACGACAGTAGTTCGTCGTCCCAGTCCAGCGTCTCCAGGTTCATCAGCATCGTGCGGCTGGCGTTCGTCACGTCGGTGACGTGCGCGCCGCCCTGGGTGCCTCCGGTCAGGTTCCAGATGACCCACGAGTCGGCGTTGCCGAAAATCGCGTCGCCGCTGTCCGCCGCCGCCCGCACCCCGTCGATGTTCTCCAGGATCCACTGGATCTTCCCGCCGGAGAAATAGGTGGCCGGCGGCAGTCCCGCCTTGGCCCTGATCACGCCGCCTCGCTCGTCCCGGTCCAGCGCGCTGGCGATGCGGTCGGTGCGGGTGTCCTGCCAGACGATCGCGTTGTAGTAGGGGCGGCCGGTCTTGCGGTTCCACACGACGGTCGTCTCACGCTGGTTGGTGATGCCGAGCGCCGCCAGGTCGGACGCGCCGAGCCCGGCGTTGTTCAGCGCGGTCTGGATGACCGAGGCGGTCCGCTCCCAGATCTCCACCGGGTTGTGCTCGACCCAGCCGGCCTGAGGCAGGATCTGCTCGTGCTCGAGCTGGTGCTTGGCCACCTCGTTCCCGGAGTGGTCGAAGATCATGAACCGGGTGCTCGTGGTGCCCTGGTCTACCGCGCCGACGTAGTCCGGCATGCGATCCTCCTTAAACCGTCGGGGTCTCCTCGATGGGGCCGCTGACATCCTGATTCTTCTTCAGCCTGGCATGCAGCACGTCACCAACGAACAGGTCATAGATGACCACGCCTATCACGCCGCCTATCAGCGGGCCGACGATTGGTATCCAGAAATAGTCGCTGAAGGCGAAGCCGCCGCCGAAGTTGTACGAGCCGGGCAACGCCACCTTGCCCCAGCCCGCGAAGTACGCGAACAGTCGCGGGCCGAAGTCGCGGGCCGGGTTGATGGCGTACCCCGCGTTCGCTCCGTAGGACATGCCGATCGCCGCCACGGCAAGGCCGATGGCCAGCGGGGCGAGGTTCGACTGGACCGCGGCGTTCCTGACGTCGATGAGCGCGACCACGAACATCAGCAGGAACGCGGTGCCGACGATCTGGTCGATCAGCGGCCCGATCAGCGCGCCGTGGAAGTACTTGGCCGGGAACGTGGCGAAGATCGAGTACGTCGCCAGCGCGTTACCGCCACCCTTGGGGGTCTTCGCCGCGAGGTCGAACGCGTCGATCGCGTTGTGGTACACGAGGAATACCAGGGCGGCGCCGGCGAACGCGCCGAGCACCTGGGCGGCCCAGTAGGGCGCCACCTTCGACCAGCTGAACTTCCGCCGGACCGCGAAGGCCAGCGTCACCGCCGGGTTCAGGTGGGCACCGCTCACGCCGCCCGCTATCCACACGCCGAACGCGACGGCCATCGCCCAGCCCCAGGTGATCAGCAGCCAGTCGCCGGCCGCCGCGAAGATCACGGTCGGACCGGCGGTCCGGCCGGAGCCGGGCAGCGCCGCGACCGCCATGGCCACCACGCCGTCGCCGAACGCGATGATGACAAAGATGCCCAGGAATTCCGACAGCAGCTCGCCATACAGGCCGGTGATACGCCCGATGGTGCGCCCTTCACCTCGTAGTGGAGTGATGTCTGCCATGGCCGCCTCCTCGCGGGGGATCCATCCAGCGCTTGGGGTCAACGTACGACTCGTCTGTCTCCCGGACAATGAGTTAGGCATGCAAAGTTTAGGTAAAATGAGAACGCTCTGGTCAGCGTATTGACTCATAGAAGGCCGGGACTTAGGTTTTTCACAAACGACGTTCTGTAATATCGAACAGCTTTCAACGGAACTTGCGCGCGACGCGCGACCGGCTGCAGAATCCGGGAAGGCATCATGAAGAAGCTCATCAACAGCCCGGACATGGTGGTCAGCGAAGCCCTCGCCGGCATGGCGGCCGCTCATCCCTCGCTGTCGGTCGACGTCGAGAACAAGGTCATCACCCGGGCGGGATCGCCGACGGCGGGCAAGGTCGGCCTGGTCTCCGGCGGCGGTTCCGGGCACGAGCCGCTGCACGGCGGGTTCGTCGGCCACGGCATGCTGGACGCCGCGTGCGCGGGTGAGATGTTCACCTCACCCGTCCCCGACCAGGTGCTGATGGCCACCCAGCGGGTGGACGGCGGCGCCGGGGTCCTGCACATCGTGAAGAACTACACCGGAGACGTGCTCAACTTCCAGATGGCCGCGGAACTGGCCGACGACGAGGACATCGAGGTCGTCTCGGTCGTGGTCAACGACGACGTCGCGGTGCAGGACTCGCTCTACACGGCGGGTCGCCGCGGCGTCGGCGCGACCGTGTTCGTGGAGAAGATCGCGGGCGCGCTGGCTGAACGCGGCGCGTCTTTGGCCGAGGTAGCAGCGGTAGCCGCCGAGGTCAACGAGCGCACCAGATCGTTCGGGGTCGCGCTCACCTCGTGCACCGTGCCGGCCGCCGGGAAGCCCACCTTCGACTTGGCCGAGCAGGAGATCGAACTGGGCATCGGCATCCACGGCGAGCCGGGCCGGACCAGGGCGCCGCTGCGGCCGGCCCGCGACATCGCGGCGACCGTCATGGACGCGATCAACGCCGACCTGCCGCTCGAGGGCGATCTGCTGGTCATGGTCAACGGCATGGGCGGCACCCCGCTGATCGAGCTTTACCTCACCTTCGGTGAGGTAAATCAGTATGTGGCCGGGCACGGCGCGCGCATATCCAGGAACCTGGTGGGAAATTACATCACAAGTCTGGAGATGCAGGGTTTCTCGGTAACCGTGTGCGGGCTGACCCAAACGCTGGCCGACTTGTGGGACGCGCCAGTGCAGACACCCGGTTTGCGGTGGGGCCGGTAGTTCCGGGGACATCGTCCAGTACCGCGAGGAGCGCACATGGACGCTGACTTCTTCCGAGCCTGGATTAGCGAAATAGCGACGGTCGTCGAAACGCAACGCGACCACCTCACCCAGCTCGACGCCGCGATCGGCGACGCCGATCACGGCACCAACCTGGCCCGCGGCTTCACCGCCGCGCGAACGGCACTGGCGCGGGCCGACACGCCCACGCCCGGGTCGGTACTGCTGCTCACCGGCTCGACGCTGATCTCCAAGGTCGGCGGCGCCTCCGGCCCGCTCTACGGGACCGCGTTCCGGCGGGCGGCCAAGGCACTGGGCGACGAACCACAGGCCGACTTGCCCGCGCTGGCGCAGGCACTGGAGGCGGCGCTCGCCGGAGTCACCAAGCTCGGCGCGGCCAGTGACGGGCAGAAGACGATGGTGGACGCGCTGGCGCCCGCCGTCGCCGCCTTCAGCCAGGCCATCGCGGACGGCGCGTCGGAAACGGCGGCGTTCGCCGCGCTGACCGACGCGGCCGACGCGGGTGCGCACAACACCATCCCGATGCAGGCGCTCAAGGGCCGGGCCAGCTACCTCGGCCCGCGCAGCGTGGGTCACGAGGACCCGGGCGCGGCGTCGACGGCGCTGATCCTGCACGCGCTGCGCGACGTCGCATCCCGGCAGACGGCATGAAACCTCCCGCACGCTTCGCCGGGCTGCCCGTCTCCGAGGGCACCGCCGTGGGAGTCTTGCGGGTCGTCGGCACCGGCGCGGCGGTCACCGCCACACCCGAGCAGGTCGCCGCCGCGTTCGTGGCGGTGGCGGAAGAACGCGGAGCCCTGGCCGCCAGGCTCCGCGACGCGGGCCGCGACCAGGAAGCGGGCATCATCGAGGTCGCCGCGCTGATCGCCGCCGACCCGGCGCTCGCCGAGCCGGCGGTCACCGCGGTGCGCGGCGGCGAGAGCGCCGCGACCGCGGTGACCGAAGCGGCGGAGCGGCAGGCCGTCATCATGGAAGGCCTGGCCAACCGCGCGCTGGCCGAGCGGGCGGGCGACATCCGGCAGGTCGCGCGCGCCGTTCTCGAGCACCTCGGAGCGGGCCTCCCGGCGGTACCGGACGGCGACTTCATCCTGGTCAGGCACGAGATTAGCCCAGCTGACCTGATCGAGCTCGCGGACGACGGACTGGTCGGCGCCGTCTCGGTGGCCGGCGGGGCCAGCTCGCACGCCGCGATCGTCGCGCGCGGGCTCGGCCTGCCGATGATCTCCGGCACCGATCCGGGGGTGCTCGCCGTGCCCACGGGGCAGACCGCAGTGCTGGACGCGGACGCGGGAGAACTAACTGTCGGAGCGGCACGACCTCACCGGCCGTTTGCCGCCGGGTTCACGGCACCGCCGACGACAGGTCCCGTGCGCACGGCGGACGGTGTGGAGATAACCGTCCTGTGTAATGTCGCGTCGGCGGTCGAGACCCGGCTCGGGCTGGCCGCCGGCGCGGCGGGCGTCGGGCTGCTGCGCACCGAGATCCCGTTTACCGACTCGCTGAGCTGGCCGTCCCGTGAGCAGCAGCGGGCCCAGCTCACGCCCATACTCGGGTTGCTCGCCGGCCATCGCGCTACGGTGCGGTTGCTCGACTTCTCGGGGGACAAGATCCCCCCTTTTCTGTCGTCAGGGGGCCTGGCGGCGCTCCTCACGCACCCCACCGCGCTGGCCGATCAGCTCGGCGCCATCCTCGACGCCGGCCAGCACGCCGACCTCTCGGTGCTGATCCCGATGGTGAGTTCGCTCGCCGAGATCGGTCGCGTGCGTGACGTGCTCGATGGCATGCGCCGCACCGTGCCGCCGCTCGGCATCATGGTGGAACTGCGGGCGACCGCGGTTGCCGCCGAGAACTTCAGCACCGCCGTCGACTTCTTCTCGATCGGGACCAACGACCTGACCAGCGACGTCCTGGGAATCGGCCGGCACGACCCCGCGGCGGGCCCGGCCCTTGCCGCGCACCCGCGCGTGCTCGAGTTGATCGCCCACGTCGCCGCGGCTGGCCACCGGGCCGGCCTGCCCGTGTCCGTATGCGGTGATTCGGCGGCCGAGCCGCGGACCCTGCCGCTGCTCATCGGGGCTGGCGTGCGCACGCTCAGCGGGCCGGCCGCACGGGTCGCGCGGGTTCGGTCCTGGGTGCCACGGCTGGACAGTGCGGCCTGTGCCACGCTGGCGGCAAGGGCGGTCCGGGCGTCCACCGTCGAGGACGTGTGGGATATGGTGCCGCCGCTATGATCTGGGCAGTCCGGCACCACTCAGCTGAGAGCCGTCAGCACCGATCCGCCACGGCCCGCGCCCAGGTCCCGCGATACCGAACGGGCGGAGTCAACGACGGCGCGGATCAGGTCATCTTTGGCCGTGTGTGCCAGCAGGCGCTCGGCCGGACCGACCAGGGCGATCGATCCCGCCACCGTTCCCTCCCGGTTCACGATGGGCGCGGCGATGCCGGCGTCGCCGACCGTGGCTTCCTGGTCTTCGATGGCGTAGCCGCGCCTGCGCACCTGGGCGAGCGCCTGACCGAGCGCGGCCCGCGTGGTCTTGGTCCGGCCGGTCAGCGGCGCGCGGTCCGCGGCCATGATGCGAGCGGCCTCCTCCGCGCGCAGATGCGCGACGATCGCGTGCCCGAGCGCGCAGGCGTGCCAGGGGATGGCCGCTCCCACCTCCAGGATCTGCACGGTGTTGTCCGGCCGGAACACGTGGTGCAGCACGATCACGCGGGTGCCGGACAGCGTGGCCACCCACACCGCCTCATTGGCGCGCTGGGCGAGCGACTCCGCCCACAGCAGCGAGCGGGCCCGCAACTCGGAGCCGTCGAGATAGGCGTTGCCGAGCTGGAGGACGCCAGGTCCGAGGCTGTACTTCCCGGTGAGGGAGTCCTGGGCGACCAGGTCATGCGCCACGAGCGTGCGCAGCAGCCCGTATACCGTCGGCTTGGCGAGGCCAAGCCGGTTCGCGATCTCAGTCACCCCGAGGCGCGGGGTCCCGGACCCCAGTACGCCCAGAATTGCCGCCGCGCGCTCCACAGACTGGATCATGGAGTCCTTTCGGTAATGTCGAACACGCTCAGGATAGGGCATGCCTCATGGCACCGAAGGTAGGGATTGTCCTCGTCTCGCACAGTGCCGCACTCGCCCGCGGCGCGGCCGAACTCGCCGGGCAGGTGAGCGGTTCCGGCGTGACCATCGGTACCGCCGGCGGCACCGAAGACGGCCGCATCGGGACCAGCATCGACAAGGTCCAGCGCGCGCTCGCGCTGGCTGACGGCGGAGCGGGCGTCGTGATCCTGCCCGACCTCGGCAGTTCGGTGCTCACCGTCCGCGCGCTGCTCGCCGACTCGGATGACCTCCCCGCCCACGTGGTCATGGCCGACGCGCCGTTCGTGGAGGGCGCGGTCGCGGCCGCGGTCGCCGCGGCCGGCGGCGGCGACGTTCAGGCCGTGCTCGAAGCGGCGCAGGAGGCGCGTCATGCCAGGAAACTGTGAGGCGACGATCGTGCTTGCCGGTGACCTGCACGCGCGGCCGGCCGGAGCGCTATCGGTGGCGGCGGCGAAGTTCGCGTCCGCGGTGCTCCTGCTCGCGGGAGGCAAGCAGGCCAACGCAAGGAGCGTGCTGGCCGTCATGCAACTCGGAGCCAGCAATGGCCAGGAAGTCACGGTGCGGGCAACCGGGCCCGACGCGCGTGAGGCGGTCGACGCGATGATCGGCATCCTGGCCGAGGCCACCCGCGCAGGCGACTGAAGCGCGGGTGTGACACTGGAGCGATTTTTGGCGGTTTATTAGGTATGAGTAGTTTGAGCTACGACATTTACCTGCGCGCCACGCCACAGCAGATCCGCTCCGTGCTGACCGAACCCGCCATGGTGCCAAGCTGGCTGGCCGGCCTGCGGTTCCTCCCGGGCGGCGCCGAAGATCCGCGGCGACTCACCTGCGAATGGCTGCAGACCGAGCACCTGGAGATCAACGGCGGAACCTCGTCCGTGGTGCGGTTCGACATGGTCGCGATGGGCCAGGTGACCCGGCTGACGGTCCAGCACCTGGGTCTCGAGCCTGGCGGATCGCTGCTGAACGTCATCACGCCGGGCTGGCCGATGATCTTGTCCAGCATCAAGAGCCTGATGGAGACCGGGGAACCACTCGAGTTCCGGATCGGCGGCTAGCCGATGCCGAGACCGCGCGTATCGTGGCGGCCTGGCCTGCTGACCACAATGCCCGACGCGCTAGAAGTCAGTCGAGGTAGTCACGCAGGAGCTTGGAGCGGGACGGGTGGCGCAGCTTGGACATGGTGTTGGCCTCGATCTGGCGGATCCGCTCCCGGGTGACCCCGTAGACCCTGCCGATTTCGTCCAGCGTCTTAGGCCGCCCGTCGGTCAGCCCGAACCGCATCGACACCACGCCGGCCTCACGTTCGGAAAGCGTGCCGAGCACCGAGTACACCTGCTCCCTGAGCAGGGTGAAGCTGACCGCCTCCCCCGGCTCGACGGCCTCGGAGTCCTCGATCAGGTCGCCGAACTCGCCATCGCCGTCAATGCCGAGCGGGCTATTCAGGGAGACCGGCTCGCGGCCGTACTTCTGCACCTCCACGACCCGCTCCGGGGTCATGTCCAGTTCGGCGGCGAGCTCCTCCGGGGTGGGCTCGCGCCCGAGGTCCTGCAGCAGTTGCCGCCGTACCTGGGACAGCCTGCTGATAATCCCGGCCATGTGCGCCGGGAGGCGGATGGTGCGGGACTGCTCGGCCATCGCGCGGGTGATCGCCTGCCGGATCCACCAGGTGGCATACGTGGAGAACTTGTATCCCCTGGTGTAGTCGAATTTCTCCACGCCGCGGATCAGGCCGAGGTTCCCCTCCTGGATCAGGTCGAGAAACAGCATCCCGTGGCCGGTATACCGCCTGGCCAGCGACACGACCAGGCGCAGGTTGGCCTCCACCAGGTGGCCCTTGGCTCTCCTGCCGTCCTCGACCACCCGCTCGAGGTCAACCCGGGTTTCGGCGGAAAGGTGCCCGTTGCCATCGGCGAGCTTCTGGTCAGCGAACAGCCCGGCCTCGATCCGCTTGGCTAGCTCGACCTCCTGCACGGCGCTGAGCAGCTGCACCTTGCCGATCTGCTTGAGGTAGTCCTTAACCGGATCGGCAGAAGCAATGGGGTTGGCGGTAACGCCCACAGCCACCGCCCGGGCAGCGGGCAGGTTCTCGTCGTCCTCGCCTGCAACCAACGGCTCGTCTCCGGAAGACACCATGACACAATCAGCGCGACTGCCTCGTCTCCCACCACACTACGCGGAGCGGGATGGCCCGGGCGCTGGTCAGCCTGACTTGGCAAGCGGCCAGCGCGCAGCGGGCATAGAGCAGGCGGCGAAGACGACTGGCGGCCGCTGCGACCTCCGGCGAAGCGGTGACAGGCTTGCGGCCGAAGACGGACAGGTCGGGATGCGGCCGGTCAGCGCTTCCTCGACCGTGCGGAATGCGACGAGGTGCCGATCCAGGCCGGTGATCGACAAAACCTTGGTTACCTCAGGCGTCAGCGAGGCCAGGCGCAGCCATCCGCCGAAGAGGGCGGCGCGACGTCCCGTGCCCACCAGTACCGCGATGCCGCTGGAATCCGCGTATCGCACCGCCGACAGGTCGATGATCAGCCGGCTGGTGCCAGGCCGGAGCAACCCGTGCAGTTCCTCGCGCAGAGCGGGAGCCGACACGATGTCCAGCTCTCCGCTGAGTACGGCGATCACGCAACCGGCGTGGCCGGCGCGAGAGGTGATGCGGGCGCCGGCACCGGGAGCCGCTGAGCAAGTCATAATGCTCCGATCAGGTGAGGAAGGTTCAACCGCGCGGTCCGAGGCGGCTCGGGGACAGCTAGCATGCGGGGCCCGCCGCAGCATCCTCGGTGACCGCTGGCCTAGCAACCGACCGGGACGCTGCGACGGACGGCAGACACGTGCGCACCGGTCCAGCACCAGACGAGCGAGGACGTGCTATTCCCGCTGCCTGGCCGAAATGCTGGCCTGACACCGTTCACACCTAGGGTCAACGTATACGAGCACCAAGAAACTAGCAAGGTTTTTCCGGAATCCGGTAACGTGTATGCATGGCGGACTGGACTTTTCTCACCGCGCACGCCCGGGCTCTGCTGTGCGTCGCCAACGATCCCGGGGCACGTCTGCGGGATATCGCGGCCAGCCTGGGCGTGACCGAACGTAGCGCGTTCGGCGTCATGGCGGACCTGGTCTCAGCGGGGTATGTGATCAAGGACAAAGACGGCAGGCGTAATCGCTACCGCATCCAGGCACACCTTCCGCTTCCAGAGCCCACCGCCAGGGAACGTACCGTCGGCGAGGTACTGGCACTTCTCACCGGGCAAACGTTCACTACGTGAGTTCTGTCAGAGCTTGGCCATCTTGGCGAACGGTGAGTGGATCCGGACGTTGCACGAGCCAAAGTCGACGATGACCGCATCGTCGTCGCCCTCGACCCGGATGACCCGGCCGAGACCGTACTTGTCGTGATTTACCCGATCACACACCTTGAACTGCTCGACAGGCGGGTCCTCGGGCGGGGCGTTGAAGGGACTTCCGGGCAGGAAGCGCCGGGACGCGGCGCGGGCAGTCTTCATTAATTAGAAGTATGCACCCTTCCGGCTTCGGCGACCCCATTCCTGGGCAGCCCGAACGCACTGTTCGCCGATGCGGCACCGCCATGGGCCGCCGCTGCTCATACTGGCGGCTAGAGCAGCGGCGGGGTACCGGCCCTAGCGCGCGAAGACATGCTGTACATTGAAGGCACAATTAACCATGGCGCCGTGCCCGGCGCCGGTCGTGTCTGGCTTCCGTGAGCGGACTGGTTCCCACGGATGTGGCGGCCTCAACTGCGGCCACCCCGATCCGGAAGGGATCCTTTGTCAGACCTCCTCCACGAGAAGCTGGACGCCAGTGCCGCGTGGCACGAGGTTGGCGGACTTCATCCCAGCTTCGAGTCGTTGGGCGTCCCGGCTCCGCTGGTCGCGTCGCTCGCTGAGGCTGGCATCATCGCACCCTTCCCGATCCAGACCGTCACGCTGCCCGACGCCCTCGCCGGATACGACATCCTCGGGCAAGGCCGTACTGGCTCCGGCAAGACGCTCGGCTATTCGCTCCCCTTGGTCGCCCGGCTCGCTGACGGCCACACCATGGCGTGCCGTCCGCGCGGCCTAGTGCTCGTGCCGACGCGCGAACTCGCCAGCCAGGTACGGGACGTCCTGCTGCCGCTGGCCCGGGCCATGGGCCTCAGCGTCACGACGATCTTCGGCGGCGCCGCGCAGCAGACGCAGGTGAGCGCCCTGCGTGACCGCACTGACATTGTCGTCGCCTGCCCGGGACGGCTCGCCGACCTCATCGAGCAAGGCCACTGCCATCTGGGCGATGTCGAGGTCACCGTGCTCGACGAGGCGGACCAGATGGCCGACCTGGGTTTCCTGCCGGTGGTGCGGCGCCTGCTCGAGGCCACGCCCGCCGACGGCCAGCGGATGATGTTCTCCGCCACGCTCGACGCCGCGGTCAACGCCCTTGTCCGGCGCTTCCTGAACCGGCCCGCCCGGCACGCCGTCGACTCGGTCGCGCCGCCCGCCCAGATCAGCCACCACCTCATTACGGTCAGCCCCGCGGACCGGGTCGCCGTCGTCTGCGCGCTGGCGGGCGGTCATAGCCGGGCGCTCGTCTTCACCAGGACCAGGCACGGCGCGCGCAGCCTTGCCCGGCGGCTCGCCGATGCGGGGGTGCCAGCCGCCGAGTTGCACGGGGACCTGCCGCAAAGCGCCCGCACCCGGAACCTGGCCTTGTTCTCCACCGGCGCGGTCCGCGTCATGGTCGCGACCGACATCGCGTCCCGTGGTATCCATGTCGACGGCATCGACCTGGTCATCCACGCGGATCCGCCGGCTGAGCACAAGGCATACCTGCACCGTGCCGGGCGCACCGCCCGCGCTGGTGCCGCCGGAGTAGTGATCACGCTGCAAACCCCGGACCAGGGCAGCGAGGTACGCCGGCTCATGCGCCGCGCGGGCGTTGTCCCCCTTGCCGGTGTGGCCAGCCCGCACTCGCCGCTCTTGCGGTCCATCGCCGGGCCACCCGCAGAGCGAGTCGTGCCGTCACCGCGGCGCCCTAGGCAAGGCCCGGTGCTGGCGGTTGCCAGTGCAACCGGCCCAAGCGCGGCCGCGATCTCTCGCGGCGCGGGCGGGCGCCGCCGGCACTTACTGGTCACCATAAGACCTGTCCTCACGACGGACGTGCGGACTACTGGATTAACCTGAAGGAGAAACGCAGATGGCCATCGGAACCGTGAAGTGGTTCAACGCCGATAAGGGGTTCGGTTTCATCGCCCCCGAGGACGGCAGCGCCGACGTATTCGTACATTTCTCGGCGATTGAGACCACCGGCTACCGCAGCCTGGAAGAAAACCAGAAAGTGGAATACACCGTTACGCAGGGCCCGAAGGGCCCGCAGGCAGAGAAGGTACACCCCGTCTAGTCCTCTTGAGCCGCCACGGGCTTGCCGTGGCTGCATGCCGCGGGATTTTGCTAAGGCGAAACCGCTAAGGATGCCTGTCTATGGCGGAGATAGTGCTGCGCGTCCGTCTCATCAGCGGCGACTACCTTGATGTCGTCTACGATGAGGCGGGCGCGCCCGCGGGTGATGTTGTGGACCGCATCGTCGCGACCTTGGCCCAGGATGGCGGGGCGCTGCGCTGCAAGCACGGCGAGCGCTTGATAGTGCTCTACGGCAGGGGCATAGCCACCGTTGAGGTGGCCCCGCGGGGCCCCGTCGTCTAACGACCTGGGCCGGGAGTCCCCTCCCCTCCTCAATCAGCGCGGAAGTTTTGTTTTGCGCGGTAATTAGGGTTGCTCACAGCAGAGATATTTACCGCGTTGGATTTAATTACCGCGCTAATCCGGCAGTCAGGGCACCTTGAGGTGCGATTGACAGGCCGCGGCGATTGACAGGCCGCGGTGCACGCATTAAGGACATGATGGGCGCATGACGGATATGGCATCGATTGATCTGTTCGCAACCGACGCCGAGGCTACCGCAGCGTTCTACCGGGCGATCGGCCTGGATCTGATGGACGAGGCCCACGACGACGGGCCAGTGCACTTCGCCGTTGAGCTAGGCGACCTGCATTTCGCCATCCATTCCGCGCAGACTCCCGCGGGGCCAGCCGAACGCCGGGCTGGCGGGAGCAGCTTCCCCGGCTTCTACGCGTCCTCGCTCGACCTGGTGAGTGACGTCCTGGCCAGCACCGGGGCGCGCGTCCTGACCGGGCATGAGGAAATGCCCTGGGGTTGCCGCATCGTGGTGGAAGATCCCGACGGGCGGCCGGTGGAGGTCACCCAGCGGAGCCACTGCAGGCCGGACTAGTCGGCCGCGGGAAGCTCTCCGGCTAATCAGGAAGCCGATCGTCCGGAACCACCTCTATCGTCGGGACGCAACCAAACTGCGTCTAGTCTCGTGGCGAAGAGGGAGAACTCATGGACATTGTGCTGGTAGCCGGCCTGTGGCTGGACGGATCGTGCTGGGATGGCGTTGCCGCCCAGCTTGAGGACCTCGGCCATCGCGCTGTGCCCGTCACCTTGCCAGGCCAGGGCGACGGCAACGTCTCAGCGACGCTCGCCGATCAGGTGGCAGCGGTGGTCGCGGCCGTCGACGCGGCCGCGGGCAAGCCCATGGTGGTAGGACACTCCGCTGCCTGCACTCTGGCCTGGCTTGCCGCCGACGCGCGTCCCGGCAAGATCGGCAAGGTTGCCTTCATCGGTGGTTTTCCCGCTCCGGACGGTGCGGAGTACTTCGAAGGCTTGCCCGTGAAGGACGGCGCCATTCCCTTCCCTGGCTGGGAGCCGTTCGACGGACCAGACTCCGCTGACCTGCACGAAGCCGCCAAGCAGGCCTTCGCGTTGGCGGCGATCCCCGTGCCGGAAGGCGTCACCGGCGCCGTGGTCAAGCTGGCCGATGTGCGTCGCTATGAAATCCCGGTAGTGGTCATCTGCCCCGAGTTCACTCCCGCCCAGGCCCGGGAATGGATCGAGCAAGGCGCGGGCCCTGAGCTGGCTCGCAGTAAAGATGTCGCCTTCATCGACATCGATTCCGGGCACTGGCCGATGATCAGCGCGCCAGCCGAGCTCGGCCGCCTGCTGGCGCAGGCGGCCGAGGAGTCCTGAATGGTCATGCGGTCAGCCCGCACCTTGCACGCGGTAGAACGTGCTAGGCCACCAGTTGCCTGGCCACCATTGGTACCACCATGAGCCGCCGTGCTGAGTTTCCGGACCACTTTCCGCACCGAACGACCAGTCCTGCCGGTCGTACAGCTCGACGTGCCCGGCGCCGAAGAAGACCAGGTCGCCTTGGCGCGGCGACGACACCCGGTGGAGCCTGGAGTCCTGGAGCATCTGGCCCGTGGTCCGCGGCAGCCAGATGCCGGCGTGCTGGTACGCGGTGCGGACCAGACCGGAACAGTCATAGCTGCCATGTCCTTCGGCGCCGTAGACGTAGCGGGCACCGGCTTGGGTTTCGGCCCACTGGTAGGCGCGTTCGCGCAACGGGACGGGCGTAGGCAGCAGGACGGACAAGGTAGCTCGCTGGCTACGGCCGTCAGCCTGGTAGGCCCAGATGGTGAACCTGTATCGCCAGCCGGGATGCAGGCCAGTGCTGGTCACCATGTGGCACAGGTCCTGCCCGGAACCCGAGCGCACCTTCTTTCCGTTCATTTGCACGAGTTGGTAGGAGCAGTACTGCGCCGTGGCTGATGGCGACCAGCCGAGCCGCATCGCGGTTTGCGTCGCCCAGATCAGGCTAACGCCGGGCAGGTTCCGTGCAGCCGTGGCTGCCTGTGCGGGCAGCGTGAACGATACAGCGGCCAGTGCTGCCGCCATGAGGGCGGCCAGCACACCATAGGCGGCGGCAACTACGCCACCACGACGACCGTGATCGTTACTTTCCGTAATCACGAATGCTGATATGCCCCATAGGGAACAACTAACACACAGACATCTTCTTTCACTGAGCTAACACGACGAAGCAGGCCGGCGGCCGCGGCGCGAACTGCCCGGAGAAGCTGCCTGCCTTGCGGGCGTGGCCATGGGCATGGCCATGGGCATGGACACGGGCCGGCCGGATACCGCGGACCGGGCTGCGTCAGAACTTGTTGTTCTGTAGTTGCTGCCCAAAAATCGTAGCGGGCTCTGGTCCGCTAGCGCCCGCGGGACAGCCTCCATGGCCTTATCCGCACATAACAACAGTGGTGTTAACCCCACTGAGGGCAGGCATCTGGCCTAAATCAGGACGGGTGCCGGCCGAAACGGTGCGAAGGTGCTGACCTATCTGAAGCCTGACCGCTAGAGTTCCTCGGCTATGGTGGTCGTGTGTCCCCGCGCGAGGCCGTGGCGGACGCTCAGCCATTGCTCGGGACGCCGACGGGCATGCGAGGCCGCTTCTATAGCCAGCCTCCGGATTCTCATGAAGATCTCGCCGAGCCTGACGCCCCCGTTCCGGCACCTTCAGCGTCTGACCGATACCGTCGGCGTGATCGAGCGCGTCGACGGCGTCATCCCCCAGCATGGATACGGCTATCGCGTCGACGACGTCGCGCGCGGCCTGCTCGTGGTGTGCCGCGAGCCGTCACCGTCCGCCGAGATCGTCACCCTGGGCCGCCGCTATCTCTACTTCCTCGCCCAGGCTCAGGCGGCGGACGGGAAGTTCCGCGCCCACCTCGGCGGTGACCGCCGGTGGCACGGACTGCCCGAAGCACGCGATGCCTGGGGGCGCGCTTTGTGGGCCCTCGGCACCGCCGCGGCGCGGGGCCCCACAGCGGACATCCGCGAACAGGCCCTCGCCATGTTCGACGCGAGCGCGGCGGTGGGTTCTCCTTACCCGCACTCCATGGCGTTCGCGGCGCTCGGCGCCGCCGAGGTAATCGAGCGATGGCCCGGCCATGCCGGCGCGCTGGCACTGCTCGCCATGACCGAAACCGTCATTGGCGAGCCGGGTGCCGATGCCGCGTGGCGGTGGCCTGCCCCCAGGCTCAGCTACGCGAACGGGGCCATCGCCGAGGCCGTCATCGTGGCCGGCCAGAAACTCGGCCGTGATCAGCTGCTGCACAATGGCCTGCACATGCTCAGCTGGCTGCTGGAAGGCGAGACCCGCAACGGCCACCTGTCCGTGGTTCCGGCCGGAGGCTGGCAGCGTGGCGAGGAACGCCCCGGATACGACCAGCAACCCAGCCAGGTGGCGGCGCTCGCGGACGCCTGCACGCGGGCGGCGGCCGCGACCGGCGATAGCACGTGGCTGACCGGCGTGGAAATGAGCGTGACGTGGCTGCTCGGTGACAACGACGCCGGGATTCCCATGCTCGATGAGCGAACGGGCGGATGCAGCGATGCCCTCGGCCGTACCCGCCGCAGCCGCAACCAGGGTGCGGAGTCGACCCTGGCGATGATCTCCGTGCTGCAGCAGGGCCGCCACCTGAACGCCGCGCTCGCCCGGTGACCGGACCCTGACCAGTTACCCAATTCCGGAAAATATTTGCTAGTATCTGATTGCGACCGTCGCCGAGGGCGACGCGACGCGCTTAGTGCTCGCGAAAGGACTCTTATGTCCGAGCCTGCCGAGTCCCATCCGGATCCGGATACCACCCCCGCCGACGGCGCCGTTCCGCCCATGCCGTATCCCAGCGCCCCCTGGCCGCGCCCATCGGCTCAGGACGCCGCCCCGCCTATGCCAGCGGACTCCGCTTCCGCTAACGGCCACGCACACGGATCCGCCGCGTCCAATCGGTGGCGCACGGCCATGATGCCGCTGCGCAAGATCATGCGGCGATCTCCGCCGGGCGCGGCCTAGCCCGGCCCCCTGGCCCGTCCAATGGTCGCAATCCAAAACAAGCAATATGTTTCGGGAAATGGTTGTACGATAATCTCGTGGCGGACTGGGGATTCCTTACCAACCACGCCCGGGTTTTGCTGCACATCGCGCACGACCCGGGCGCGAGATTGCGTGACATCGCGGCCAGCCTGGGCATCACCGAGCGCCGCGCCCATGGCATCATCGCAGACCTGACCGCGGCCGGCTACGTGATCACGCACAAGGACGGTCGCCGCAACCGCTACCAGATCCAGGCCCACCTGCCGGTACCCGAGCCAGGGACCAGAGAGCCGGCCGTCGGCGAGATCGTCGCCCTGTTCGCGGCTGGGCATGCGGCCGATGAGCGTGATGCCAGAAAGGCAACCTCATGACGACACCCTCGCACGACGAGCAGCCGGACATACTATGCCAGTGCGGTCACAGTGCGAGCGCGCACGATCCTCTCGCTACCCGCTACTGCCTAGCGACTGTCCAGGGCGGCTTGAGCCGAGGATGCATGTGCGTCCCGGTAGCGGAGCCGTCCGGCCGAGCCGTCTTACCTCGCGGTCACATTCTCCTCATCGCCAGGTAGCGCCGCACATCCGGCACTGACCTGAGCGCCATAAGGCCGAGCGCGGTCGCCGCGGTCGCCGCGGTAATTGCCGTGACGTTCCTGAGTGTCCGCGTCACTTTTCTCCTGCTTTCTGGCTTGTCAGGTGGTCGTTTCCGACGACAGCGGCCGGTACGGCGGTGAGCCTGCGCCGCGCCGCGCGTACCGCGGCTGCGATGTCACGCGGGCGGAATCGCCCTGGCAGCCGGCTGGCCTGGAGGTACGGGAGGGCGCCGGACAGTGCCTGCCGGTACTGCCCCACGGCGTACCGGCGGTAGATGTCGGTATCGCGGTGGCGAACTGTGGCCGCTGTGGCCGCTGTGGCCGCTGTGGCGGCTGTGGCACAGACACGAGGTCTGCGCACGTTACCCGTTGTGCGCATCGGGAACTCCAACCATCTCGGCGGCGGCGCGGTATGCGAGCGCCATCGGCCACCGGGGTCCGGAGCGGCACTTCACGCTAACACGGGCGGCTTACGATCGCGATTGCCCTCCCCGGACCAGGCGCGGCGAATCGCCTGCCCGCGGACTCCTAGCGGCTCAGGTCGGTGAGGCTCTCAGTGCCGTCGACGAGCGCGCGGGCCAGCTCGGACAGGCGGTGGTTGCGGGCTCTGGCGAAGTCTCGTAGCAGGCTGAATGCCTGATCCATGTCCACGCCAAGGCGCTCGGCAAGTTTCCCCTTGGCCTGCTCGATGACGACCCGGCTATTCAGCGCGGTCTGCAACTGCTCGTTGAGGATCTCGCTGCGGCGCATGCCACGCTCGTGCAGCAAGCCGATCGTGGCCACATCGGCAAGGGCCTGCCCGATCCGCACATCCGCGGCGGCAAAGGTTCCCGGGCCGGCCCGGAAAAGGTTCAGCGCGCCGATGACCTGCTCACGCAGCCGCATCGGCAGGGCCTGCACAGCGTTGAACCCCGCCTCCCTGGCGGTGGACGCGAACCGCGGCCAGCGCCCCGCCTCCGCGGCCAGGTCCGCGGCCTGGACGGGCTGCCCGGACCGGTAGCAATCCAGGCAGGGACCCTGGTCGTTCTGCAGCTGGAACAGCTCGATCAGCCGGGCGGCTTCGCTGGAGGCGGCCACCACGCGGAGGTCTCCGCGCGGGTCAGCGAGCAGCAGTCCGGCAGCCTCGACATCCAGCAGTTGCACGCTGCGGTCAGTCAGCACGTGCAAGAAGTCAATCACGTCGAAACCTGCGACCATCGTGTCCGTCAGCTCGACGAACGTATCCGAAAGCAGTTCCCCGTCCATTCCCGCTCCTCTCTGTGGGAAGGCGGCATGACCCGCCGGATGAGTTGACAGCGAGGCGGTCGCGGATGCGAAGTCCCGGTCACGCCCGGCCATCCTCGAGCGAGCCCGGGCCGGGTCCCAGCCGCAGCCGGCGCGCCACGATATCGCGGGCCAGATCGGCCAGGGGCCGGTCATTAGCATAAGCGTAGGCCCGAAGTCTGATAAAAGCTTCCGTGATGCCGACACCCAGTTGCTCGGTGAGCATCCCCGTGGCCTGGTCGATCTCAGCGCGATGCCCGGCCAGATCGGCAGGCTGCCCGCCCGGCCCAGATCCGGTCCTGACCTCGATCGCCTGATCTGCGGAAATCAGCAGCAGAGCCGCGGTATCGGCGACGACCAGCGCATCGCCCAGTTGCATGTCGCTCAGCGGTCCCGGCCGGTTCCGGTACAGGCCCATGACACCAGCCCGGATCGCCCCTATCCATAGCGGGAACGCGAAGATAGCGGCCGCCCCGGCCTCCCGGGCCGCCGGGGCGAAGACCGGCCAGCGCCGATCGGTTTTCGCCTCGCCCACATCGGAAACCAGCACCGGACCGCCGTCGGCAGCGGCATCCGACGAGGGGCCCTCCCCCAGCGTCAGCTGGAGCTCGGCAAGCCGCGCACTGACCGCATCGGTGACCGACATGAGGTGACCGGCCGACTCAGTGCCGCTCGCGGCGCTCAGCCACGCCCCGGTGACC
>DASXDG010000409.1:0-11161 GCA_036490795.1 Streptosporangiaceae bacterium
CGTCCACCCGGTGATCGCCGCGGTCCCGTTATCGGTCACCGTGACCGCGGCCGTGAACCCGCTGCCCCAGTCCGTCGACACCGAATACGCCGCCGAACACGACGACGCCGCGGCCTGCGCCGCCGGCGGCACAGCCACGGCTGCCAGGCTCAGGCTTCCTCCCGCGAGCACAACCGAAGCGAGGAGGGCGACGCGGCGGTGCAATCGCCGCTTGCCTCCTCGCCACGGGGATCGCCTCGCACGTAGTTTCATGCAAATCTCCTTACCGCGCGGATAAGTGCTGTGCCGCGAACATAAGCAGGACCAGGTGAGCTGTACAGGCGAGTGCGGGCCATACGCGTCCTGCCGGGGGAGATCCGCCGTGCGGCCAGGAAAGTTTCATAACTTGCGCGGCGCCCGGGGCCCGCGGAAATGCAATTTTCAGCGGAGCCGACGGTGTATCCGCGGGTGGCCAGGTACCGCTGTTGACAGCGCAGCGTCCGGTTCTAGCGTCGTGTCACCACTGTCCGTTATGGAGGCACGATGCGTTCACGGTTCCTCGCGCCGGTCCTAGCTGCCGGCGCTTCCGTCATCCTCGGGACCGGATGGCTGGCCGCCACTGGCCCGGCGATCCACGCCGCTCCCACGGGACTCGCGGCACCCGCCGCGTCCGGGGCCGGCGCCGGCTACTGGCACACCAGCGGCAATCAGATCCTCGACTCGAGCGGCAACCCGGTGCGCATAGCGGGCGTGAACTGGTACGGCTTCGAGACGCCGGACGAGATAGCGCACGGACTGTGGGCGCAGGACTACCACGCGATCATCGACGACATGAAGAACCTCGGCTATAACACGATCCGGATCCCGTTCTCCAACCAGATGGTGGAGACGCCGATCGTGCCGCAGAACCTCAGCTTCTACAACACCGGCCCGATCAACACCGACCTCAAGGGCCTGAATTCGCTGCAGATCCTGGACAAGATCATCGCCTACGCGGGCCAGGACGGCCTGAAGGTCATCCTGGACGACCACCGGTCAGAGGCCGGGGAATCCGCGGAGCAGGACGGCCTGTGGTACACGTCCGCGTACCCATCCTCGGCCTGGGTGAATGACTGGGTGACGCTCGCCAAGCGCTACGCGGGCAACCCGACCGTCATCGGCTTCGACCTGCGCAACGAACCGCACACCCCGGCCGGCGACACGTACGCGCAAGGTGCGACCTGGGGTACCGGCGACCCGGCCACGGACGTGCGCCTGGCCTACGAACAGGCCGGGAACGCGATCCTCGCGGTCGACCCGGGCGCGCTGATCTTCTGCGAGGGCATCGGTGAGAACCCGACGGCGTCCGGCGGGGTGAACTCCACCTGGTGGGGCGGCGACCTGGCCCTGGCCGGCCAGTACCCGGTCACGCTGTCCGCACCGGGCCACGTGGTGTACTCAGCGCACGACTACGGGCCGAGCCTGTTCCAGCAGACATGGTTCAACTCCTCGACCACCGCGGCCTCGCTGGATGCGGTGTGGAACGCCAACTGGGGCTATCTGTACAGCCAGGGCACGGCACCGGTGTGGGTGGGAGAGTTCGGCACCGACAACACGGCCGCGGATGTGTCGAGCACGGCGGCCGGCTCGCAGGGACAGTGGTTCAGCTCGCTGGTCTCCTACCTGGCTGGCAACCACTGGATGGGGTGGACCTACTGGGCGCTCAACGGCGAGGATCCGTACAACCTGCTGGACGGCAGCTACGATCCGACGCCGGTATCCGCGGCGAAGCAGTCGCTGCTGGCCTCGATCCAGTTCCCGCTGCCCGGTGCCGTCACCGGCACCCCGTCGCCGACGGGCTCCCCGTCTGCCGCTGCCTTTTCCTGCTCCGCCGCGTACACGGTGACGAACAGCTGGGCAGGCGGCTTCCAGGCCCAGATCGTGCTGACCAACACCGGCTCGTCGGCGATCAGCTCGTGGACGCTGACCTGGACCTTCCCCGGTGACCAGAAGATCAGCTCGCTATGGAACGCCAGCTACACCCAGTCCGGCGAGCAGGTCACCGCCACCGCCGAGTCATACAACGCCGCCATCGCCCCGTCCGGCACGGTGACGATCGGCTTCACCGGCACCTTCACCGCTAGCGACTCCGCTCCCACGACGTTCGCGGTGAACGGGACAGCCTGCGCCGCCTGAACCCGAGGCCGGTGAAATTTACACCACGGCATGCTGGCGGTGCGGTGCGGCACCAGCATGGACCTGCGCCAGCGAGCATGCCAAAAACTTTCGGAAACTTTCGATTCTCAGGACCTTGTGAGTTTCGCTACCCGTCGTAACGTCTGCCTTGCCTTACGAACACCTCGCGGACAGAAGGGAACACGTAATGCCTGGCAGGATTCGACTCATCCATGTCGTGGCGGTGGCTGCGGGGGCCGCCCTCACGGCAGGAACGATAGCGGTCGCCGGGTCGGCCGTACCCGCGTTCGCGGCCTCTACCGCGACCATCAACGGCGGCACGACGTTCCAGACGATCACCGGCTTCGGCGCCTCGGAGGCGTTCGGCGAGGCAGCGACCGTGCTGAGCTCGTCGTCGGCCGTGCAGACTCAGGCGCTGAACCTGCTGTACGGCACGTCCGGCGGAGCCGGCCTCACCATCTTGCGGAACGAGATCAGCGCGGATTCCGGCGATACTATCGAGCCGGCGGCACCATCCTCCCCGTCCGCGACACCGAGTTACGTGTCGCTCGCGTCCATCAACCAGGACATGGGTCAGCTCTGGTTCGCCCAGCAGATCAAAACACGTTTCGGCGTCACGAACGTGTTCGCCGACGCGTGGTCCGCGCCGGCGTTCATGAAGACCAACGACGAGACGGACAACGGCGGCGCGGTCTGCGGCATGTCCGGCGCCACCTGCAGCGGCGGCAACTGGGAGCAGGCCTACGCCAACTACCTCAAGCAGTACGCGGCGGATTACGCCGCCGCAGGCGATCCGCTCACTTACGTCGGCCCTGAGAACGAGGCCAACCTGTCCACCAGCTACGACAGCATGCAGATCACCCCGGCGCAGACGGCCCAGTTCCTCGACGTGCTCGGCCCGACGATGGCCGGCACGGGCACCAGCGTCGACTGCTGCGCGACCGAAGGCTGGGACTATGCCCAGCAGTACGCGGCCGCGATCGAGGCGGACCCGACCGCCAGCGCCGATACGGCGGTCTTTACCAGCCACGGGTACACCCAGGCGCCCACCACACCGCTGTCCGGCTGGTCCAAGCCCGCGTGGGAGACCGAGTGGTCCACGTTCGAGACGTGGGATCCCGCCTGGGACGACGGCACCGACGCCGCCGGCCTCACCTGGGCCCAGCACATCTTCGCCGGCCTGGACTCCGCGAACCTGAACGCATTCCTGTACTGGTGGGGCTCGACGACACCGTCGGAGAACGGCGACAACGAGGGCCTGATCCAGATCAACGGGTCGACCGTGACTCCGTCGGGCCGGCTCTGGGCGTTTGGCAACTTCAGTGATTTCGTACGGCCTGGAGCGGTCCGCATCGGCGCCTCCACCTCCGACGGCAACCTCACCATGGACGCGTTCAAGAACACCAACGGCACGATCTCCGTCGTGGTGCTCAACACCGGTTCGGCCACCGACTCCGTCACCTACTCGCTGTCGGGCACCAGCACCGCGAACGGGGCGACGGTGACGCCGTACCTGACCAACTCCTCGAGCGACGTGGCGGCGCAGGCCACCACCTCGGTGAGTGGCGGTGCGTTCAGCTCGACGATCCCGGCCCGTTCGCTGGAGACCTATGTGGTCGGCAGCAGCGGCACCACGACCGGCAACACCGTCACCGTGACCAACCCGGGCAACCAGAGCACGACCGCGGGAACCGCGGTGTCGCTGCAGGTCCACGCGTCCGACTCGGCATCTGGGCAGACGCTCAGCTATCGCGCCACAGGCCTGCCGGCCGGGCTGTCGATCGGCTCCTCGACCGGCCTGATCTCGGGTACGCCGACGACGGCCGGGACCTCATCGGTGACGGTGACCGCCACGGATACCACCGGCGCGTCCGGGTCGGCACCGTTCACCTGGACGGTGGGTTCAACCTCCTCAGGACGCTCCTGCGCAGTCAGTTACACGCCGGACGACTGGACCGGCGGCTTCACCGCGAACATCGTGCTAACCAACAACGCCTCGACCGCCATCAACGGCTGGACGCTAGCCTTCACCTTCCCCGGTGACGAGAAGATCACCGACGCGTGGAACGGGGTGGCCACCCAGAGCGGCGCGAACGTGTCGATCACCAACGAGAGCTACAACTCCACCATCGCGGCGAACGGGGGGACGACCTCGCTCGGGTTCCAGGGCACCTGGTCCGCCAGCGACGCCGTGCCCACCGCGTTCACCGTGAACGGCACCGCCTGCACCTAGACACGGGTCTTAGCACAAGCACCACGGCCAGTTATGAAAGAGAGGATCGTTCTGCCCGCCCGTTACGGGCTGCCGGGGTCCGGTCCGGACCTAGCTGGATCATTGTGCGCGTGGCGTTCCTGGTTTCCGGAACGCCACGCGCACGATCATGAAACAGCCCAGCCGGGCAAGCATTTTGGGCTGTTTTGTCCGGGCCGGCCACGGTGCCGGCCACGGTGCCGGCCGCCGGGCCGCCGTCGGTGCCGGCCGCCGGGCCGGCGTCGGCTAATAAGATTCGGCAAGCCCGCATTTGGCTGGGACAATAGCCATATGGAGATCAAGACGACAGAAGAGCTCCGCGAACTGCTCGGGGAGCCTACGGGGCGGGCGGTTACCAAGGAGCGGGCGCGGCTGCACGAGATCGACCGGCGGTGGCTGGCCGCGTCGCCGTTCTGCGTGATCGCCACGTCGGACGCGAACGGCAACTGCGATGCCTCCCCGAAGGGGGATCCGGCCGGGCACCTGATCCACGTGCTGGACGACGCCACGATCGCGATCGCCGAACGGCCGGGCAACAAGCGGGCGGACGGGTACCTCAACATCTTGGCCAACCCGCACGTCGGGGTGCTCTCGCTGATCCCGGGCCGGACCGAGACGCTGCGCATCAACGGACGGGCCAAGCTGCTACGGGACGCGCCGTTCTTCGAAGACCTGACCGTGCGCGGGCACAAGCCCATCCTCGCGCTGGTCGTGGACATCGATCAGATCTTCTTCCACTGCGCGAAGTCATTCTTGCGTTCTGAGCTGTGGAAGCCGGAGACGTGGCAGCCCGAGGTGCTCCCCCGGCACGCCGTCCTGGTCCGGGAACTCCAGACCGTCCCGGAAAGTCTGGAAGAACTGGATGACTACTACGCGCTGGAGAACTACTCAAAAAAGCTTTATCAAAGTTAACCGACCCGCCGGTGACCCGCGGTGAGGGATGTGCTGTATTGGTGTGGTGACCAGCGAAACGATCCGCTCTCTGCCGTCGCCGTATTCGGATGATCCGGAGGACAAGGCCCTGCTAGCAGGCCTAGACGTCGTCGAAGACGAGGACGACGATCCCATCCTGCTCTGGCCAGACGGCACGGAAGTCGACACCTGGCGGGAGGACTACCCGTATACCGAGCGGATGCCACGGCCGGAGTACGAGCACCGCAAGCGCCAGCTCCAGATCGAACTGATCAAGCTGCAGAACTGGGTGCAGGACACCGGGCAGCGCATCGTGATCGCGTTCGAGGGGCGGGACGCCGCGGGCAAGGGCGGCACGATCAAGCGGTTCATGGAGCATCTGAATCCCCGGTACGCACGCACGGTCGCGCTCACCAAGCCGTCCGAGCGGGAGACCACTCAGTGGTACTTCCAGCGGTATGTCCCGCACCTGCCGGCCGCCGGTGAGATCGTCCTGTTCGACCGGTCCTGGTATAACCGGGCCGGGGTGGAGCTGGTGATGGGGTTCTGCACGCCGGAGGAGTACCTCGAGTTCATGCGGGAGACCCCCCAGCTTGAGCGGATGTTCGTTCGGTCCGGGCTGCACCTGGTCAAATTCTGGTTCTCGGTGACTCAGTCAGAACAGCGGACCCGCTTCGTCATCCGCCGGGTCGATCCGGTCCGGCAGTGGAAGCTCAGCCCGATGGACATTCAGTCGCTGGACAAGTGGGACGACTACACCGAGGCCAAGGAGGCGATGTTCCACTACACGGACACCGCCGAGTGCCCGTGGACCGTGGTGAAGAGCAACGACAAGAAGCGGGCCAGGCTGCAGGCGATGCGGCACGTGCTCAGCCTGTTCGATTATCCGGAGAAGGACCAGGACGTGATCGGCGAGCCGGACAGGGCCATCATCGGCCCGCCCGCGCTGCTCTCCGAACAGGTCGAGGACAGGACCTTCCCCGAGCTGTAACCGGCGAGCTATCGTCAGGTCATGGCTGGTGTTACCGGCAAGTACGGGAGCGGCACCTGGCGGGACGACCGGTACCCGGGCTGCGCGTGCGACGTGCCGTCCCCGGCGTGCGCGGCGTGCGCGGCGTGCGCGCCGGAACGCGGACCGGGTGTCACGGGCGGAGGCTGCTGCTGATGTCGTTGCGAGTACGGGTGGACCAGGACAAATGCCAGGGGCACAATCGCTGTTACAGCATCGCGCCTGACCTCTTCGAGCTCGACGACCTGGGTATTTCGTCGGCGGCTGGCACCGGCGAGGTGCCCGCTTCGCTGGAGGAGGCGGCGCGCAGGGCGGCGGCCAACTGCCCGGAACACGCAGTGGAGGTCTCCCGTGGCTGACCGGCATCCCCCGGTGACCGACTGGGCCACCGACTTCGACCACACCGACGCCGCGTGGATCGCCGACCCGTTCCCGATCTGGGACGACCTGCGGCAGCGGTGCCCGGTCGCGCACAGCCCCCGGTACGGCGGCACCTGGCTGCCGGTCACGCACGAGCTCGTGTCGGAGGTCGCGTACGACCACGACAGGTTCACCTCGCGCGCGGTCGTGGTGACCGACCGGCGGCCGGGTCCCGATGCCGCGCCGGCCCCGATCGGGGTGGCGCCGCCGATCACCTCCGACCCGCCGTTCCACGCGATCGTCCGGCGGATGCTGATCCCCGCGTTCGCGCCCAAGACGATCGCCGCGCTGGAACCCTTCACCCGCTCGCTGTGCCGGGAACTGCTCGACGCCGTCGACGGCACGGCCTCGTTCGACGCGTCGCTGGAGTACGCGCAGCACATCCCGGTACGGGTCATCGTCCGGTTCCTCGGCTTCCCGCAGTCGGACGCCGACCTGTTCCGGTCGTTCATCCGCCGCGTGATGGAAGACGTCGACCAGACTCCGGACGAGCGCGACCATGTGCTCGAGGAGATGGACGAGTACATGACCGCCCAGATCGAGGACCATCGCGCGCGGCCAAGGGACGACCTCACCTCGTTCCTGTGCGAGGCGCGGATCGGCGGCACCACGCTCAGCATCGAGCACATCCGCGGCACGATGGTGCTGCTGATGATCGCCGGCATCGATACGACCTGGTCCGCGATCGGGGCCGCGCTGTGGCACCTGGCGTCGCACCAGGACGACCTGCGCCGGCTGGTCGGCGAGCCGGCGCTGATGGATACGGCGACGGAGGAGTTCCTGCGTGCGTACGCGCCGGTGACGATGGCGCGGTTGGTCGCGAAGGACTGTTCGTTCGCCGGTCAGTCCCTGAAGGAGGGCGACTGGCTGCTGCTGCCGTTCCCCGCCGCAAACCGGGATCCGGCTGTATTCGCCGATGCCGGCCAGGTGCTGATTGACCGGGCCGAGAACCGGCATGCCGCATTCGGTCTCGGCCGGCACCGTTGCCTTGGCTCCAACCTGGCCCGGATGGAACTGCGGGTCGCGCTGGAGGAGTGGCTGGCTCGGTACCCGTCGTTCCGGCTCACCGACCCGGACGCGGTCGTGTGGTCCGGCGGGCAGATCCGGGGGCCGCGGTCGCTGCCGCTGACCGTTGACTAGCTGACTGCCGGGTTAGCTCAAGTCGGCCTCGACGAGGCGGGCGAGCCGCTCCGGTTCGTTCATCGCGCTCAGTCCGTTGCTACATCATCATTGCGCACGGAAGAAGGTGCGGCGCGCCGCTGTTGCCACGTGTCGTGAGCGATCTCCCTGTTGATGTCCCGTTTTCCGTCCTGGACCTGGCCCCGGTACCGACCGGCAGCAGCCCAGGCGACGCCCTCCGCGCGACGATCGAGCTGGCCCGGCACGTCGAACGGCTCGGGTTCCGGCGTTTCTGGGTCGCCGAGCACCACAACATGCCGGGCATCGCCAGCTCCTCGCCGCCGGTGCTGATCGGGCAGATCGCGGCCGCGACGTCGGACATCCGGGTGGGGTCTGGCGGCGTGATGCTGCCGAACCATGCCTCGCTGGTGGTGGCCGAGCAGTTCGGCATGCTCGAGGCGTTGCACCCGGGCCGGATCGACCTCGGCATCGGGCGCGCGCCGGGCACGGACCAGGCCACCGCCAGGGCGCTTGGCCACCGAGGGCCGGACGACTTCCCTGAGCAGCTGACCGATCTGATCGGCTTCTTCTCCGGCCAGTGGCCGGCCGGTCATCCGTTCGCGACGGTCCGCGCGGTCCCCGGCCAGGACAACATACCCGCCATGTGGCTGCTCGGGTCCAGCGGCTACAGCGCGCAGGTGGCCGCGGTACTGGGGCTGCCGTTCGCGTTCGCGCACCACTTCATGCCCGCGAACACGCTGCCCGCCCTCGCGCTCTACCGGGACATGTTCCGGCCGTCCGCGACGCTGGAGCGGCCGTACGCGATGGTGGCCGCCGGGGTCATCTGCGCGGAGACGGACGAGCGGGCACAGTGGCTGGCCGGCCCTTCCGCGCTGTCTTTCCTGCGGTTGCGGGCGGGCCAGCCGGGGACAATGCCGTCACCAGAAGAGGCAGCCGCGTATGAGTACACCGACCTGGACCGCGCGATGATCACCGACCGGCAAGGGTCGCAGCTCATCGGCTCACCGCAGACCGTGCGCGATGGGCTGGCGGAGCTGCTGGCGCACACGGAGGCGGACGAGCTGATGCTCACCACGATGGTCTTCGATCCCGCCGACCGGCTCCGCTCGTTCGACCTCGTCGCCGCGGCCATGCTGCCGGCGGTCAGCCAGGGGTGAGTCCGGGACCTCCCTCCGCGCGCCTGGCGATGGCGCCTAGCAGTTCCAGGCGGATCAAGCCCGCCCCGCCGAGCCGGATGAACGCCCAGTAAGCGCGGAACAGCCGGCGGCTCCGTTCGTCCGTCGCCTCGACCCTGGTCTCCGCGGCCAGCTGGGTGCCTATTGCGGTCGGCGTGAGCTGCAGGCTGAGCGCCCCCTTGGCCCAGCCTGGTTCGGCGAACGCCGCGAAGGCCGCCGGGTCACTCGCCCGGCGGGTGGGCCGAGGCTGCCAGAACTTCGCGACCTCGCCCAGCACGATCTCCTGCCCATCGCTACGACCGAGCACAGGCATGGACATCGTCTTCAGCAGCGGTCCGGTCATCCGCGAGCGTCCGGCTGAACGCACCTTCATCAGCAGCCGGGTCACCGGGAGGTCCTCGGCGGTGACCGCGAACGCCGCGGCCCACACCGCTTCGGGCGGCGCGGCGATCGTCCTCGTATAGCGGGTGCGGAACTGATAGCGAGGAAGCACCCTGTCCAGGATCCAGTCCATCGTTCGCCCTCCGTTCTGTACGGTTGCGTACAGAACTATACTGTACGGCAGCGTACAGAAAGGGGCCAAATGCCAAGAACCGCTCGCCTCAGCCGCGACGACTGGGCAGCCGCCGCGCTGCACGCGCTGACCGAAGGCGGCGTGAGCGCGGTTGCCGTGGAGCCGGTGGCCGCGCGGCTCGGGGCGTCGAAGTCCAGCTTCTACTGGCTGTTCGAGGACCGGCGAGCACTGCTCGAAGCCGCGCTGGAACGCTGGGAACGCGTGCAGACCGAGCAGGTGATCACGCTGCTGGCCGGGATCGCCGACCCGGCCGAACGACTCAGGTTCCTGATCCGGCACGCCTTCGCGGCGCCGGCCAGCGCCGATCTAGCGCTGCGGCTGCTGACCGAATCCGGCGAGCCAGCCGTCCGCGCGGCTGCCGAACGGGTAACCCGTCGCCGCCTCGACGTCATGGCCGAGACATTCGCGGAAATGGGGCTGCCCCGGGAACAGGCGCGCCATCACGCCGCGGCCAGCTACGCCATCTATCTGGGCACGGCCGCGCTGCACCGGGTGGACGCGGCGCCCGACGACGTCGAAGCGTACGTCGCCTCGATCACGAAGGCGCTGGTACCGGCATGACGGGCCGCTCGACGCACGCGATCGAGAGGCCGGCGCCGACCGCCTGCTCAGGCTGCTTTAGTTGTCAGAACCTACATACCGTCACGGCGGGCCGGGATAGGCTGTTTACCTGCTAGGCACGGCCACGCCGCACCGGGTGAGCGTGGCCCGGATGATGTGGAGCCTGGTTCATACGTCATGACACAGCACTCGACACACGTGATCGAGTTGGTGGATGGCCATGTGGTGAAACGTTTCCGCACTCCTAACCTCGGCGGACAACAGCGGGAATGGCGGGCGCTGAACCTGCTCGCCGAATTCGCTCCCGGGCTGGCGCCCGCGCCCCTCGCGGCATACCTCGATGCCAGCCCACCAGTCATCCAGATGACGCGTGTGCCCGGCGAACCTTTGGCGGGTCAGTCGATCCTGCCTTACCACCTGAACGCGATCACGGACGCGGTCGGACGCCTGCACACATGCGTGCCACCGGGCACGCTTGACCGCGTCCCGCCGCACCCGTGGCTCGCCAAGGGAATGGCTAACCAGATGCGGTCGCTGGCGTCCCAGCCCTTGGCGCCGCACGACGATCCGACTATCCGGGTCGCTTTCGCGGCCGCACAGAACTGGCTAGGCCAGGCAGCCGATCCCACCGAACCGCTCACCCCCGTTTTCGGCCAGGGAGACAGCTCCCTCGCGAACTTCCTGTGGGACGGCACCCGCGTGCGGCTCGTGGATTTCGAGGATTCTGGTCGCAACGACAGAGCCTTCGAGCTCGCGGCGCTGACCGAGCACATCGGCTTCTGGGACGAAGCCGGCCTCGAAGCCGGGACCTTGCTGGACCGCTTCGAGCCCACCGCCGCTGAGTCAGCGCGCGTGCTGTTCTACCGGCGGGCGTTCGGCATCTTCTGGCTGCTCTTGCTGCGTAACCGCCCCGGCAGTGGAGTGACCCTGCGCCGTCAAGCCGTCCACCTTCTCGAGCTGCTCGC
>DASXDG010000410.1:0-4616 GCA_036490795.1 Streptosporangiaceae bacterium
GGCGAGCGCGGCCGACGCGAGCTCGGGCGTGACGACTGCGGGCTTGAGGTCCATGACGGGAAACGGTACTCCGGCCGCGGCCCCCGGCGTAGGCGACTGCGTGCTCACTGGTCCTGCACCTTCGCCTCCTGAACGATGCCGATAAGCCGCGCCGCGTCCGGGTGTGCCGACTCAGAAAGCACGGTCACCGCGTCCGACGTGCCGAACGCCTCCTCCATCGCCCAGGGGGTCTTCCGCGCCACCGTGATCCACGGTGGCGGCTGCTCAAGCAGGGCGAGCGCGAACATCTCGGCCGCCATCCACGCCTGATCGCCGGGAACGCCGGCCACGGGCTCACCCTGATCGACCAGCCACTCGCGCACGTAAGCACCGTAGCCGGGCAGGTCCGCGCGTTCTCGCCACGCGGGCGCCGCGTCCGGACCGAGTTCGGCGGCGAGGTCGATCGCGGTCGCGCGCTGATACGGCGTCGCCGCCGCCGCGAAGTCGATCAGCTCGCCGGCGGCGTCGGCCGTGGTGCGGGCCGCGAGCCACTGCGTGAGGAACCGGACGGTGAGGCTGACCGGCAGCGAGCCCAGACCCTCGATGACGGCGGCCGCGTCTTGGTCGGGCGCGGGCGCGAGCGTCCCGGTCACCGTGTCCGCGAACAGCCGGCCGAGCGGCGTGACGTCGTACCTGCCGCCAGCCAGGAGATCATCGACCGCGAGCCCGCCGGCGGGAAGGCCACCCACGGCTAGCTCTCCCCCGGAAAAACCGCGCCCGGTCACGGCGCCGAACCAGGCCCAGTCCTCGAGCCACTCATCGGTCCGCGCGCCGGCATCCCTCTCCTCGCCCGCGGCGAACACCGCGTCCCGCACCTGCGCCGCCGTGAAGCCCTCGTCGCCGGCGGCCGCGAGCACCGTGACCGCGGCCAGCCACTGCGCGCACTCGTAGTCCGGCAGCACGAGCGGCGCCGCGATCGCGCGCAGCCAGGCGGTGAGCACGGCCGTGTCCATGTCCAGGCTCGGGTCCGCTTCGACGAGGCGGAAACCGATCCCGCGCGCATTGCTGGGATTGACCAGGATCAGCCCGGCCGCGACCGCGGTCTCCCAGGCGCGTGCGAGCGAAGGCACGTCCCCCATGCTCCGTAGCCGGACCTTTCCCGGCGGCAGCTCGATACCGAGCGCGGCGCACGCCTCAAGCGCCGGGCCAGGACTGAGCCATCCTCGTGGTGTCACCGGCGCCCTGCTGCCTATCCATGACGCCAGCCGGAGCGCGGCGATCATCGCGTCACTGGCTAGCGCGGCGGCGGCGAGTTCGGGAGTAACGACGTCGGGCATCACGGCAACAGAGGGCATAAGGTCCACGTCGCCACACGCTACCGCGATAAACATGCCGCGACCCGCTGAAAACACTCTGGGCGGATACGAGAGCACTGGAGTTCCCGGAATTCCTCGGGGCGGTCAGCCATCTGGGCGTGCTCGGCCCGGACGATTGACGAGGCGCTGGCACAAGTGCCACGGCTGTTCGTGATCGAGGCCGATCTCATCGCCGGTTAACAGCCGGCGAACGCGGCGGTGCGCCACGCGGCGCTGGGACGCGCGGCGTCCTTGACGTCCCGGTGATCGGCGTGGCGAAGAGCGGCTGGGGCCTGGACCAGTTCAGGACCTACGCGACGAGCTCGCTCACGCTCAACAACATGGACCCGGCATCGCCGGCCGCCACGAAGCTGCTCGGTCTGCTCCGCTACGTCGACGGCGACCTCGGCGACCCGGCCACGTACGCGGCCATGTCGGAGCTGATCGGCGACGCCAAGCGGGTGCTGTTCTACCTGGAGGTGCCGCCCGCGCTGTTCGGCCGCATCGCGGACGGCATCGCCGTCGCCGGCCGCGCCGACGGGAACCGGGTCATGGTGGAGAAGCCGTTCGGCAATGACCTGGCCAGTGCCCAGCAGCTCAACGCCACCATGCACGCGCACTTCCCCGAGGACTCCATCTACCGGGTCGACCACTGGCTGGGGCTCGAGCCGGTGGAGAGCCTGATGTTCGTGCGTTTCGCGAACTCGATCCTCGAACCGCTGCTGAACCGCACCCACGTGCAGAGCATCCAGATCACGATGGCCGAGGCGTTCGACGTCGCCGACCGGGGCGCCTTCTACGACAAGACCGGCGCGATCAAGGACGTCATCCAGAACCACATGCTCCAGGTGCTCGCCACCGTCCTGGCCGAACCGCCGGACGGAACCGGCCTCGACTCCTGGCGCGCGGCCAAGTCGCAGCTGATCGGCGCGCTACGGCCGCTGACGCCGGAAACGACGGTCCGCGGCCAGTACCAGGGTTACCTCGACGTGGCCGGGGTGCGGCCGGGCTCGACGACCGAGACGTACGCCGCGATCCGCCTCGCCGCGGATTCCTGGCGCTGGGACGGGGTGCCGATCCTGATCCGGGCGGGCAAGTGCCTCCCGGTCACCGCGACGGAGGTGAGCGTCAAGTTCCGCCGGCCGCCCTATAACGCCTTCCAGCTGACCGAGACCGTCGGCAACACGCTGCGGTTCCGGATCAACCCGGACAACAAGGTGACGCTCACGCTGGCCGGGAAGAAGCCGGGCGCGGGCTGGGAACCGGAGCCGCAGGAGCTCACGTTCGCCGAGCATCCCGGCGCGGACATGCGCCCCTACGACCGGCTGATCGGCGCGGCCCTGAACGGGGAACGCTGGCTATTCGCCGCGCAGGACACGGTCGAGGCGGCCTGGCGGGTCATCGACCCGGTCGTCGGAGACGTGGTCCCGGTCCACCCGTACGCCAGGGGCAGCTGGGGCCCGGACCAGGCCGCCAGCCTGCTGCCGGAAGACGAGCAGTGGTACGACCCCTCCTGAGAGCCGGTTCCTGCGCGCTTCAGTTATGAGAAAGTCCATCCAGTAGCCGGCCGAGCACCTCGCCCATTTCCGCCCGCGCGGCAGCCCTGTCCTCGGCGCGCGCGATGTACAGGCTCGACTCGGAGATCATCGCGATCAGCAGCCGGGTGAGCGGCTGGACCGGCACCGGCGCGATGGCGCCCTCCTGGATCGAGCGGGTCAGCCAGTCGGCGAGCAGGTTCGAGCCGTAGCTGGCGACCAGGTCGTCCCACGCCTCGTGACCGAGCACGGTCGGTCCCTCGACGAGCACGATCCGCTGGAAGTCGTCGGTCACCACGCACAGGTCAAGGAACGCGCTCAGCCCGCCGCGCACCTCCTCCCAGGCACCGGCGCCCTGATGGGACAGCTCGATGCTGATCAGTTCCTCGGCGACCTCGCGCGCGACCTGTTCCATGACGGCCCGGAAAAGGTCGGTTTTGTCCTTGAAGTGGTGATACAGCGCGCCGCGGGTCACCCGGGCACCGGCCACGATCTCCTCGGTGCCCGTGGCCGTGTAGCCCTGCTCGGTGAACAGCCTGCGGGCGGTGTCGACCAGCGCCTGCCGGGTATCCGCGGCGTGCTCGGCCCTGCGCGTTTCGGCAGTACGGGTCTCGGCAGTACGCGACCCGGCGTTACGGGTCTCTGGACGGGACTCGCTCATGCCGTGTATTCTGCCAACATACAGCTTGTATGTTACAGACAGACGGTACGCGGTACTGGGGCTCGCGTACCCCAAGCAGAGGAAACGGGGTCCGTCATGGGTCTGCCATTGCACCTGTCGGTCAAGCTCGGTACGCACCTGATGAAGATGAAGGTGCGCGGGGTCGAGAAGTTCCCGATGATCGTCGAGGTAGAGCCGCTGTTCGCGTGCAACCTCAAATGCGTGGGTTGCGGCAAGATCCAGCAACCGCACACGATCCTGAAGCGGCGGATGCCCGTCGAGCAGGCCGTCGCGGCCGTCGAGGAGTGCGGCGCGCCGATGGTGTCGCTGGCCGGCGGCGAGCCGCTGATGCACCCGCAGATCCACGAGATGGTCAACGAACTGGTGAAGCGGAAGAAGTTCGTGGTGCTGTGCACCAACGCCGTGCTGCTGACCAAGAACCTGCACAAGTTCACGCCGTCCAAGAACTTCGCCTGGATGGTGCACATCGACGGGCTTCGCGAGCGGCACGACGAGTCGGTCAGCAAGGCAGGCGTGTTCGACCAGGCCGTCGAGGGAATCAAGGCGGCCAAGGCCGCCGGGTTCCAGGTCTACACGAACAGCACGTTCTTCAATTCCGACTCGCCGCAGACGGTGATCGACGTGCTCAGCTACCTCAACGACGAACTCAAGGTCGACCGGATGGAGATCTCCCCCGGCTATGCCTACGAGAAGGCGCCCGACCAGGACGGGTTCCTCGGCGTCGAGCAGACCCGGTCCCTGTTCAGCAAGGCGTTCGCGGACGGGAACAGGAAGAAGTGGCGGCTGAACCACTCCCAGCTTTTCCTGGACTTCCTCGAGGGCAAGCGCGACTTCGCCTGCACGCCGTGGGGCGTGCCCTCGTACTCGCTGCTCGGCTGGCAGCGGCCGTGCTACCTGCTGGCCGACGGCTACGCGAAGACCTACAAGGAACTGCTGGAGACCACGGACTGGGACGCGTTCGGCCGGGGCAAGGACCCGCGCTGCGCCAACTGCATGGCGCACTGCGGCTACGAACCGAGCGCGGTGCTCGCCACCATGGGCTCGCTGCGGGAAAGCATCCGCGCC
>DASXDG010000411.1:0-9793 GCA_036490795.1 Streptosporangiaceae bacterium
ACAGCGGGCGGTCAGTGGTCGAGCCGTGGTCGGGTGCCGGGGTCGTGACGGCCGGCGTTTCGCTGTTGCCGGCGCTATCGGCCGCACTGCTGCCCGGCAGCGCCGGGGCGTGCACCTACCTGTACCGCCGCACTGCCGTGAATTAACGCGGAACATAACTCCAGCACGGCAAAAAACCATGCTGTGAGCAGCCTCTTCTTCCGCGTTGGACATAAATACCGCGCTAATCGCCAGATCGCCCGCCCCGGCTGGTGACGGCGTGATGTAAGTGGCCAGTGTGACGCAAGCGATCAGTGTGGCACCGCGCCGACCGCGCGCGTGGCGCCGCGCCGGCCGCGGGCGCCGCGCCCGACGCGGGCGGGGTACCGCGAGGGCGCGGCGCTATGGTGCTACGCCGGGGCTCTCGTCGGCGCTGGCCCTGATCAGCTCGGACAGGAGGGCGATTGCCTCATCGATCGACGCTTCGGTCAGGTTGGAGTAGCCGACCGGCAGCAACGGGAGCGGCGGGAATCCGTTCCACATGTCCGTGGGGTCGCACAGCGCCACGCCGCGCCGAGCCGCCCGGGCCTCCAGCCGGGTGAGATCCGTGCCGTCAGGCAGTTCGATCAGCACGTGCAGCCCGCTCTCGGTCGCCGTCACCGGGTAGCCGGGCAGGTGGCGCTCCAGCGCGGCGAGCACCGCGTTGCGCCGGGTACGGAACCGCAGCCGCGACGCGCGCAGGTGCCGGTCGTACGCGCCCGACTCCATGAAGTGGGCGAGCGCGAGCTGGTTCATCGCCGGCGGTGTGGGGGCGGGCTGGACCGCGCTGCGTACCGCGTCGACCAGGTTGGGCGGCGGCACCACCCAGCCGACGTTAATGGTCGGGGTGAGCGCCCGGCTCATCGAGCCGAGCAGGGCGACCCGCCGCCGGTCCGTGCCCTGCATGACCGGTGGCACCGGCCGCTCGTAGCCGAATTCCGCGTCATAGTCGTCTTCGACGACGATCCCGTCCACCCGCCGCGCCCAGTCGAGCAGCGCGGAGCGACGGTCCGGCGCGAGCGGCGCGCCCAGCAGGATCTGCCGCGCGGTGCCGAGGCACACGGCGCGCAGGTCACTGTGCTCCGCGAGGGTGCCGGTGATGAGCCCGCCGCCGTCCACCGGCAGCGGAACGACCTCCATCCCCGCGGCCTGTACCGGATCCCACAGCCCGCACGAGCCGGGGCTCTCCACGCCGATCCGCCGGTGCCCGGCCCCGATCAGGGCACGGGCCAGCTGGACCAGGCTCTGCCGGGCGCCGGAGTAGACGCAGACGGTGGCGACGTCGGCGTCCGCACCCCGGCTCCGGTTGAGGTGCTCGGCGAGGACAGCGCGCAGTTTGGGCTCCCCGCCGAGATCTCCGTAGTCGAGGTGGTCGAACGGAGTGGTCTCCGCCGCCATCCGGATCGCGTCCACCCACTTGCGCCGGGGGAACGCCCGGTAATCCGCGCCCCACATGCGCAGGTCGAACAGTGGCGGCGGGGGCGGCGCGGCCTCGCGGGCCGCCAGGACGCGGCGCGCGCTCCGGTCCTCCTCGTCCGGCTCCGGCGACCAGATCACCCGGGTCGCGGATCCGGTACGCGCCGACAGGTAACCCTCGGTGACCAGCTGCCCGTAGGCCTGGGTGACCGCCCACCGGGAAACGCCAAGGTCGGCCGCCAGCGTCCGGGACGGCGGCAACGCGGCACCGCGGGGCAGCCGTCCGTCCTTGATGGCGGACCGGACCGCCCTGGTCAGCCTGTCATGCAGGGGGCCGGACGGCTGGGCGGACACATCGAAGAGCGTCTCCCAGGCCAGATTGGTCCGTGTTTGCACCACAGCATTGGATCGTAGCCGCCGCTCACCAGTGCGTAGCGTCGCAGGCATGATGACATCGCCACTCACCAAGGCGGCAAAGCGCCGGGGCGCCCCTCAGGGCGGCGCTCACGATGGCGGCCACCCGGGCGTCGCGAAGCGGCGCCGTCGCTGGGACATCTTCTTCGCCGACCCGGCCGCGATCGAGTCGGACTACCACCGGATGGCCCGCCGCCATGAAGATCGCTCAGACGGTCGCCGGGCGTAGCAGCGGCGAACTGTCGATGCGCCGCCCGTCCATGTCGAAGAAGAACACTTTCGGCACCTCAACCGCGACGCTCACCTCGCGGCCCTGTGCCCAGCCGCGCGGCGAGTCGAGCCTTACCAGCAAGTTCGCCCGGCGGTGCCCGCCGGGCTCGGGGGTGCCGGCCGGATCGCCAGAGGGAGGGCAGGGCACCAGGTGCAGGCCCATCTCCAGCCGGGCGAGCCACTCGCGCCCGTGGTACTCCAGCGAGTGCACCCGCCCGTGCAGCGTCGCGTCCCCGTTGCCCGATCTGGCCGGGGTCAAGATGTCCGGCCGGATCCCGGCGATAACGCGCTGTCCGTGATACGGCGTCAGCCGGTCTGAACGCGGGTCTGACCAGGGCAGCGCCAGCGTCTGCGTGCCGAAGTCGATGACGATCCGCTCGCCGATGTCCACCCAGATCGTCGCCGAGGCCATGTTAATCGGCGGCGAACCGAGGAACGCGGCGACGAAGGCGGTGGCCGGGTCCTCGTAGATCCGGGTCGGGCTGCCGACGTCCTCCAGCTTTCCGGCCCGCATGACCGCGATCCGGTCCGCCAGCGTCAGCGCCTCGACCTGGTCGTGCGTCACGTAGATAGTGGTCAGCCCCAGCGACCGGACCAGCGCGCCGATCTCGGCCCGCAGTCCTGCCCGCAGCGCGGCGTCGAGGCTGGCCAGCGGCTCGTCCATGAGCAGCACATTGCGGGACCCGTGGATCAGCGCCCTGCCCATCGCCACCCGCTGCCGTTCCCCGCCGGACAGCATGTCCGGCCTGCGGTCGAGCGTGTCCTCAATGTCCAGGCCGCGCGCGATCTCCAGCACCCGGCCCGTGATCTCCCGCTTGTCCGTGCTGCCGGCGATCCGCAGCGGGAACGCCAGGTTGCCGCGTACGGTCAGGTGCGGGTAGAGCGCTCCGTGCTGGAACACCATGGCCACCCGCCGGTGCCGCGGCGGCATGTCGTTGGCCAGTTTCCCGCCGAGCCACAGGTCGCCGGCGGTCATGTCCTCCAGCCCGGCGACGATGCGCAGCGTGCTGGACTTGCCGCAGCCGGACGGCCCGAGCAGGACGAGCACCTCGCCGTCGGCGATGTCGAGGCTGAGATCGTCAACGGCGAGCACGCCGCCGTCGTACGTCTTCGATATGTGGTCGAGCACAACCGCTGCCATGCCCTTTTCGATACACCTGTCGTTACCGTCTTGTCGTGCCGTGATGCGCGCCCGTAATTCAGATAACGAAACGGCCCGCCACTTGGTCCCCGCCATGCGATTCCTGGATCAGGAACCACTGCTGTTATGAGATGAGGTCTTTAGCCGGGGAGATGCTCGGCCAGTTCCTCGCCCTCGATGTCCGGGTCGGGCACGTACCTGCCGAACCACTTCGGGTGGTACCAGAGCTTGTCCTTCACGATCGCCATCACGGCGGGGACCAGGGTGAGCCTGACCACGAACGCGTCGAGCAGGACGCCGACGGCGAAGCTGAACGCGATAGCGATCGTGCTCGGGTTGCTGCTGATCATGAACGCGATGAAGATCGAGAACATGATCAACGCGGCCGCGGTGACCACGCGGGCCGCCTTGCCCAGCCCGCGCGCGACCGCCTCCCGCGCCTCGCCGGTCTGGGTGTAGTCCTCCTTGATCCGGGACACGACGAAGATCTCGTAGTCGCTGGACAGGCCGAAGATGATGCCGATCATGATGATCGGCAGGAAGCTGATCGTGTCCGACGGGGTGATGCCGAACAGGTGCTGTCCCCAGCCCCACTGGAACATCGCCACCTGGACACCGAACGCGGCCGCTATGGACAGCAGGAACCCGATCACCGACTTCACCGGTACCAGCACCGTCCGGAACGCGAACGTCAGCAAGACGATGGCCAGGCCGACGATGACCAGGAGAAACACCGGCAGCGCGCTGCCTAGTTTGGCGGACACGTCGATGTTGGAGGCGGTGGTCCCGCCGACGAGGATCGTGGCGCCGGTGTTCTGCTCGATCTTGTCCCGGTCGTCGCGGATGCGGTGCACCAGGTCGGTGGTGGCCTGCGCGGTCGGCCCGGAGGACGGCACCACCTTGATCACCGCCACGCCGTCCTGCACGGCCGCCGCCGAGACGCTGGTCACGTCGGATTCCTTCGCCAGCGCGGCGGACAGCGTCTTGACCACCGCCGGATCCTTGACCGGATCGGCGACGATGAGCAGCGGGCCGTTCGCGCCCGGCCCGAAGTTGTCGGTGATCAGGTCGTAGGCGATCCGCGAGGTGTTGGACGTGGGGTTCGAGGCGGCGCTGGGCAGCCCGAGCTTCATGCTCTTCACCGGGATGGCCAGGATCAGCAGCACGAGCACGCCGGTGATGAGGACCGGGATCCGGCGCCGGACGATGAACCGGCCCCAGCGGGAACCGCGGGTGTGGTCCGGTTCGTTGGCCGCGATCCCGGCGGTCCTCCTGGACCGGGAGGAGATGAACGAGATGAGCTTGATGCCCGCGAAGCCCATCAGCGCGGGGCCGAGGGTGACCGCCACCAGCAGCGCGACCAGCACGGCGCCGGCCGCGCACAGGCCCATGACGGTCAGGAACGGGATGTTCGCCACCGCGAGCCCGCACAGCCCGATGATCACGGTAAGCGCGGCGAACACGACAGAACTGCCCGCCGTGCCCACGGCCTGGGCACACGCATCCGGCGGGTCCATCCCGGCGAGCAGGTTGTTGCGGTACCGGAGCAGGATGAACAGCCCGTAGTCGATCCCGCAGGACAGGCCCAGCATCAAGGCGACCGTGGTGGAAACCGACGCGATGTTCGTCACCGATGCCAGCGCGGTCACCGTGGTCAGCGTGATGACGATGCCGATGACCGCGGTGACGATCGGCAGCAGGGCGGCGACCAGCGCGCCGAACGTGATCAGCAAGATCACGAACGCGATCACCAGGCCGATCAGCTCGGGGATCTCGGAGATCTTGAACACCCAGCCCGGGTAGACGCTGCCGGAGTAGGCGACCTGAAGTCCGTCGTGGACGGCCGGGTTGTTGGCCGTCTGCATGTCGTTCAGCGTGGCGTCGGTGACCTGGCCCGGCTGCACCGCGAACTGCACGGTCGCGAGCGCCACCTTCTTATTAGGCGAGATCGTGCCGGCCTTGAACGGGTCGGTGACCAGGGTCTTCTGCGGCAGGTGTTCCAGTTTCGCGATCGCCTGCTCGATCGCCTGTTTCGCTCGCGGCGTGGTGACCGTCTGGCCGCCCGGCGCCGCGTACACGACCTGCGTCTGCCCGCCGGACAGGATCGGGATTTTCTCCTTGAGCAGGTCAGCGGCCTGCTGTGCCTCGACACCAGGGACGGTGAAGGTGTCGTTGAAACTGCCCTTGCTCAGCGCCGAGGCCGAGATGGCGCCGATCGCGATAAGAAGCCAGCAGGCCAGCACGATCCGGCGGTGCCCCATGCACCATCGGGCCAGCCGGAACAGGTATATCGACACCAGAGCCCCCCGACTTTGTCGATCACGCTTTCGTTTCCCTTTCTGCGGAGCGTCAAACGGAATCGCTTGCCAGGTTTCGCCGGCATCTGTTGTTATTGCTCCGTGCGGGAGGCGACACAGCGTTTCTCCGCACCGGTGGCTACTGCGTCATCACCGACCGCTCCTACTGCCAGCGGTAACGGTGGCGTGACGTCGGTGTGCGGGCTGGCCCGGTGCGTGCGGGTCGTGCGCGGGATATCGTCGGCTCGTGACCCTCGTCCACGTCATCTACCGCAAATATGACGGCAGCTTGCACTGGCATCAGGACCTCGCCCGCCTCGGCGAGGACGAGCACGGGATCTGGCTGGCCGCGCCGGCGGGCAGCACGGCGCAGCGCGGCGACGAGCCTCCGGTGACGTTCGCGGAGGCCTGCGTGCTGCTCATACCGGCTGGCAATGACGCCAGGTGGACGATGAACTGCAACGCCGAGCCATGCTGGACCGAGCTCTATCTCGACATCACCACGCCTGTGCGCTGGACCGCTCCAGACACCGTGGAGATGATCGACATGGACCTGGACGTGATCCGGCGTTTCGACGGCTCGGCGGAGATCCTGGATGAGGACGAGTTCGCCGAGCACCAGGTCAAGTACGGCTACCCGCCGTCGGAGATCGCGGCCGCCGAGCGCACCGCGGCCGGCCTGCTGCGCGCCGTTCAACGGCACGAGGAGCCGTTCGCCGATGTTTGCAGGGCTTGGCTTGCCCGGACGTCATAACAGCAGTGGTGCTTCGGGCCGGGTTATCGTTGGGCGTGCGCGCGGAGGGGGAGGTCACCAGGGGGACGACCAATCCGAGCCGTCTGCGCCGGGTGGACCGGTGGATCGGCGGCCCGCAGCGGGCTGTCCTGCGCTCAGCCGAACGCCCGCTAGTCGTTGACCTGGGCTACGGCGCGACGCCGGTGACCACGATTGAGCTGTACCGGACGGTCAAGAAGGTCTCCCCGGACGCCGAAGTCATCGGTCTTGAGATCGACCAGGACCGGGTGACGGCCGCGAATCGCTATCTGGACGGACTCGACCTGCCGGACCTGTCGTTCGCGCGCGGCGGTTTCGAACTGCCGGTGCACAGGCGGCCAGTGCTGGTCCGGGCGTTCAACGTGCTCCGCCAGTATCCCGAGGAACGCGCCTGGGCGGCCTGGGCCAGGCTGCGTGACGGCCTCGCATCCGGCGGCGTGCTCATCGAGGGCACCTGCGACGAACTCGGCCGCCGCGCGGTCTGGGTGACGCTGCCCAGAGCGGGGGAACTGCCCAGGGCCGGGGACGGGACGATCACGTTCTCCGCGCGGCTGGCGTCACTGGAGCAGCCATCGGATCTGGCGGAGCGGCTGCCCAAGGTGCTGATCCACCGGAACGCGCCAGGACAGCCGGTGTACCGGTTCTTGCGTGACCTCGATTATGCGTGGGCCTGCGCCGCGCCGCAGTCGGCGTTCGGCCGCAGACAGCGGTGGCTGGCTGCGGTCGCGGCCCTGGCCGGCGACTGGCCGGTCATCCGCCGGCCGCCATGCGGCGGGCAGGCTCGGTGGCGCCTCGGTGAGCTCACCCTCCCGTGGGCGGCGCTCGCTCCCGAGTAGGCCGGGCTCGTCAGCCCCAGCAGAGGCAGAAGGGGTGCCCGGCCGGGTCGGCGTATACCTGGAAGCCCGCGGCCGCGCTGACGTCGGCGGCCTGGAGCAGCCTGGCACCTAGGTTGATGACCCGGTCGTGCGCCGCCGGGACATCGTCGACATAGAGATCCAGGTGGATCTGCTGTTGCTGGGGACCATCCGGCCACTGCGGAGCGACGTAGTTCGTGGCGAGCTGGAAGCCCAGATACGGCTTGGCGTCGGCGAACACCGTGGCCCACGTGCCATCAGCGTCAAGCTCGGCCGTCCCCTCCAGAAGTTCGGCCCAGAATGTGCTCTCGGCGGCTAGGTCGGGAGCATCGAACACGATGATCTGCCTGGTGATCCGCATTCGACCATGATGGCACGGTGGCCCTGGTGGCCAGGCCGCGAAGGGCGGCAGGCGGGGCGAGGCGCGGCCCCCCAGAGTCCGGCGCCCCGCCGCAGAGACAGCGGTCCCGTTGCCGCCGCTCATGCCTGTCGTATCGCGTGCGCGATCTGCTTGATCGCGCCGTAACAGTGGTCGCTTTCACATCCAGGTGATACGCATTCCTCTGTCCTCCCTCCGGCAGCGCGTGCCGAGTCCTCCGATTCCGGGCACGCCCGGTAATCATGGCTCGTCAAGCACTATTCAGCGCCAGATTTCGTCTCAGGTCACGCGAATGCGGCCGAATAGTGCGCAATGGCACTCTTGCGTTAAGGTAGCTCTACGGAACTAGTCATTTACGGTGAGCATCGGACTAGACAGATGTCTATCCGGTCTCGGCCGGAACGGTAGACCATGGCAGCCTCATCCGTAGCCCCTCGACCCGCTAGCAGCCTCGATCCACGCACCTGGGCGTGGTGGCAGCTTCCCGGCCAACTGCGCTGGTATGTCGCGCTGCTGCCGCTCGTCGCGCTGGCAATCTTCGCGACCGCGGTGAGCCGCACCCAGTGGACCAGTGATGATCTGGCCCGGTTCGGCATCTTGACGGCTGGCGGCATGGTGTCGATAGCCGCCACGCCGCGCATGGCGTTCAAATCGGGAACCGTCACGCATGACTTCATCGCGGCCTGGGTGCTTCCGGTCGCGGTACTGCTCCCGCCCGCATACGCGCTGGTGGCACCGATCCCGCTGCTGGTACTGACCCGGCTGCACATCTATCGCGGCGTCGTCCACCGGATGGTTTTCAGCGGGGCGACCCAGGGACTCGCCTACTGTGCCGGATCGTTGTTCTTCCACGCATTGCCCGTGGCGATCGCCGGCCAGCACATGGGAACCGGCAGGCACGCGCTGACCTGGGCAATGGCCGTTCTGGCGTGCGAGCTGATCGGCGGGTGGGGGCACCGCCTGCTGATCCATCTCGCCATCAAGATCGCCGACCCATCGGGGCCGATGCTCAGCACCATCTTCGATCGAGAGGCGCTGACCTGCTATTTCGTGGAACACAACCTGGGCATCGTGATCACGGTCATGCTCGCGGTCACTCCGGCGTTCGCGATTTTCGCGATCCCGCTGTGGCTGCTCGTGCGCCGGTTCATGGTCTATCCCCATCTTGTGGCGCGAGCACGGATTGACGGGAAGACGGGCCTGCTCAACTCCTCCAGCTGGGAAGCGGAGGCGACCGCGGAGATCGCCCGGGCGACGCGGCAGGAACTGGCGCTATCGGTCGCGCTGATTGACCTCGACCACTTCAAGAAGGTCAACGACGTGCACGGGCACCTGGCGGGCGACGACGTGCTGCGCGCGGTCACCGGCGCCATCAGCGATGGGCTGCGCAGCTACGACCTGGCCGGGCGGTTCGGCGGCGAGGAGTTCATCGTGCTGCTGCCGAACGCGTCGCAGACCGACGCCTTCCGTGTCGCGGAGCGGCTCCGCACGCACATCGCCGCCTTGTCCGTACCCGTCACCAGCCAAGGCGAGGGTGGTCCGTGCGTACGCGTGACGGTCTCCATCGGCGTCGCCGCGCTGGACAGCACGCGCCATGAACTCACCAACCTGGTGGCCGCGGCCGACGCGGCGCTGTACCGCGCCAAGCAAGAAGGCCGTAACCGGACCCGGGTGAATCCGGTGAGCCCGCCCCCTGGCACGCAAGTCTCGCTGGCGCCATCCGTCCCGCAGCCCAGGATCGCCGATCCCAGCGCCTGAGCACCCCCATCCCAGCGCGCTCCCGTGGTCAGCCGCCCCGATCATCGGGCGCTCCCGTGGCCAGCCGCCCCGATCATTGGGCGCTCCCGTGGTCAGGCGCTCCGATCATTGGGCGATTAACGCGGTAATTCGTCTTATCGCGGAGGAAAACGTTGCTGAGAGCATGGTTTTTTACCGCGTTGGAACTTTTTACCGCGGTGAGGCCCAGTTTCGTGCTAGGTAACGGCATCGTCGGGGGTGCGGGAGGGGTTTTCGTGACCGGTATGACTACTGATGCCGAACGCGTGCGCGGTGTCCTGCCATTTTGGGTGGTTCGGGCCGGCTCGATCGGCCGCCCGCGTGTAGCACGGATAGCCACGGGTACCGGATGCGGATGGAAACGGAGACGATAGCTGTCCTCGGCGCCGGCGGCACGATGGGTTCGGCGATGGCCAGGAACATGGCATGGAGCGGGCTGAACGTCCGGGCGTGGAA
>DASXDG010000412.1:0-15547 GCA_036490795.1 Streptosporangiaceae bacterium
CCGGAGGCGGGACGGGCCGGCTCGGGGGCGGGCGGGGGTCCGGCCTGGCCGCCAGCGTCGGCAGCGGGGGGGCCGGCCGTTACGTCGGCGACGATTTCCTCGGCCATGCCGTACAGGAGCGGCAGCGCGCCGGCTACCACCGCGCCGGTCTCGTTGATGTGGCCGACTCCCGGGCCGATCAGCTTGGCGTGCCCGACGATCGTGCCGACCAGCTCCGCGCACTCCTCCAGGTTCCCGGCGATCCTGGTGAGCAGAGTGCCGACCCAGAACAGGTAGACGGCCAAGCCGGCCACCAGCAGGACGATGTCGGCCACTGTCAAGACCACTAGCACAGTCATGATTTCACCTTCCCGAGCACGCGGCCGAGGAACAGATGGTGCTGAAGGCCTTCGGCCAGTACCGCCTCCACGCCGGCCGCGACTTGCGGGATCAGCGCCGTGTCCTCGGTGTTGGCGGCGGCCGCCTTGAGCGTGTCGCGGACCGTGACCACGCGCCTGTCGATGTTCTTCACCAGGTAGATGAGGATGCTGAGCAGGGCGGCGACGGCGAGCACCACGACAAAGCCGACGATGATCGCGACCAGCCAGAGGGTGTGTTCGGTGGACGGCATGGGTCAGCCTCCTAGCCTGGTCCGGCCGCGCTGCAGGCCGCCGATGATGATCGTGGCGTGCTCGATCGTGGTGCGCAGCGCGGCCAGCGGCGCGGTGTTGCGTACCGACTTCTCCAGTGACTCGTTGATCTGCGACGCCTGGCCGCCGATCGAGCGGGCGAGCAGCAGGATCGGGACCACGAGCGCGACGACGACCAGCACGATCACGATGCCGATCGTGTAGCCGATCCACCAGCCGGTGCTGCTGAACCCTGCGGCGGCAAGAACATGTCCGCTCACCTCACACCCCCTCGCAGAAGTCCGCGACCGGCTTAAGGCTGGCGTTCACCGAGGTGAGCGCCGCCGGCACCGTGCTGGTCTGCTGCGCTACCACCTCGACGCCGCCGAGCAGCGCGCCGAGCGTGGACTTGACCGCGCGCAGGTGCAAGACGACCCGGATCAGGCCGATGGCGGTTATCGCGATGATCAATGCCGCGACGACGAGTGTCATCCAGGCGGCTGCGGGCATCTCCAGCTCTCCTAACCCAGTAGCTTCGCGACCGAGCCGGCATACCTGACCGCGCCGTTCGCGACTTCCTTGATCGTGGTGTCGGTGACGGCGAGCGCCTCGGGGACGCCGTCGAGTTCGCCGATGAGCGCGACGCCGCCGCCGAGGATCGCGTCGCTGGCGCCGCGGATCCGCTCCAGCGCGGCGAGCACGCGGTTAAGCAGGTAGATGACCACCGGCAAGATCACTACCAGCAGGATCACGGCTCCGATCCACCACAAGAGCATGGCTACCTCCTATACGGCCTGGTAGGGCAGGAAGAATCTGCGGAAGACCCTGGTCAGGGCCATCCTGGCGGCCCGGATGCCAATCATCAGGCCGCTGGCTGGCGTGGCGGTGAGCCGCTCCACCGACTCGCCCCTGTCGATCCGGGCGATGCGATCCTGCAAGTTCGCAGAGAACTCGCGCATGAGGACCGAAGTGACGTCGGAGATCATGCCCCGCCCGTACTGGGCGGCGGCGCCGGCCAGCTGCAGGTCCTGGCTGACATCGACCCTGGTGCCGCGGCCGGTCCTGGCCAGCGTCGCGGTCACCACCATGGTGGCCTGGCCGCGCCCCTTCGCCTCGGCGCCCGACGCGTTCACCACGATGCGGCGGGCCGCCTCGTCTCGTTCGGTGATGTCGGCGGTGCCGGCGAACTGGAGCCGGACCGGACCCATCCGGACCGCCACCGTGCCCTTGAACTTGTCCTCGTCCAGTTCCTCGGTTAGCGCGGTACCGGGCAGGCACGTAGCCACCTGCGGGATGTTCTGGAAGAACTGCCACACCTTCTCGACCGGTTCGGCGACCTCGAACTCGTTCTTGATCAGCATCGGGCCCCCCTCTCTCTGGGAAACACTGCTAGGAAACACTGCTTTTCGCGAAGGCGTCCCGGCAGCCGGCGCAGCAGAAGTAGTAGGTGGACCCGTCCCGGTCCAGGGACAGGCTCTGCGTGGTCACCGCCATGCCGCACACGGGATCGGTGAGCTCCGCGACCTCGGCGAGAACGCTGGCCTGGCCAGTGGCGCGGAGCTGGACGAGTTCGGCGAGGATCGCGACCGCGATCTCGACGTGCGTGGTGCGGCCAAGGTCGAGGCCGGCCGGCACGTGCACGCGGTCCAGCTGCTCCTGGGGCACGCCCCGGTCGGCGAGGTAGCCGAGCACGGCCGTTCCCCGCTTACGGGAGCCGACCAGTCCGAGATAGGCGGGCCGTGCCGCGACCGCCCGCTCGAGCACCCCCTCATCGTCATGGCCTTGGGTGGCGACCACCACCATCGTCCGCTGGTCCGCGTCCGCTGTGCCGAAGTCCTTGCCGCTGATCAGGGCGGCTCGCCAGCCGAGCGCCCCGGCGAGTTCGGTGAGCGTGTGCGCCATCGGCGAACCGCCCACGACCACCAGGCGGGGCACCGGCAGCACCGGCTCGATGTACACCTCGAGCGCTCCCTCGCTCTGACAGGAAATGGGGATCACCACGGCGGGGCTGGCGTCCGCGAACTGATCCGGGTCGCCAAGCAGCAGGAGCATGGCGTCCCCTGACCCGATGGCCTGCTGCGCGGCCCTGACCACGGCCGGCTCCGCGCACGCGCCGCCGATCCAGCCGCGCACCCGCCCGTCGGCGGTGATGATCGCGCGCGACCCCGGCTTGCTCGACGACGGTCCCTGCCGCCACACCACGGTCGCCAGCGCGAACGCCTCACCGCGCCTGGCCAGCTCCGCGGCCTGCTCAAGGACTGCCCAGCCGTCGATCATGGCTAGTCCGCCCGCACCGGAGGCGCGCCCGACACGTCCCGCTGCTCGGTGATCGCCTCCCATACCCGGTCCGGCAACAGTGGCATGTCGATGTTGCGGACTGTGTTGGCTCCGGGGGCGCTTTGCGAGATCGCGTCCATGACGGCGTTCACGAACGCGGCCGGCCCGCCGACGGCCGCGCACTCGCCGATGCCCTTGGCGCCGAGCGGGTGGTGCGGGCATGGCGTGACGACCTCGCTGTGCAGCTCGAAGCCTGGCGTCTCCCACGCGGTCGGCAGCAGGTAGTCCATGTAGTTGGAACCGACGCAGTTGCCGTCGGCGTCGAACGTGATGAACTGCATGTTCGCCATCGCGTATGCCTCGGTCAGGCCGCCCATGATCTGGCCTTCCACGATCATCGGGTTGATCCTGACCCCGCAGTCGTCGACCGCCACCGTTTTCAGCACGTCCCACACGCCGGTCTCCGGATCGACCTCGACGGTCACGATGTAGACCGCGAACGGCCAGGTCAGGTTCGGCGGGTCGTAGTACGCGGTGTTCTCCAGGCCGGGCTCCATGCCGTCGGGCATGTTGCTGTACGCGGCGAGCGCACACTCCTGGATGGTGACGCCGCGATCCGGGGCGCTGCGCACGTAGAACCGGCCGAGCTCCCAGTCGATGTCCTCCTCGGACACCTCGAGCAGGTGCGCGGCCAGCTTGCGCGCCTTGGCCCTGATCTTGCGCGACACCATCGCGACGGCCGCGCCCGCCACCGGCGTGGACCGGGACGCGTAGGTGCCCATGCCGAACGGGGCAGTGTCGGTATCGCCCTCCTCGACGACCACGTCCTGCGCGGGGATGCCGAGCTCGTGCGCGACGATCTGCGCCCAGGTCGTCTCGTGACCCTGGCCCTGGGTCTTCGCGCCGGTGCGCAAGATGGCCTTGCCGGTCATGTGCACCTTGAGCTCGGCCGAGTCGAACATCTTGATGCCGAGGATGTCGTACTCGCGGCTGTTGCCGGCGCCGAGCGGCTCGGTCATCGTGGAGATGCCAAGGCCGAGCAGGCGGCCGCGTTCACGAGCCGCCGCCTGCTGCTTCCTGAAGTCCTCGTAGTCGATCGCCTTCAGCCCGACCTCCAGGCACTTCGCGTACTGGCCCGAGTCGGTGAGAAACCCGAGCGGGGTCCGGTGCGGGAAGTCGTCGTCGCGGACGAAGTTCATCCGGCGGAACTCCGCCTGGTCCATGCCCAGGTCGGTGGCGGCCGCCTGCATCATCCGCTCCTGGAAGAACATGGCCTCGGTGACGCGGAATGAGCAGCGGTAGGCCACCCCGCCGGGCGCCTTGTTGGAGTACGTGCCGCGCGCGATCAGGTGCGCGACCGGGATGTCGTAGGCAGCGAACGCCGAGTGGATCAGGCCCTGCTTGAACTTGCTCGGCTGTGCGTCGGAGAAGAACGCGCCGTGATCCGCGTCGGTCTGCATCCGCACCGCGAGGATCTTGCCGTCGCTGCGCAGCGCCATCTCCCCGCGCAGGTAGATGTCGCGGGCGAAGCCGGTCGAGATCAGGTTCCCCGACTTGTCCTCGATCCACTTCACCGGCCGCTCCAGCAGGATCGAGGCGAGGATCGAGCACACATAACCCGGGTACACCGGCACCTTGTTGCCGAATCCGCCGCCGATGTCCGGTGACACGATCCTGATCATGTGCTCAGGGATTTCGGCCACCATGGCGACCGCGGCGCGGATGATGTGCGGCGCCTGCGTGGTCATGTACACGGTGAGTTTGGAGGTGGCCCGGTTGAAGTCGGCAATCGAGGCGCAGCACTCGATCGGGGACGGGTGCGAGCGCGGGTAGTGCAGTTCCAGCGTGGAGATCACGTCAGCCTGCGCGAACGCGCGGTCGGTGCCGCCGGAGTCGCCGACCTCCCAGGTGTAGATGACGTTGTCCGGCTGGTTTTCCTTGTCGTCCCTGATCACCGGCGCGCCCTCGGCGACTGCCTGCGCCGGGTTCACGATCACCGGCAGTGGCTCGTAGTCGACCTCGATCGCCTCGCAGGCATCCTTGGCGATGTACGGGTCGTCGGCGATGACGCAGGCCACTTCCTGCCCCTGGAACCGCACCTTGTCGGTGGCCAGCACGGCTTGCGTGTCGTAGGACAGCGTCGGCATCCAGGCCAGGTTGCGGCTCGCCATCATCTCGCCGGTCAGCACCAGGTGCACGCCGGGGATGTCCCAGGCCTTGCTGGTGTCGATGGACTTGATCCGGGCGTGCGCCAGCGGGCTGCGCAGTATCTCCATGTGCAGCATGCCGGGCAGCACGATGTCGTCCGTGTAGTTGCCCTTGCCCCGGATGAACCGGTCGTCCTCGACCCGCTTGCGGCTGGCACCGATCCCGCCGATCTTGATCTCGTCTACGGCGGCCATCGGCTACTCCTCCCCCCGCAGCTTCGCAGCTGCCCATAGGACGGACTTAACGATGTTCTGGTATCCCGTGCAGCGGCAGAGATTTCCGGACAGCGCCCAGCGCACGTCCTCTTCCGTGGGATCGGGGTTCCTGACGAGCAGCGCCTTGGCGGCCATCATCATGCCCGGCGTGCAGAACCCGCACTGCAGCCCGTGCTCCTGCTTGAAGCCCTCCTGCAGCGGATGAAGTTCGCTGGCGCTGGACAGGCCCTCGACCGTCTCGACGGAGTGGCCATCTACCTGGACAGCCAGCATCGTGCACGACTTCACCGCATATCCGTCGATCAGCACGGTGCACGCGCCGCAGTTCGTGGTGTCGCAGCCCATGTGCGTTCCGGTCAGGCCGACGCCGCGGCGGATCAGGTGGGACAGCAGCAGCCTGGGTTCGACCTCGGCGATCTTCTTCTTGCCGTTGATGGTTAACCGGATCCTTCGTACCGGGGCGTCGCTGGGGGCCTCGTCGTCATAAACCATGGTCATCGCGAATCACGCGGCCCTTTCCGCTTCGTCCGCCGGCTGACTAAGGATGCGTTCGGTGAACACCCGCACCATGTGCCGTTTGTAGTCCGCGCTGCCCCGGTGATCGGTCCGCGGCCTGGCCGCCTCGGCGGCTCGCGCCGCCGCCTGGCCGATCGTCTCGGCGGTGAGCGGCCGGCCGGTGAGGGCCTGCGCCGCCTCGGTGGCCGCGATCGTAGAGCCGCCGACGCCGGTCAGTGCTATGCCCGCTCTGTTGACGGCGCCATCCGGACCTGTCTCGATGGCGACGGCCACGCCGACCGTGGCGAAGTCACCAACGCGGCGTTCCAGCTTGAGATACCCGCCTGCCCGCTGGCCGGCCGGTGGCGGGATGACGACCTCGACCGCGATCTCGTCCGGCGCGAGCGCGTTCTCGAACGGCCCGTGCACGAAGTCTTTGAGCGGAATCGTCCGCTGGCCGGCCGGCCCCTGTGCCACCACCGAGCCGCCGAGCGCGAGCACTACCGAGGCCCAGTCGCCCTGCGGGTCGGCGTGGCAGATCGAGCCGACGAGCGTGCCCCGGTTCCGCACGATCGGGTCCGCGATGAGCGGCGCGGCCGCCGCCATGACCGGGGGCAGCTTGTCCGATCGTTCGAGGTCCACGTGCCGGCACAACGCTCCGATGCGGAGCGTGCCGTCCGGGTCCGCGCGGTGATAACCGAGGCCGGGCACGTTGTTGATGTCGACGACAAGCTCAGGCGACGCGAAGCGCAGCTTCATCAGCGGGACCAGGCTCTGGCCGCCGGCCAGCACCTTGGCGTAGTCGCCGCCGTCGTGCAGCAGGCCGATCGCGTCGGTCAGCGAGTGCGGCGCCTCATACTGGAACCGTGACGGGTACATCTCAGGCCTCAGGGCCGGGATCGGGGATCGCCACGGGACCGGACTCGTAGTCCGGGTCGGGACGAGGCTCCTGATGCGGCGGCCACGGGCCGGCCACCGGCTGCCCGGCGACCTTGAGGTGGTCGATGAGCTCTGGCCAGGCCCAGACGGTCGGGCTCTTGCCGGTCTTGGGTGCGTTTTCGATCAGCTCGTACAGGCGCGGATTACCCTCGCTGTGACCGCTGGACTCAACGCGCATGCGCATGCTCCCGCCTGGCGGCCGGCGGCACGGACAAGGCCGCCGGCGCGAACTGACTATGTCGCGTATCGTCCAACGCGCTGACCAGCACCGCAACGGCCAAATAACCGATCGCTTAACTGAGCTGCGCGGTCTCGCCCCGTTGCGGGTTCGTGAGCTTTGAGGGTCCAGCCAGTTTTACGACGCGCTCAGCTGCCCCGGACGGCGAGTGGCTTGCGTCCCGAGGCGCTGCCGACCCGGCGCGGCGGGGCGGCGGGGCGGCGGGGCGGGGCGGCGGAGCGGCGGAGCGGCGGGGCGGCGGGGCGGGGCGGGGCGGCGGTCACGCTGGCACCAGCCATCACGGGTGTCCCTCCCGCCACCGCCCCGCTGTCGTTAGCGCGGTAATTATTTCCAACGCGGCGAAAAAGGTTGCTGTGAGCACCAATTTCTTCCGTGTTGGAAATAATTACCGCGCTAGTCATCAGGCAGTGCGCCCGGATCGTCGGTGCCCGTGATGGCTGTGACACCAGAGGTCATCGTGACGCCGGAAGTTATCGTGACGCCGGCAATCTCGGGCGCGGCACCGGCATCTGCCATAGCGAAGCTCTAGGATCAGCTTCAGTCGGCAAGTAATGCCTTCGTCTAGGTCCTTGATACCGATCGGCTGAGGGGTCAGCCCTGGCCCAGCGGGCCTTCCGTGCTCTGCCGGCCTTCCGGGCCCGGCGGGCCGCCCGGCGCCTGGGAGCCGCCCGGCGGCGCCGCGAAGTCGGGGATCGTCGCGTCCAGGCCCGAGCCTCCCGTCTCCGGAAATACGCCCATCCCCCGGCCCGCGGAGGCGGGCTGGACCAGCGTGCCCTCACCGAACGCCGCATATCCAGGATCGCGCGGCCGGCGGCGGCGCCACCGGGACGGGACGAACAGCGGGACGATCATCGCCAGGCCAGCCATACCGAGCAGCCCGCTGAACAGCAGCACCTCGAAGCCGGTACCGAAGTCCTGGTTCTTCAGCGGGATCAGGCTGACGGCTTCCCGCACGTTACAGACGTACAGCACGGTCCACGCCACCAGCACCAGGCCGGGCAGCCCGGCCGCGAGCGGCGACACCCACGGGATCACCATCAGCAGCCCGGCGGCCAAGCCCACCATGAGCAGCGCGCCGCCGCCCACCATCACATGGCCGCTCTGGAACAGTGAGCCGCCGCCGCCCGGCAGTCCGCCGCTGTTGGCCGCGACGCTGGCGTCAATGCCGCAGTTAACCATCATGTAGCCCCAGGCTGCCCCGAAGAACACCGCTGCCGCCAGCAGCACGGCGAGCACGACGCCGCACAAGTGCCGCATTGCCTTCAGCCCCTTGCCCGATGGTCAGGTACGCGCGGTTTCGCGTCGCAAGCCTACGGCCGGCAACCACACCGCACCACCCTTACCAGAGCTTGCCGACGAGTCGGCCATGGCCATGCGCGTGCACCTGGCAAGCTTTCACGCGTGACTTCATACTCGGATTTCTTCACCGCGTCGGCGAGCGCCGGCGGTGCGCTCACCGGCTTGCTGTTCGTGGCATTGTCTGTGTCGCCGGAACGCCTGCGCGAGATCGCGAAGCACCAGGAGCACCAGGCGATGGCGGCGACCGCGTTCACCGCGCTGATCGACGCGCTGTTCGTCTCGCTGTCCGGGCTCACTCCCGGCGGCGGCACCCAGACCGTCTCGGTGATCATGGGTGTGGTGGGGCTGACCAGCACCGGGGACCTCTACCGGCGGCTGTGGCAGTCCCGCCACGACCAGACGTACAGCAAGCGATGGCCGTACCTGCTCGCGCTGATCATCATGATGTACGCCGCGCAGAGCATTCTCGGCGGGACGGCGGGCAGCGCGAGCCAGTCAGACTCGCTGAGCGTGACGTTCATCTTCATCATGTTCGCGGTCGGCATCGCCAGGTCCTGGGAACTGCTCGGCATCCGCGGCGGCGGGCCGCTTGACCTGCTCACCGAGCGCCTGGGGCCCCCAGACCCACCGCAATAGCCCAGGTCCGCCCGCCGGTACCGCGATAAGCTATCGCTTAACTGACCATCCCGGGTTGGGCGGGCATATGGCTTCAGCTCCAAATGGTGACATACACCGGTGGCTTGAACCGGGACGGCGGCACGCCCGCCGCCGGCGAGCGCATCAGGTGCATGGCCTCCGGGGTGCCGAGGAAGCGGCGCAGCGAGCCGGCGGCGGTGCTGCGATGGTCACGGTCAAGCAGCGTGGCGTACCAGCATTCCTCGGCCGGCAGCCCTGGCACGTCCACCACGGACAGCTCACCGCGGCGCAGCTGCTGGGACACCAGATGCTCGATGGCCGGGGCGACACCGGCGCCATCGGCGGCGGCCGCCCACGCGGCGGTCTGGCTAGGCAGCACGCCGATGTTGCTGTCTGGCACACCGAGCCGGGCGAGCAACCGCGACGTGGCACTGCCCGGATCGGCGCCGGACGGCCCGACCAGCCACTTCCAGGCCCGGGGCGGGCCGTGCAGCCTGGCCCGGCCCGCGGCGACGGCCGCGAGCCGGTACTTGAAGATCGGCTCGCTGACCACCGGCATGCTGACGGCGTTCGCCAGCGTCACCTCCGGCTCGGCCGGCCTGGCACCGACGCTGGGGCCGAACGCGACGTCCGCGAGCCGGTTCGCGACCAGCACGGCCTGCTCGCCGGAGACGGCGACGCCAGTGGACACCTCGACCGGCCCGGCGAACCGGCGGGTGAACGCCTCCATCAGCGGGCTGGCCACGAACTCGGCGAACGTCGGGGTCGCCACGATCCGCAACTGCTCGGGTGCGCCCTGTGCGGCACGGACCGCCGCCTGCGCCTCGGCGCCGAGCACCACGATCTGCGACGCGGTGGACAGCAGGCGGGCGCCACCAGGGGTCAGCGTCATGCCGTTGGGTCCCCGGGTGATCAGCTGATCGCCCAGGTAGTTGCGCAGCGCGGTGAGGGCCTGCGATACCGCGGGTTCGCTGACCCCGAGCACGCTAGCGGCCGCCCGGACCGAACCCAGCCGGGCCACCAGGACGAACGCGTTCAGCTGCGTGAGCGTCATAAGTTACTAGTCTCACCCCTTGGAGGCCGGGCGTGCAGGTGCCGGCGCAGGTTGATTACGAAAAGGCCACCAGCGTGGACCACGCGCTGGCACTGCTGACCAGGTACGGGCCCGAGGCCAGGATCCTGGCCGGCGGGCACAGCCTGATCCCGATGATGAAGCTGCGGCTGGCCCAGCCGGACGTGCTGATCGACATCAACGGGCTCGCCGGGCTGCGCACCATCACCCTGGCGGGCGACAGGCTGCGCATCGGCGCGCTGGTCACGCACGCGCAGCTGCTCGAGTCCGAGCTGGCGGGCCGCCACTTCGCGATCCTGCACGATGCCGAGGCGGTGATCGCCGACCCCGTGGTCAGGAACTGGGGCACCGTGGGCGGATCGCTGTGCCAGGCCGATCCGTCGGAGGACCTGTCCGCCGCGTTCGCGGCGATGAAGGGGACGATGATCATCCGCGGGCTCGCTGGCGAGCGGGAGGTGTCGGCGCGGGCCTTCCACACCGGTCCGTACGAGACGGTGGTCGGCCCGGCGGAAATGCTCACCGAGATCAAGCTGCCGGTCAGGCTGGGCGGGGGCAGCGCGTACCGGAAGGTCGCCCGCCGGGTAGGCGACTGGCCGGTCGGTGCGGCCGGGGCCGCGGTGTGGCTGGCGAGCGGGACCATTACGGAGGCCGGGATCGGGCTGGCCGCGGTCGGTGCCAGGCATTTCGCCGCGGCCGAGGCCGAACAGTTCCTCATCGGCCGGGCCCCCGGCGAGGAAACGCTGATCCGGGCGGGCGAGATCGCCGCCGAGCACTGCCGCCCGGTGACCGACCAGCGCGGCCCCGCGGACTACAAGCTGCACCTGGCCAAGGAGCTCACGATCAGGGCGCTCGCCCAGGCGGTGGCCAGGGCGACATGAAGATCACGACATACGTCAACGGGACCGAGTACGTCCGGGACGTGGAGCCCCGGCTGCTGCTGATCCACTTCCTGCGCGACGAACTCGGGCTGACCGGCTCGCACTGGGGCTGCGACACCTCCAACTGCGGCGCGTGCGTGGTGTGGCTCGATGAGACGCCGGTGAAGTCGTGCACGGTGCTGGCGGTGATGGCAGACGGCAGGCGCATCGCCACCGTCGAGGGACTGAAGAACGACCCGGTCCAGCAGGGTTTCGCCGCGGAGCACGGGCTCCAGTGCGGGTTCTGCACACCAGGCATGCTGATGACCGCGCGCTGGCTGCTCGACCGCAACCCCGACCCGACGGCGCGCGACGTGCGCGAGGCCATATCCGGCCAGGTCTGCCGCTGCACCGGGTACGAGAACATCGTCAGGTCCGTGCTGTGGGCGGCCCGCCATGACCGCTTACGGAAGCATCCCGCGCAAGGAGGACGCCCGGCTGCTGCGCGGCAAGGGCACGTTCACCGACGACATCGTGCTGCCCGGCATGCTGCACGGCGCGATCTTGCGCAGCCCGCTGGCGCACGCGCGGATCGTGTCCGTCGACACCACCGCTGCCCTCGGCCACCCGCGGGTCAAGGCCGTGCTTACCGGCGCCGACCTGGCCGAACGCGGTCTCGCCTGGATGCCCACCCTTTCCGGGGACACGCAGGCCGTCCTGGCCACCGACAAAGTCAGGTTCCAGGGCCAGGAGGTAGCGTTCGTGGTGGCGACGGACCGGTACGCGGCACGTGACGCGCTTGAGCTGATCGTGGTCGAGTACGAGCCGCTGCCGCCGCTGGTCGACGCCAGGACCGCGCTCGACCCCGGTGCCCCGCTGGTCCGCGAGAAGACCAACAAGGTCTTCGACTGGAGCGCGGGCGACAAGGCGGCCACCGACGCCATCTTCGCCGCGGCGGACGTGGTGGTGGCGTGCGACATGGTGTACCCGCGCTCCCATCCCGCGCCGCTTGAGACGTGCGGCGCGATCGCGGACTACGACCAGATCGACGGCAAGCTGACGATCTGGTGCACCAGCCAGGCCCCGCACGCCCACCGCATGATGTACGCGATGATCACCGGCCTGCCCGAGCACAAGATCCGGGTCGTCTCACCCGACCTCGGCGGCGGGTTCGGCGCGAAGGTCCCGGTCTACCCGGGGTACCTGTGCGCGATCGCGGGCTCGATGGTCACCGGCCAGCCGGTGAAGTGGGTGGAGGACCGGTCGGAGAGCCTGATGTCGACCGCGTTCGCGCGGGATTACCACATGCACGGAGAGATCGCCGCCACCGCCGACGGCACGATCCTCGCCCTGCGGGCAAAGGTGCTCGCCGACCACGGCGCGTTCAACGCGACCGCGCAGCCGTCGAAGTTCCCGGCCGGATTCTTCCACATCTTCACCGGTTCCTACGACATGCGGGCCGCCTACTGCGAGGTTACCGGCGTCTACACGAACAAGGCGCCGGGCGGTGTGGCGTACTCCTGCTCGTTCCGCGTCACCGAGGCGGTGTACCTGGTCGAGCGGCTGACCGACATGCTGGCCCGTGAGCTAGGCATGGACCCGGCCGAGCTGCGGATGCGCAACCTGATCAGGCCGGAGCAGTTCCCCTACACCTGCCCGACCGGGTGGCAGTACGACTCCGGCGACTACCCGCGCGCGCTGCGGCTGGCGCTCGATCTGGCCGGCTACGACGAACTCCGCCGCGAACAGGCGGAGAAACGGCAGCAGGGCCAGTACATGGGGATCGGGCTGAGCTTCTTCACCGAGGGTGTGGGTGCCGGTCCGCGTGGCCACATGGACATCATGGGACTCGGCATGGCCGACGGAGCGGACCTGCGCGTCCACCCGACCGGCAAGGCGGTGCTCGCCGTCTCCGTGCAGACCCAGGGCCAGGGGCACGAGACCACGTTCGCGCAGATCGTCGCCGAGGAACTCGGCATTTCTCCCGACGATGTCGAAGTCGTGCACGGTGACACCGACCGGACGCCGTTCGGCCTCGGCACCTACGGATCCAGGTCCACGCCGGTGTCCGGCGCGGCGGCCGTCATGGCGGCCAGGAAGGTGCGCGATCGCGCCAAGACCGTGGCGGCCGCGATGCTGGAGGTAAACGCCAGCGACCTGGAGTGGCTGGACGGCAAGTGGCGGGTGCGCGGCGACCCGGATCAGGCCCGGGGCATCGCTGAGATCGCGATGGCCGCCCATTCCTCGCTCGACCTGCCCGAGGGCACCGAAGGCCACCTGGACGCGTCCGCCGTCTACAACCCGCCGAACCTGACCTTCCCGTTCGGTGCCTACATCTGCGTGGCCGACGTCGACCCCGGCACCGGTGAGGTCAGCGTCCGGCGGTTCATCGCGGTCGACGACTGCGGCGTGCGGATCAACCCGCAGATCGTCGAGGGACAGGTGCAGCGGGGGCTGGCCGACGGCATCGGCATCGCGCTGATGCAGGCCATCGTGTTCGACGAGGCCGGCAACTGCCTGGGCGGCTCGTTCATGGACTACCTGCTGCCCACGTCGATGGAGTGCCCGTCGCCGGAGCTCGGCGCGACCGTCACGCCGTCGCCGCACCACCCGATCGGTGCCAAGGGCATCGGCGAGTCCGCCACCGTCGGCTCGCCGGCCGCCGTGGTGAACGCGGTGGTCGACGCGCTCGCGCCGTTCGGCGTCACGCACGCGGACATGCCGCTGACCCCGGCCGCCGTGTGGCGCGCCATCGCGGGCCGCCCGATCCGGCCAGATCTCGCACTGAGCTGAGCTAGCACCGCACTGAGCTAGCACCGTACTGAGCTAGCACCGTGCTGACCTGGCCGGACCGGAACAATCAGATCGGCACAGTCAGGCCGTCACGACCCGGTGGCCGGGGCGAACGTCACCGCTACCGGCGCGGACGTCTCGCTCGGCTGACCCGAGTCGCCTGCCGTGCTCACCGTCGCGACCGGGTGGAGCACGCACGGCGTGTCCCGCACGTTAACGACGACGGGCTGGTAGGACTGCCCGGCCTGGAGCGCATCCGGCGTCGTGCAGGTGACCACCTGCCCGCTGATACCGCACGTCCAGCCGCTACCGGAGGCCGACACCGGTGTCTGGCCGGACGGCACCGGGAACGTCTCGGTGACCGGGCCGTGCGTCGGGCCCGCGGTGGCCGCGTTGGCGACGTTCAGCAGGTACGTGCCTACGCCCGGCGCCGGGAACTGGCCGACCGGCGTCACCGTGGTCGACAGGTTGGGGCCCGGCGTGATCGGCATGACGACGCTGGCCATGCCGTCGGCGGGCGACGCCTGATCCGGCGTGGTGGCGCTCGCCGTCAGGTTCACGGTGGGCGGCGCGTCGGCCGGGACGGACGTGGTAATCGTGAACGGCGGGTACGCATGGCCTGGCTGCAACGTATCCGGGCGGCTGCAGATTACCTGCTGGCCAGAGATGGCGCAGGTCCAGCCGGTGCCCTGGGCCTGCTGCGGGATGAAGCCGGCCGGAACGGTGTCCGTCACGGTGACCGGACCCGCCGTCGGCCCCGCGGCGGGATCGTCGGAGACGACCGTCGTGAACGAGCCCGTGCCGCCCGCCTCGAAGATCCCGTTGGGCGTGATCACCGAGTGCAGGTCCGGCGGCAGCGCGCTGATGGTCAGGTCGGAGACCTCGTGAATGTTGGTGTTGTTCCCGGTGGAGCCCGCGAAACCGAACTTCACGGTGGGCGGCAGCGATGGCTGGCCCGCCGTGTCGTTCAGGTTCAGCTTGCTGATCTCGGTGACCATGCCCTTGCCGTAGTTGACCTTGACGGTCATGGCACCGGATGTGGAGATCGTGATGACCACGTGGCGCCGGGACGGCATCCGGGTTGCCGCCGCGTCGTCCGCCAGCGGCAGCGAGGCGATGACCCGGCGGATCGCCGGATAGCCGGCGGACTGGGCACCGCGGACGACGATCGAGTTCGGCTGCTTCTGATCCGTCCCGTTCCCCCAGATCGCCTTCGTGGAGTAGTTACCGAACTCGTCGAAACCGATACCCAGGTATCCGCCGGTCAGGCCCTTGTAGCCGAGCGCTCCGCCGAACGCGCCCGCCTTCGCCGGGGACTGGCTGCCGTCCACGAGCAGGAAGCTGATGCCATCGGCTCCCGGATTGGTCGTGGTGTTGTACTGGTACATGTTGAACGCGATGTTCAGCCCGCGGTCGGCCGCGATCGGCTGGGTGTAGAGGGCGTAGCCCGTCTGGTTGTAGGTGTTGCCGGACAGCCGGAGCACGCCCTTGCCCGCCGGATCCTTCGCCCCCGGCGCGCAGGCCGGGATGCTGGCCGTGGCCGCGGCCGCGGATGCGGACGCCCCGGCAGCGGAGGCACCCGGAGTCCCGGCGGTCAGGCACGCCGCGCCGCTGGCGATCCAGTTGGCTAGCGGCGCCGGCCCGCCTCCGAACGTCTGCTGGTAAAGCACGTCATCGCCTGATCCGGTCACCGCTGTGGTCGGCCCCGTCGCCGCCCACGCCGGAGCGCCAGCGAGCGAGACCGCCGCTGCGGCTCCGGTGATCGCGAGCATGCTCGCGTATCGCTTTCGCATTACTTCCCCCTGTTGGCTAAACGCCATTTCTAGCTAGCGCGGTCCCCATCTCGCGCAAGCAGGGCTAACACTAGATGATCAGAACGAAGAATCGCTGTAACGTGTGCGAAGCCCGCC
>DASXDG010000413.1:0-17808 GCA_036490795.1 Streptosporangiaceae bacterium
CACCTGCTGTGCGCTGAGCCCGGTGACCGCGCTGAAGCCCGCCGCCGTCGCCGCCGGGTGCTTTAGCCGGCCGGGGTAGACGCCGATCCGGTAGTCCGTCGTCGCCGCGACGAGCGGCTGGCCGTTCACGTCCGCGACCGCGGCGCGCGGCGCGAACGACGTCACGACCGCCAGCCGGTCCCCGGCGGCAAGCGACGGGTTGATGAGGGACGGCGCCCAGTCGACCACCCAGTTGCCGTTTTCCAGCGTCAGCCCGAATGTCCCGATGTACGACCACTGCTGCCCCGCCTCCGCGAGGTCCACCGTGGCCCGGTAGGTGGCGATCGCGGTGCTGCCGTGCTGGACGATGTGGTCCATGGCGAAGAACTGGTTGCTCGCGTCGAGGTCGGTGTAGGCGGCCGCGAGTTGCGTGCCCACCTCTCCGGCCGCGCCGTTGGTGAGCGCGCCCGCCTGCGCGTACTTGCCCTGCTGCCAGTCGAACAGGAAGGCCTGGACCGTCGGCTCCGCCGAGCCCTGACCGCCGAAGCCGGTCACGAAGCCCACGCCGAGCACGCCGACGACGACCACGAGGACGGCGACCATCCGGTGCTTCTTCGACAGCAGGCCCCGCCGCTCCGGCGGCTTGCGGTGCCGGCTGCCGCGGGCGCGCGGCGGTGCGCCGGCCGGCGGTGTACCGGACGGCGGGGCGGCGGCAGGGCGCGGGGCCGTTCGCTGGGTGCCGCCAGGCGTCAGCATGCCGGCGGAGCGCGGCGCGGCGCCGTTGACTGGCGCACCTGGTCCGCCAGGCCACGCGATCGGGCCAGCCGGGCCACCGGGTGCGATCCCGGGTCCGACCGGGCCCGCGGGTGTGAGCGTTACGTCCGGCGGCACCTCGGTGGACCGTCCCCCGTGCCTGACCGAGACGAGCGACCCGAGGCTCTGCAGCCTGGGGACGGCGAAGGACAGCCCGTTACCTCGGGGGCGGCCCGCGTGGCTGCCCCGTTCACGAGAGCGCGCAGTCACCTTCCGCCTCCGGAGTCACCGTCGTCGCCGCAAGGCACGCTCGACCTCCCTGGCCGCGTCCCGCTTGGCCAGATCCTGCCTCTTATCGTATGTCCGTTTACCGCGGGCAAGTGCGAGCTCCACCTTGACTTTGCCGTCTTTGAAGTAAAGCGACAGCGGGACGAGCGTCAGGCCTTGTTCCGACGCCTTACGGACCAGCCGCTCGATTTCCCCCCGGTGCAGCAGCAGCTTCCTGGTCCTTCTGGGCAAGTGGTTCGTCCAAGTTCCCTGGGTGTACTCCGGGATGTGGACGTTATGTAGCCAGACTTCCCCGTCGGAGACCAGCGCGAACCCATCAGCCAGTGAGGCGCGCCCGGCGCGCAGCGATTTCACCTCGGTGCCGGTAAGCGCGATGCCCGCCTCGAGCGTGTCCTCGATCAGGTAGTCGTGCCTGGCCCGCCGGTTCGAGGCGATGATCTTGGTGCCCTGCTCGCGTGCCACGTTTCTCCCGTCGCGCCCTTCCTGCGGCCATTCCTGCGCCTGGGCGCGAGCCCAGCGTCCGCTGTGGGTACGGCTGAACTCATCCCCGGCAGGGGCCGGCTAAACCCGCAGGTAGCGGCGGAGCGTCAGGAACGACGTCACGCCGCAGAGTGCCACTCCGATGACCATCGCGAGCACGATGACCTCGACCAGGTCACCCCCCGACAGGCCCACGTTGTAGTTGAAGTACTGCTGCAGGTTGTTGAGCAGCAGCGACTTCACCCCGATGAGCAGCGCCGCCGAGAGCACCCAGCCGAGCAGGCCCGCGATCACGCCCTCGAGCAGGAACGGCAGCTGAATGTAGAAGTTGGACGCGCCGACCAGCCGCATGATGCCGGTCTCCCTGCGCCTGTTGAACGCCGACAGCCGGATGGTGTTAGCCACCAGCAGGACGGCGGCGACCACCAGGATCAGGGCCACGATGACGACCGCGTTCCGCAGGCCGTCGAGCAGCCGGTAGAACTTGTCGAGGATGTTCATCTCGTCGATGACCGAGTCCACGCCCTGCGCGCCGGTGACCGAGCTCGCCACGATGTTGTAATCGGCGCCCGGGTTCACCAGCTTGACCTCAAGCGACGCCGGCATGTCCGTCTCCTTGAGTATCGAGACGTAGGACTGGTCGTTGACGAAGGCCTGCTTGTACAGGGCCCACGCCTGCGCCTGGGAGACGTAGGTGACGTTCTGGACCTGAGGCATGCCCTTCAGCCGCTGCTCAAGCGACGTCGTCTGCGCCGTGGTCACCGCGCCGTGGCAGTTCGGGTTGGCGCTGTCCGCGTAGCACAGGTAGACCGAGATCTCCACCTTGCTCTGCCAGTAGGTCCGCGTGCTGTCGACCTGCTTGACGAAGAGCAGCCCCGTGCCAAGCAGCGACAGGCTGATCGCCACCACCACGATGAGCGCGATAGTCATGGTGAGGTTTCGGCGCAGCCCGACCCAGATCTCCTGGAACACGAAGTTTGAACGCATACTGCCCTTATCTCATCCCTGGTCGTTCATGTGCCGTCTAGGAGGCACCCGGTAAGCAGGCGGTAATCCGGCCGGAGCTAGTAAGCCTGGCCGTAGACGCCGCGGTTCTGGTCGCGGACCACCTTGCCGTACTCAAGCTCGATCACGCGCTTGCGCATCGAGTCGACGATCGCGGCGTCGTGCGTCGCCATGACGACCGTCGTCCCCGTCCTGTTGATCCGGTCGAGCACCTTCATGATGCCGATCGAGGTCGCCGGGTCGATGTTTCCCGTCGGCTCGTCCGCCAGCAGGATCATCGGGCGGTTGACGAAGGCACGGGCCATCGCGACCCGCTGCTGCTCACCGCCGGACAGTTCATCTGGCATCCGTTCGTGCTTGCCCTCCAGGCCCACCAGGTCGATCACCTCGGGCACGACCTTCTTGATGAACCTGCGGTGCTTGCCGATGACCTCGAGGGCGAACGCCACGTTCTGGTAGACGTTCTTGTTCGGCAGCAGGCGGAAGTCCTGGAATACGCAGCCGATACGGCGGCGCAGGTACGGGACCTTCCAGTTTGTCAGCCGCGCTAGGTCCTTGCCCGCCACGTGGATCCGGCCATCGGTGGGGCGCTCTTCCTTCAGCACCAGACGGAGAAAGGTCGACTTGCCCGCACCGGAAGATCCGACGAGAAAGACGAACTCGCCTTTCTCCACCGAAAGGTTTACATTCTCCAGGGCCGGACGGCTCTGGTTGGGATACACCTTGGTCACATTGTCAAATTGGATCATTAGATCACAGAACCATATCAGCGATGTCGGGACGGACAGGACCGCGGCTTGGCTCGGTCCCAGGGCGCCTTATATGCGGGGTAACCTGGTGACAGCCAGGGAACAGTCTAGAGGGAAACTGGCAGCTAAGGCCCGACATCGCGGTAAGTGACGCCGGACCGCCAGGCGGAAGGGGCCTTCCATGAGCTGCGAACACCTGATCTGCGCCCACTGCGCTGCGCCCGTCGCCGAGGGACGCTGCCCCACCTGCCGTGCCGCCCGCGACGAGATGCACCACTCCCACCACGGCACGAGCCAGCAGTTGCTGATCGCCGGGATCCTGGTGCTGATGCTGCTCCTAGTGCTGATCGCGACCCACGTAGCAGGCTAACGGCCGGTCTGCCGCATCCAGCGGATCTCCGCGTCGAGGAAGGCGTCAATCTCGCCGTCAAGCACCGCCAGCGGGTCGCCGGTCTCCATTCCGGTCCGGAGATCCTTCACCATCTGATACGGATACAGCACGTAGTTGCGGATCTGGGTGCCCCAGGCACGGGCGCCGTCGCCGCGCAGCCCCTGGAGTTCTTCCGCCTCCTCCTCGCGCCGCCGCTCGAGCAGCTTGGCCTGCAGCACCGCCATCGCCGAGGCGCGGTTCTGGATCTGGCTCCGCTCGTTCTGGCAGGACACCACGATCCCGGTGGGCAGGTGGGTGATGCGGACCGCCGAGTCGGTCGTGTTGACGCCCTGGCCGCCGGGCCCGCTTGACCGGAACACGTCGACGCGGATCTCGTCCTCGGGTATCTCGATGTGGTCGGTCTGCTCCACCACGGGCGTGATGTCGACGCCGGAGAACGAGGTTTGCCTGCGCTGCTGGTTGTCGTACTTGGAGATACGGACCATCCGGTGCGTTCCGTGCTCACCACGGAGCGTTCCGTAGGCATAGGGTGCCTTGATGGCAAACGTGGTCGACTTGATCCCCGCCTCTTCCGCGTAGGAGATGTCGTAGACCTCGGTGTGGTATTTATGCCGTTCCGCCCAGCGCAGGTACATGCGCATCAGGTTTTCCGAGAAGTCCGCCGCGTCGGCGCCGCCGGCCTGGGCGTTGATCGAGATCAGCGCCTCCCTGGCGTCGTACTCGCCGTTCAGCAGCGTACGCACCTCAAGCTGGTCGATCTCCTTGTGCAGCGCGGCAAGCTCGCGCACCGCATCCTGGCGGGTCGGCTCGTCATTCTCGCTCTCGGCCAGCTCGAACATGACCTGGGTGTCGTCAAGCCGGCTGTGCAACCCGGAGAGCCGGTTCAGCTCTGCCTCAAGATAGGAAAGCCGCCGGCCAACCTGCTGCGCGCGCTCCTGGTCCGCCCACAGGGACGGGTCTCCGGACTGCTCACGCAGCCCGGCCGCCTCTGCCTCCATGGCGGCGGGGTCCAGCACCGCCTCTACGCTGGCCAATGTCGCTTTCAATGCCGCGATCTCATCGGCGGGATCAGTACCTGCCATGATGGCTAGCCTAGCGTCTCGGCGAAGGCGCCCCGGACGGGCACAAGACGGTATTCTGCCTTAACGTGACTAACCCGAGGCGCGCACGTGCGGTGGCACTCGCCGCGCTAGCCGCAATTGCCCTGCTGGCGACGCAAGGCTGTGACGTCAGCCCCGCCGCCCAGGCTTCCGCACCCGCCCATCCGGACATGACCTTCGCGCAGGCTCGGACGGTTTACCAGTCGTACCTCACCGCCAGTGATGCCGCGGCCGCGAACGGCGATTCCGCGGCCGGCCTGTCGCTCGTCTCCGACGCCTCGTGGGAATTCGCCCGCGCGCGGTACACGGTGCACGCGTCGAACGGCACGCCCGTCCAGCGGTACGTCTACGGCACTCCCAGGTACTACGTGCCTATCGTCAGCGGGTTCCCGCACTGGTTCGTGGTCGACGTCCCCCGCCATACGGCAGATTCAGGCGACGTGGACACCCTGATGGTGTTCGGCCAGTCCAAGCCGGAAGGCACGTGGAGTCTGGACGGCGAGGCGGCGCTTCAGCCCGGCCAGAAGATGCCGGCGATCGCGACCGGTTCCGGCGGGTACGCGATCGCGATGTCCACGTACCAGCAGGGCCTGCTGGTCCAGCCCAACGTCACGGGCGGCACCCAGGCCGCCGTCGTCGACGAGGGCCCGCAGGCCTCAGCGGCCGGCCTCGTCGCACCCGGCCCGCAGACCACGAGCCTGTACAGCGAGCAGGCCGCGGCCAGAGCCGCCACCCCCAAGGACCTCGAGTACCTCTGGTACATGCTCGGTACGCCGTACCCCGTGTTCGCGCTGCAGACGACCGGTGGCGGCGCGCTCGTGCTGTACGGCGTGGACCTCGATACGGTGACGGAGCACCCGGACGCCACCTCGAGCACGGACCCGGCGGGCACACCGATCCCGATCCCGGCCGCCGCGAAGCCGATGCTCGCTACGCCCAGCGAGGTCGCCGGCCACGTGCTGGACGTCTACTACACCTATGAATTCGCCGCCATCGACCCTCCGGCCAGCACGAAAAACGGCCAGCTAACGATCATCGCGGCCAGCAGAGCCCTCGCCTACGCGCACGCCTTCTGACCGGGCGGCCCAGCCCCGTGCCCGCCTCGCATAGGGCGCTCTCGCATAGGGCGTTTAGGGGGCTGCGGCGCCACGAGCCCCTAACGGGCGGCAGCATTAGGGAGGCTCGCGGCGCGCGGACCCCCTTAGGAGGGGGCCTGCGGCGCGCGAGCCCCCTCGCGGCTGGGCCGGCCAGGGGCGAGCCCCCTCGCGGCTGGGCCGGCCAGGGGCGGGCCCGCTCGCGGCTGAGGGCGGCGAGGGGCGAGCGCGACACGTCGAGGGGCGGGCACGGCCCGCGGGGGCGTTAGTGGGGGAGGCCGCTCGCCGCCACTAGGGTGCGGATGGCGCGGAGCGCCACGGACAGGGTCGTGAACGTGAAGCGCTCGCTCTCCCAGATCTCGCCGAGGGTCTGGGTCGCCATGGCCACCGCGGCCTCGTTGCGGGACACCCAGGCGGCCAGGCGCTCCTCCGGCGAGCCGGAGTCCGAGACTCCGAGCACGTCGGAGGTGAGCGACGCGTGCGCGGAGTACAGGTCGTCGCGCAGCGCGGCACGGGCCATCGTGGACCAGCGGTCCTCGCGCGGCAGCGCGGTGATCCGGTCCCTGAGCCTGGAGATCTGCAGCCGGTCGGCCAGGTCGAAGTACACGTCGGCGGTCTCCTCGACGGTGCGGCCTGGCCCCGATCCGGCGATCTGCACGATGTCGAACGCCGAGTAGGTCGGCACCATCGCCGCGACCCGGTCGGCCAGGTCGGCGGACACGCCGCGGGCCGCCAGCGAGTCCCTGCGCTCCTCGAACCCGGCCAGGTCCCGGCCGGTGAGCAGCTTCGGCAGCCCGGACCGCACGGTCCGCACCCCGTCCGCGAAGAAATCGATCGCGGACGCGATATCGAAGGCCGGGCGCCGGTTGTGCACCAGCCACCTGGCGGCTCGTTCGGTGAGCTTGCGGCCCTCGAGCAGCAGCGTGATCTGGGTGCCGATGTCGACGACGCCGTCCAGCGCCTCCACCGACGACCAGAACGCCGGCATGTCGAACACGTCCCGCGCGACCAGCCAGGCCCGGGTGAGGTCGGGCACCGAAGCGCCGGTCTCCTCGCTCAGCCGGAATAGGAACGTGGTGCCCGAGTAGTCCACCATCTCGTTGACGGCGATCGTCGTGATGATCTCCCGGCGCAGCCGGTGCGACTCCATCAGATCGGCGAACCGCTCGCGCAGCGGCCCGGGGAAGTAGCCGAGAAGCACCCGCCGCAGGTACGGGTCGTCCGGCAGCGAGGACGCGATTACGTCCTGCCCTGCCGCGATCTTGGTGTGGGCGAGCAGCAGGGACAGTTCCGGGTTCGTCAGCCCCTGGCCGGTCGACCGCCGCTCGGCGAGGTCGCGGTCGGTGGGCAGCACGTCCCCTTCGGGGCTCAGCCGCTTGTCCCTGACCAGTTTGCGCAGGTAGCGGGCGTGCACGTGCAGCATGGATTCGGCCTGGGAACGTGCGGTGGCCAGCGCCATGTTCTGCCGGTAGTTGTGCCGCAGCACCAGCGCGGCGACCTCGTCGGTCATCTCGATCAGCAGCGGGTGCCGGTCGGCTTGCGCGAGCGAACCGGACCTGATCGCGTCGGCGAGCAGGATCTTGATGTTGACCTCGTGGTCGGAGGTGTCCACCCCGGCCGAGTTGTCGATGAAGTCGGTGTTGACCAGGCCGCCGGACAGCGAGAACTCGATCCTTCCGCCCTGGGTCAGGCCGAGGTTCCCGCCCTCGCCGATCACGCGGGCGCGCAGCTGGCCGCCGTTCACCCGGACCGCGTCGTTGGCCCGGTCCCCGGCATCGGCGTTCGTCTGGTTGGCGGCCTTGATGTAGGTGCCGATGCCGCCGTTCCACAGCAGGTCCACCGGCGCCTTCAAGATCGCGGAGATCAGCTCGTCCGGCGACAGCGCGGTCACCGTGGCGTCCAGGCCGAGCGCGTCGCGCAGCTGGATGGACACCGGCACTGACTTGACCGAACGCGGCCAGATCCCGCCGCCAGCCGAGATCAGCGTCTCGTTGTAGTCCGCCCACGAGGACCTGGGCAGGTCGAACAGCCGCTCCCGTTCGGCGAACGACACCGCCGGATCGGGGGCCGGGTCCGCGAACACGTGCCGGTGGTCGAACGCCGCCACCAGCTTCATGTGCCGGGACAGCAGCATCCCGTTGCCGAACACGTCGCCGGACATGTCGCCGATGCCGACCGCGGTGAACTCGTCGGTGTCCGGGTTGAGGCCCAGCGAGGCGAAGTGGACGCGCACCGACTCCCACGCACCGCGCGCGGTGATGCCCATCTTCTTGTGGTCGTAGCCCTCTGAGCCGCCGGAGGCGAACGCGTCGCCCAGCCAGAAGCCGTACTTGGCGGCGATCGCGTTGGCGTAGTCGGAGAACGTGGCGGTGCCCTTGTCCGCCGCGACGACCAGGTACGGGTCGTCGCCGTCCCGCCGGACCAGGTCGGGCGGCGGTACCACATTCGGCCCGGAAATATTGTCGGTCACGTCCAGCATGGCGGAGATGAACCTCTGGTAGCAGGCCAGCACCTCGCCCTGGTATGCCTCGCGGTCCGCGGGGTCGGGCAGCCGCTTGCATACGAAGCCGCCCTTGGACCCGGACGGCACGATGACGGCGTTCTTGACCTCCTGGGCCTTGACCAGGCCGAGCACCTCGGTGCGGAAGTCCTCCTGCCGGTCCGACCAGCGCAGCCCGCCGCGCGCCACCGGACCGAACCGCAGGTGAACGGCCTCGAACCGGGGCGAGTACACGTAGATCTCGAACTTCGGCAGCGGCGTGACCAGGCCGGGGATGGTGTCCGGCGCGAGCTTGAGCACCAGGTACTCCGACCCGCGTGCCTGGTAGTAGTTGGTCCGCAGGGTGGCGTCGATCAGCGCCAGGTAGGAACGCAGGATGCGGTCCGCGTCCAGGCTCTGCACCTCGTCGAGCTGGCCGCGCAGTTCCTCGGTGATCGCCTCGCACCGCTCGGAGACGCCGCCCTGCCGGGACGGGTCGAACCGGGACTCGAACAGCCGCACCAGCAGCCGGGTGATGGCCGCGTTGGAACGCAGCACCCGCTGCACGTACTCCTCGCTGAACCGCATCCCCGCCTGTCGCAGGTAACGCGCGCAGGAGCGCAGCAAGGTGACCTCGCGCCAGGTCAGTCCCGCGCTCAGCACCAGGGCGTTGAACCCGTCATCCTCGGTCTGGCCGTGCCACAGCGCGGTGAGCGCCTCCTCGAAGACCCGCGCGGCCGTGCCGCTGGCTGCCATGGCCGGTGCCCGCAAACCGAACTCATAGATCCAGAACGAACTGTGTGCTACCTGCCCGCGAAACTCATACGGATGCTCGTCGACGACCTCCAGCCCCATGTGCTGGAGCTGGGGAAGCACATCGGACAGCGTGATCGGGGAACCGGCCCGGTACACCCGCAGCGCCCAGCGTTCGTGGTCGCCGGATAGCTGCACCGCGAACTCGCTGCCGAGCTCGCGCAGCCTGGCTATCGTGCTCAGGTCGCCGACCGCGTCGGTGGCGGACACGTCGGCCTTGTAGGTCTCCGGGATGTTCACCGTGCCGACGCACGTGTCGAGCAGGCGGGCGGCGCCATCCTCGCCGAGCAGCCTGACCGCCTCGGCGACCAGGTCCTCGCCCCAGGACCGGACCGCGGCGGCTATCTGCCGTTCCAGGTCGGCGACCTGCTGCGGGCTCGGCTCGGGCAGCAGCCTGCCCTTCTCCGGGCGGATCACCACGTACAGCCTGGCCAGTGCCGACTCGCCGACCATGGCGCTGTAGTCGACCGAGGTGCCGTGCAGCGCGTCCCGCAGGATCTCCTGCGTGCGCAGCCGCACGTAGGTGGTGTAACGATCACGGGGCAGGTAGACCAGGCACGACATGTACCGGCCGTAGGAGTCCCGGCGCAGGAACAGCCGGGTCTGCCGGCGCTCGCGCAGGCGCAGCACGCCGAGCGCGATCGGGGTGAGCTCGGCGGCGGGGATCTCGAACAGCTCCTCGCGCGGGTAGGTCTCCAGGATCTCGACCAGGTCCTTGCCGTCGTGACTGTCCGCGGCCAGGCCCGCGCCCGCGAGCACCTGAGCCACCTTGTCGCGCAGCACCGGGATCTGGGTGACGCTCTCCGCGTGCGCGGCGTAGGTGTACAGGCCGAGGAACCGGTACTCTCCGGAAACGGCACCATCGGCGGAGAGCCTCTTGATCGAGATGTAGTCGAGGTAGTTGGACCGGTACACGGTGGACCGGGAGTTGGCCTTGGCCATCACCAGCCGCTCGGCGGCGTCGGTGGCCCTGGCCTGGGCTTCGGCCGGCAGCGTCACCACCGAGTCCGGGCCCTGCCGGTCGTGCCGCAAGATGCCGAGCCCGGTGCCAGGCACTCCGCGCAGGCCAACGCCGTCCGCACCCGGTACCAGGTCGTACTCGCGGTAACCGAGGAAGGTGAAATGGCCTTCGGCGAGCCAGCGGAGCAAGTCGGCGGCATCGGGCACGTCGTCCAGGCTCTTGGCCAGCTCCATCGCCGTCGCCAGCAGCTTGGCCCGGTCCTCGACCGCGACGCGCACATCGTCAAGCACCCGGCGCAGATCCGCGGCGAGCTGCTCCGGGTCGACCCGGTCACCCGGCCGGCCGATCTCCACGTGAATCCAGGACTCGGTCAGTTCGCCAGGCTCGTCGCCGCCGTTGAGCGCGCGGGTACCGTGCAGCGCGCCGGTCACGTCGCGGCGGACGCGCAGCAGCGGGTGCACGATCACGTCGATGTCGGCACGGTGCTTGTTTAGCTCTGTGGTGACGGAGTCGACCAGGTACTGCATGTCGTCGGTGACGATGTCAACGGCCGCGTCGGTGACCTTGACCAGGGCACGGCCCTGCGGCCGGTTCAGCCCGAGCACCGCGTGAACGTAAGCGACGGCGGCCAGCTGGGCGGCGGGCGCGAGGTCCTCCGTAGCCACCCGCCGGTAGTAAGCCCGCAGGTAGCCGGCCACGTCCCCGACAGCCGCATCCACCTCAGGATGGCCGCCTCCGGACTGACCGGCCCACACCTCGACCGCCTGTGCTAGCAGCGCGTCCCTGGCCTCGTCCACCATCGCGTCCACTCCCTTGTGATCGCCTTAAGCCACACATCAATACGAGTCACGACCCTGCCACCCCATTGTGACGAGATCGTTTCCTACAGTTACTGTCCTTCGTGAAAAGCGGAACCGAAGAATCTGAGCACTTCCGGGTTGGCCAGCGCGTTCGGGTCGACGGCCTGAGCGGGGTCGGCGCCGAGCAAGATCTTCCGCACCGGGACCTCCAGCTTCTTACCGGACAGGGTGCGCGGGATGCCCGGCACCTGATGGATCTCCTCAGGCACGTGCCGAGGCGACAGCTGTGAGCGCAATGCCGCGCGCAGCCGCGCCGTCAGGTCCTCGTCGAGTTCATGGCCCGGCGCAGGAACCACGTACAGGATCAGCCGACCCTCGCTGCCCAGACGACCCGTGTCCACCACCAGGCTATCGCTCACCTCTGTGAACGCTTCTACTACTCGGTAGAACTCGCTGGTACCCATGCGCACGCCGCCCCGGTTCAGCGTGGCGTCGCTGCGCCCGTAGATCACGCAGCCGCCGTCGGGCAGCAGCTCGATCCAGTCTCCGTGCCGCCACACGCCCGGGTACTTCTCGAAATAGCTCTCCCGGTACCTGGCGTTCTCCGGGTCGTTCCAGAAGCCCACCGGCATCGACGGCATCGGTTCGGTGAGCACCAGCTCGCCGACCTCACCGGTCACCGGCTTGCCGTCCTCGTCGAACGCCTCGACCTTGGCGCCGAGGCAGCGGCCGGAGATGACACCGGCCCGGACCGGCAGCAGCGGGCACGGGCCGACAAATCCGGTGCACAGGTCGGTACCGCCGGAGAACGAGCCGAGCAGCACATCCGGCTTGACTTCCCGGTACACCCAGTCGAAACCCTCGGGCGGGAGCGGGGACCCGGTCGAGCCGATGGCCCGGAGCGCGGACAGGTCGTACCCGGCACCCGGATGCAGGCCCGCTTTCATGCTGGCCATCAGGTAGGGGGCACCGACGCCCAGGTAGGTGACCGCGTGCTCGGCGGCCAGCTGCCACAGCCGTCCCGGATCCGGGTAGGCGGCGGAGCCGTCGTAGGCGACGATCGTGGTGCCGGTGAGCAGGCCGCCCGCCAGGTAGTTCCACATCATCCAGCCGGTCGTGGTGTACCAGGTGAACACGTCGCCGGGCTTGAGGTCCTGGTGGAAGGCCTGCGCCTTCAGGTGCTCGAGCACGATCCCGCCGTGGCCGTGCATGATCGGCTTGGGCAGGCCGGTTGTGCCCGAGGAGTACACCACCCACAGCGGATGGGAGAACGGCACCTCCTCGAACTCAGGCCACTCCGAGATCGCGGTAGCGGCGCCGTCCAGGTCGTCCCACTCGGTGGCACCCGCCAGGCCGGCGCCGGTCAGGCGCACGGCGACGACGGCCGGCTGGCCCGGCAGGGCGGCCACGACATCGCCCACCATCGGCGCGCGGCTGAACTCCTTGCCGTTGTACGTGTAGCCGTCGCAGGCGATCAGCACCTTGGGCTCGATCTGCGCGAACCTGTCGATCACGCTGCTGGCGCCGAAGTCGGGCGAGCAGGACGACCAGATCGCGCCGATGCTCGCCGTGGCCAGCAGCCCGATGATCGCCTCGGGCACGTTCGGCAGCAGGGCCGCCACCCGGTCGCCCTTGGTGACCCCCAGCGCGCGCAGGCCACGCGCCACCCGCGCGACCTCACCTGCCAGCTCGCCATAGGTCAGCCGGCGAACCACTGCCCGTTCTGATATTCCGATGATCGCGGTCCGGCCGGGGTCGGTCCACGCGGTGCGCAGCGCATTGCGGGCGTAGTTCAGCGTGGCGCCCTCGAACCAGCGCACGTCCGGCATGGTCTGGCCGGTGAGTGCGGGCGCGCCGGCCTTGTCGCCGAGCACCTCGAAGTAGTCCCAGATCGAGGACCAGAACGCGGCCGGCTCCGACACCGACCATTCCCATATGTCCTGGTAGTCGCCGGAATCCCGGCCGAGCCAGGCCATATACCGACTTATCCGGGCGTTTTGCCTGGTCTTGTCATCCGGTGTCCAGAGCGTCTGGCCGTACCCGTCTGCTGCCATAACACAAGCATCGTGCCAGCACAGAAGCTTTTCAACGTGCCCAACCTCACCCGTTGACCAGAAGGCGAAGCAGCGCGGCGGCGTCGGTCAGGTCGGCCAGGACGGTGCCCGCCCCGGCCTCGCGCAGCTCGGCGGCACTGCTGCGGCCGGTAGCCACGGCGATCGACCGGGCGCCGCCGAGTTCGGCAGCGCCCACGTCGCGGACCGAGTCGGCGATGTAGACCGTGTTCTTCTCGTCGAACTCGGTGCGGTACTTGGCCCCGGCGCGCTGCTTGATGACCTGAACCAGCGTGCCCCTGGGGAACACCTCGTCACCGTAGCCGCCGACCTCCAGGTCGACGAAACCGTCCAGGTTGAAGGCGGCCAGCTTCAGCTCAGCGTTGGCCCTGCTGGTACCGGTGAGCACCGAAGGGACGGCCTTATCGTAGCTCTGCACCGCTTTCATCGCGTCCGCGGCGCCGGGCATCAACTGACCCTGGGTGACGAGCTGGTCGCGCCTGACCCGCATCGCGCGTGCCAGTTCGGCGCTGAACGGCTGGACCAGCTCATCAGAGGCCGGACTCATGTCGATGTCGTTGAGCGCCAGCGCGTCGAAGAAGATCTCGGACTCGGACCGGCCGGCCATCTGCGGCAGCTGAACCAGGGGCTTGCCTACCACCTTGGCGAAGGCCTCGGCATGGGCGGCTCTGGTGACCCTGGCGACATCGACCAGAGTGAGGTCGATGTTCCACAGCACCAGCAGGTTGACGTTCACTGCTACGAGACTATCCGGGTTTGCCGCTCATATCCGCTGGTTCGCCCTGGTCACCGGGCGTGGCCGGGCAGCCTGGCTGCCCGGCCCGCGCCCGGGTCAGCCCATGTGCGGATAGCGGTAGTCGGTGGGCGGCACGAAGAGCTCCTTGATCGTGCGGGCGCTCACCCAGCGGATCAGGTTGAACACCGATCCGGCCTTGTCGTCGGTACCGCTGGCCCGTGCGCCGCCGAACGGCTGCTGGCCGACCACGGCACCGGTGGGCTTGTCGTTGATGTAGAAGTTGCCTGCCGAGTAGCGCAGGATGTCCGCCGCCTGGGCGATGGCGTGGCGGTCAGTGGCCAGGATCGAGCCGGTCAGCGCGTAGGGCACGGAATCCTTCATCTGGTTGAGGACCGTGTGGTACTCGTCGTCCGGATAGACGTGCACGGCGAGGAGCGGGCCGAAGTACTCGGTGGTGAAGATCTCGTCGGCGGGGTCGGCTCCCTGCAAGATCGTGGGCCGGACGAAGTACCCGTCGCGCTGGTCCGTCGTCCCGCCGGCCAGCACCGTGATCGACTCCGCGGACCTGGCCCGGCCGAGCGCGGCCTCGTGCTTGGCGAACGCGCGCTCGTCGATGACCGCGCCCATGAACAGCGACAGGTCTTCGGCGACGTTACCCATCGTGAGCTGGTTGACCTGGTCGATGAGCTGGTCCTTCCGCTGAGCCCACAGCGAGGCGGGCACGTATGCGCGGGAGGCGGCCGAGCACTTCTGCCCCTGGTACTCGAAGGCGCCGCGGATCAGCGTCGCGTCGAGGATGGCCGGGTCGGCGGAGGGGTGGACCAGCACGAAGTCCTTGCCGCCGGTCTCGCCGACCAGGCGCGGGTAGTTCCGGTACCTGGTGATGTTCTCGCCGACCGTCCGCCACAGGTGCTGGAAGGTGCCGGTGGAGCCGGTGAAGTGGATGCCGGCCAGGTCCGGGTGGGTCAGCGCGACCCGGGATACCGCCGTGCCGTCCCCGGTCACCAGGTTGATCACGCCGGGCGGAAGGCCGGCCGCTTCCAGCAGCCGCATCGTGTAGTGCGCGGCGAGCTGCTGGGTGGGGCTCGGCTTCCACAGCACCACGTTGCCGAGCAGCGCCGGGGTGGTGGGCAGGTTGCCGGCGATCGCCGTGAAGTTGAACGGGGTGATGGCCAGCACGAAGCCCTCTAGCGGGCGGTACTCCATCCGGTTCCACACGCCCGTGCTGGACACCGGCTGCTCGCTGAGCAACTGCCTGGCATAGGCCACGTTGAACCGCAGGAAGTCGATGAACTCGCAGGCGGCGTCGATCTCGGCCTGGTAGGCCGTCTTGGACTGGCCGAGCACGGTCGCGGCGTTCAGCGTCTGGCGCCAGGTGGTGCTGAGCAGTTCGGCGGCCTTGAGGAAGATCGCGGCCCGGTCGTCGAAGCTCAGCGCGCGCCACTGCGGAGCAGCCTGCTTTGCCGCGTGGATGGCCTCGGCCACATCAATGTCGGTGGCGTTGTGCATGAAGCCGAGCACGTGCCGTTTGTTGTGCGGCTGGACGACGTCGATCCTGTCCCCACGCGCCATCTGCTGGTGACCGTTGACCGTCATGGTCAGCTCGGCCTGCTGGCCGGATAGCTCCTTGATCTTGCTCTCCAGCGCGGCTCGCTCATGGCTGCCCGGCGCGTATTGCCTGACCGGCTCGTTGACCGGTGCTGGCACCCTGGAGACGGCGTCCATCACTATTGCTCCTACTCCCAGGCTCGCGGCATCGTTGCCGTTTACGCACTTATCCTCGCACGGGCCCACCCCGCCCGATGATCATGCCCGGCCCCGCTGTCCATTAACGACCGGCCGCGGCCCGCTGTTCCGGGGAGAAGCACCACTGTCCGTTATGCCCCTTTCGGTTCAGCCGAGAAGGTGGGGCAGTTCCTGGGTCGCATACCAGGCGAGTTCGTGACCTTCCGCCTCGTCGACGTCGAACTCGGCGTCCTCATCCCCCGCTTCCGCGGCGGGCAGGGCCGCGACCGCCTTCGCCACGTCCTGGGCCGCTTCGTCGTCATCGACGTGGGCGGCGGCCAGCTTCGCGATCGGAATCGGACCGGCGATGGTGACGGCAGCGGGGTGTTCCGCGGCGATCGCGGCGGCGTCAGGGACCTCGGCGGCCAGCACGACGCGGCGGGGCGGTGCCTGCGGGTCGGCGGCGAGCAGGCCCAGCGAGGCGCGGGCCGCCGCGAGCAGCGCCACGTACTCCAGTTCTTCGGTGTCGCCGCTGGAGTACGCCTCACGCAGGGCCGGCGTGACGGCGTAGGCGGTGACCGGGTCGATCTGCCCGGCTTGCAGAACCCTGGCTAGCCCGGGCAATGTCGACGGCAGGTAAACGCGCATGGTGGCCAGGCTAAGGGGTCGCCGGCGCGCGTATCGCCGACACCACCATGTTGACGGCGTCGTCCAGCGGAACGTGCTCCCACAGCCTGATCACGGTCCAGCCGGCCGAGGTCAGCGCGGTGTTGTTCAGCTCGTCCCGCTGCACGTTCTTGAGCAGCTTGGGCGACCAGTACCACTCGTTGTTCTTCGGCTTGGAGCCGTGATCCGGGCACGCGTGCCAGAAGCAGCCGTCCACGAACACGGCCACCTTGCGCCTGGTGAACACGATGTCCGGCCGCACCCTCCGGCCGTCGGCCAGGTCGAGGCGGAAGTCCTTGCGGTAACGCAAGCCGCGGGCGTGCAGGGCACGGCGCAGCGCCATTTCCGGCTTGGTGTCCGTGCGCCGGTTGGCCCGCATGTTCGCGGCCCGGCCCTCGCTGATCGGATGCGGGTAGTCCGCCACGACAGGTAAGGCTAGTCACCTGTCGTGGCAACGGCTTGCCGTTTTCGGACCTCGCGGTTGCGGGTCTTGGGTTTGCGGGTCTTGTCAGCCGGCCAGCTGTATGCCCAGCAGGGCTTGGAGTTCGCGTGCCGTACTGGCCGGGTCGGTGTGGTGGACGCCCGCCATCCCGCAGGCCACGGCTGCGGTGATGTTCGCCTCCACGTCGTCGATGAACACGCATTCCCCCGGTTCCAGGCCGAGCGTCGCGGCGGCGTGCGCGAAGATCTCCGGTTCCGGCTTGCGCATGCCCACCTCGCCGGAAATGACCACGGTGTCGAACAGACCGGGGAAGTCGGCGCGCGGGTACTCATCGCACCCCCACGAGTTCGACAGCAGCGCGGTCGGGAACCCCGCGCCGCGCAGCGTCCTGATCACCTCGTACATGGCGGGCACCGGCATGGCGGCCGCGAACATGCGCCTGAGCATCCCGGCGGCGACGACGGGACGGCCATCGGTCGTCTTCAGCTGGGCGGCGAGCGTGGCCTCAAACTCGGCGTTCGGACACTCGCCACGCTCAAGCGCGTGGACGGGGTTCGGCGCCGACCGCTCGTAAGCGCCGATGACCCAGGGGCCCATCACCGCCGCGTACGTCTCCCAGTCGATGGCGTCGTCCTCGATCCACGCCCGCACCGTGGTCAGGATAGGCGTGGTCATGACGCCGCCCCAGTCCGTCACCACGCCGCGCAATTGGCTGCCATTTAGCACAATTAACGATTGTAGTTTTGATACCGGCCATTGGGAAAACCCCGCCCGTCTGGCACATGAAGGGTCAGCGACCAGCGAGAATGTCGGTGGCGTGCGATACAACAAAGGCTGCCAAGTCCAACGGGTTGCCACTGGGGGTACCGTGCTATCGCTCGACACTCACCTCGTCCAGGTCCCCGACACCGCGCCACCGTACGACTGCGACCTCCACGGCACGGCGTGCCAGTCTCCGCGCGACGGGCTGCCGCCCGGCCGGCTGCCCGGCGGCGCCCTGCCCGGCGGCGCCCTAGCCGGCGGCGCCCTAGCCGGCGGCGGGTCGCCGGTGGCGGGCGAGCGGGTCGCGCCTCTTGGGCGGCCCGCGCCCGGGCCGCCCAGCCCGCTCGCTTCCTGCGCCGGAGCCGCCTGGCCCAGGCAGTTCGCGCAGGCGATCGTGGAGACGCTGGCCGGGACTCGCCCGGTCCGGCAGCTCACCCCGTGGACGACCGAACGCGCGCTGGCTCACATCCAGACCCTCTGCCCGCTGTTCCGTTCTGATAGCGGGCCGAGGAT
>DASXDG010000414.1:0-4573 GCA_036490795.1 Streptosporangiaceae bacterium
CGGGCGTGTCGAACGTCCGGGCGACCGCGTTCCGCTCGATCAGCGGGAGCGTCGTCCCGCCGGCGGGGTCGCGGGCATCGTTCGAATCGAGTCGCAAGCTATCCCAGCGCATGATCGACAGTATAGAACCAGCGTTCGATCTTGGCAAACATGTGTTCGGTTTCGTTGCCCGCCCACGCTGCGGCGATTACGTTTTTAGTTCTGTTGGAGTGCGTTCGGTAATCGCCTCTTACCTGTTCCAAAAAGAGTCGGGCACGAAGTCAGAACGATTGGATAAACCTCACCCCGTGGGGGATAGTTAGAGGAGTTCCCATCTGGCGCGTGGAACGCGGAGGTATGGCGCTATGGCGCTGTCAATGGACGAGCAGCGGATGCTCGCCGAGATAGAGCGGCGACTTGCCGCGGAGGACCCCGGCCTGGCCACCAGGCTGTCCTCATTCAGGCGGCCAGGGCCGGCCGCCAGGCTCCGGACTACCCGGGGCAAGATCATCGGATCGGTCTGCACTATCGTCCTGCTCGCCGTCATAGGCCTGACGGCCTACGCGATGATTCCCCTTCGCGCGCATACCTCGAAAACACCGGTCAACAAGCTGTCCGCACAACCGTCGACAAGCGCCCCGGTGCGGGCCGGCGGGGTGGCACAAAGCACAGCGGGCTAGGAGCGGTCGGCGGGCCGGATTGACGGTTCCGGTCTCACCGGTATTGACGGTTCCGGTCTCACCGGTTACGAGTCACGCCAGAGCTGTACGAGGTACCGCTCGACGCCCTCAAGCTTGCGCTTCTCCCGCTGGAACTCATCGGACAGCGGGTCCCCGTGCTGGCTGAACAGGTCGGCGTACATCTTCACGACCGTGTCGCGGTAGCGCGCGTACACGCGCACCTCGTAGTTGCCGACGCCGCCGGACAACCGCAGCCCCGACACCGCGGGCCCGGCGGAGCCCATGTCGATGGAGAGCCGCCCGCGCAGGTACAGGCGCGCCTTTGCCTCCTCGTCCCAGGCGTCGGGCAGCAGCGGCTGGCCGTCCCATTCCTCAAGGACGAGGCGCACGTCGATGTCCTGCTGCAGCGAGCCCACCCAGAGCTGCTCGCGGCTGGCGGAGACAAGGACGCCGATCGGCGCCAGCGGGCCACCTGGCGCGTCCGGGTGCACCTCACTGTCGTGGATACGGAACATGCGCCGATCGGGGAAAACAGGCATCACAAGCTGGAGCAGCCTGCGACTCACGTATCCCCCCTCGGGCACACCCCACCTCACTCTCGCCCCGCCCGCAGCTGCCGGCATACCGGCATCGTGCCTAAATGTAGACCGAGATAGCGTCTCGTGTTGGGGGAACGTGGCGGAAGCGTACAGCGGAAACTTAAGGTGCGGCTGGTAAGGGTCGATTAGGCCAATTCATGGCGTTACCTATTGACTACAGCGAGCAGCGATGTAATGTCATATCCGGTATAACACTCGCTGACCCCCAGGCGGTGCGCAATGCGTTCGGTCCCAGCTGCCCAGTCTCAGCTACAGAGCGTATCTGTACGATCACATGCCGAAGTAATACCGGCCTCTACTCCGATAACGGCCTCTGTGGTCCCCGCGGTTCACGATTCTGCTGAATCACTGGGAGTAGCCATCGGTTCCGGCCGCCGCGCCATCGTCCTCGCGGTCTGCTGCTCCGCCCTGTTCATGGTCGGCCTTGACAACACGATCGTGAATGTCGGACTGCCCGAGATCGGAAAATCGCTGCACACCAGCGTGGCAGGCCTGCAATGGACCATCGCGGGGTACACGATCGTCCTCGCCAGCCTGCTGATGTTCTCCGGCGCCGCGGCCGACAGGATTGGCCGGCGCACCATCTTCCAGGTCGGGCTGAGCCTGTTCACGCTCGGGTCGTGGCTGTGCAGCCTGGCGCCGTCATTGTCCTGGCTGATCGCGTTCCGCGTCCTGCAGGGGGTCGGCGGGAGCATGCTCAACCCGGCGGCGCTCGGCATCATCACGAATGTCTTCAGCGCGCCGAAGGACCGGGCCAAGGCGATCGGGGTCTGGGACGGCGTGTCCGGTCTCTCCATGGCACTCGGGCCGGTGGCCGGCGGCATTCTCGTCGGCTCCGTCGGCTGGCGCGGCATCTTCTGGGCGAACATCCCCGTCGGCCTTGCGGCGATCTCGCTCACCGCCCTGCTCGTGCCCGACTCGAAGGCGGCGAACGGCCGCAAGGCCGACCCGTTCGGACAGGTCCTGGTGATCGTCATGCTCGCCGCGCTGGCCTACGCGATCATCCAGGGCCCGTCCGCCGGCTGGTTCTCCCCGGACATCGTCGGGTTCTTCCTCCTCTCGCTCGCGGCCCTCGGCCTGCTGCTGCGCTACGAGCCGCGCCGCGCCGAGCCGCTGATCGACTTCAGGTTCTTCAAGTCGGTACCGTTCAGCGCCGCCAACGCCACCGCAGTCTGCGCGATCGCCGCGAGCGCCGGGTTCCTCTTCCTGACCACCCTCTACCTGCAGGACGTGCGCGGCTTCAGTGCCCTGCGCGCTGGCCTCACGCTGCTGCCGATGCCCTGCATGATGGCCCTCGCCTCGCCGATCTCCGGGCGGATCGTGGCCCGCGGCGGCCCGCGCGTCCCTTTCGTGATCGCGGGCGCGGCGCTCACCCTGTCGACCGCGGCGCTGTCCCAGCTGAGCGCTACGAGCGGGCCGCTGTTCCTGATCGTCACCTACGGACTGTTCGGCTTCGGCGCGGGCATGGTGAACGTGCCGATCTCCAACGGCGTCATGGCGGGCGTGCCGAAGTCCCAGGCAGGCGTCGCGTCGGGGATGAATTCCTCCAGCCGCCAGCTTGGCCAGTCCCTCGGCGTGGCGATCGTCGGCTCGGTGCTCGCGGCCAGCCTGCGCGGCTCGATGCACGCCGGCTTTCTCACCGCCGCGCACGCCGGCTGGTGGATCATGGCCGGCTGCGGCTACGCGGTCCTGGTCCTCGGCGTGATCTCCACGACGCGCTGGGCGCACGCGACAGCAGCCAAGGCCGGCGCCGACGCATAAGGACGCCCCGTGCGCGGATGCCCGGGCACGCCAACGGCAGTGACTAGATAACAGCAAGAAGTGTCCCAGGCGCCCCGGTCCCGGCGCCCCAGCGTGCCGCGTGCGGCACGCACGGAAGATCTTGGATCGTTGTGGTCGCTGCGGCGTACTCATCGATCCAAGATCTTTACCGGTGAACCGGAACGGCCCAGATAACAGCAAGAAGCGGCGTACCGCAACTGTCGCCGGCGCGCCGCTCAGCGTCAGGCAGGAACTGGCCGGGCGGCAGTCGCCCGCGCCCGTTCTGAATTACCGGGAAGCTCAGCCGCCGCAGCCGCAGGCGCCGCCGCAGCAGCCTCCGCCACCGCCGACGGGAGCGGTGCCGCCGCCAGCGGAGAGCCCGCCGAGGCCCACGGTGGTGAGCAGCTTGACGGTGTCCTCGTGCCCCTGCGGGCAAGTCGCCGGATCGCCTGACTGGCTCATCGGCCTGGTCAGCAGGAACGTGTCTCCGCAGGCGCGGCAGCGAAACTCATAACGTGGCACGCGAGAATCTTACCGCGCCGTCCGGGGTATCGCCGAGTGCCGTTTGCCGCGGGCGGCTACTCGGCCGTGACGGCATCCGTGGTGATGACCACCTGCGGCTCCGCGGACGCCGCCTCCGGCTTCTTGCCGCGCATCCACGAAACGGCCGCGCCGCACACCGCCATCAGCGCCGCGGCGGTGAAGACGATCATCAGGCCGTGATGGAACGGGCCGGAGATGAGGGTCGGGAAGAATTCCCTGCCGGTGAGCGTGGCGACGTTCTTCGCGGGCAGCGTGTGCAGCAGCCCGGTCGGCGCGAGCAGGTTCTGCACCGGGTTGTAGCCCAGCATGGCGGCGAACACCGTGGAGACCGGCGGCAGGTGCGCGATCGAGGTCGCCTGCGCCAGCGGCACGCCCTGCGCGGTAAGGCCGGACAGCAGCGTCTTCGGCAGCGTGTTGGCCAGCCCCGCGATCATCAGCGAGAAGAAGATGCCGATGGACAGCGACATGCCGGAGTTCTGGAAGGTGGACCGCATGCCCGACGCCGCGCCGCGGTTGTAGGCGGGGACCGAGGACATGATCGCGGCGGTGTTCGGCGCGGCGAACAAGCCGGAGCCGATACCGTTGCCGAAGATGAGCAGCGCGAACACCCAGTACGAGAAGTCGACAGGCAACAGCATGAGGCCGGCGAAGCAGCACGCGGCCACGAGCAGGCCGCCGGTGGCGAACGGGCGGGCGCCGAACCTGTCCGACAGCCGGCCGGCGAGCGGTCCCGCGATGAGGAACCCGGCGGTGAGCGGCAGCATGTAGATGCCCGCCCACAGCGGGGTGACGGTGAAGTCGTAGCCGTGCAGCGGCAGCCAGATCCCGGCGAGCCAGATGACCAGCATGAACTGCAGGCCGCCGCGCGCGATCGCGCCGAGCAGGGAGGCGATGTTGCCGGCCGCGAACTCGCGGATCCGGAACAGCCCCAGGTTGAACATCGGGTCCTTCACCTTGGTCTCGATGAAGCAGAACAGCGCGAGCAGCGCGGCGCCGAGGATCAGGGCGCCG
>DASXDG010000415.1:0-10950 GCA_036490795.1 Streptosporangiaceae bacterium
GCAGCAGCGGGTCGCGATGGCCAGGGCGTTCGTCAACCGGCCGATGATCCTGCTGGCCGACGAGCCGACGGGGAACATCGACCCGGCGACCTCGATCGGCATCATGAAGGTCCTCGACCGCATCAACCGGACAGGGACCACGGTCGTCATGGCGACCCACGACGCCGCGATCGTGGACTCGATGCGGAAGCGGGTCATCGAGCTCGAATACGGCAAGGTCGTCCGGGACCAGTCACGCGGCGTGTACGGTCAGGCATACTGATCGTCGCACTACCAGCACTACCGTTAGGGATTTGCCAGCATGCGTTCACAGTTCGTGTTCTCCGAGATCTGGATCGGGCTGCGCCGCAACCTGACCATGACGATGGCGCTCATCGTGGTGGTGGCGATCAGCCTGTCCCTGCTCGGCACGGGCTTCCTGTTCGTCAAGCAGGTAGACCGGGCGCGTTCGTTCTGGCAGGGCAAGGTCGAGATGTCGGTCTACTTCTGCATCCAGTCCAGCGCCAATCCGGTCTGCGAGGCGAACGGCCAGGCGTCTCAGCAGGACATTTCCACGTTGCAGCAGCGCCTCAAGGGGATGTCCCAGGTCCAGTACGTCGTCTACCAGTCGCAGGCGGAAAACTTCGCGAGCTTCCGCGAGGAATTCTCGAACGAGCCAAGTCTGGTAAGGAACACCCCGAACAACAGCATTCCGGATTCGCTTGAGGTAAAGCTCAAGAACCCGGAGGCCGATTACGGCATCGTGGCCAGCGCGGTACAGGGCGCGCCCGGTGTGGACACCGTCGTCAACGAGATGACGATCCTGGACAAGTTCTACAAGCTCCTCGACGGGGCGCGCAACGCCGTGGTGATCATCGCGCTTATCTTGCTGGTCGCCGCGATCTTGCTGGTGGCCAACACGATCCGCTTGTCCGCGTTCAGCCGACGGCGGGAAACCTCGATCATGCGGCTGGTCGGAGCGTCCAACTTCTATATCCAGCTGCCATTCCTGCTGGAGGGGACGATCGCGGGGCTGTTCGGGTGGGCGATCGCCGCCGGGCTCCTCGTTGCGGTGAAGTCGCTGTGGCTGGATACCCTGAATCAGTACTTCTCTTTCAACATAGGGCTGTCCGCCGGCGACCTGCTTGAGGTCATCTTCCTCTCGATGCTTGTCGGCGTGCTGCTCTGCGGCGCCACATCGTTCCTGACGTTGCGGCGTTACCTGCGGATCTGATCGGGTGAGCACCGGGACGGAGGCACGTGGCTCGGGAACAGGGGCGGAAGGTCATCGCCCGGAACCGTCGCGCCCTGCACGACTACCACGTCGAGGACACCATTGAGGCCGGCCTCGTCCTGACCGGCACCGAGGTGAAGTCACTGCGGCTTGGCCGCGCTTCGCTGGCCGATGGCTTCGCGCAGATCACCGACGGCGAGGCCTGGCTGCACAACGTCCACATTCCCGAGTACATCCGGGGCACCTGGACGAACCATGCGCCGCGCCGGATCAGGAAGCTGCTGCTGCACCGGTCGGAAATCGACCGGCTGGTCAGCAAGATCCAGGAGCAAGGCCTGACGCTCATACCGCTTGAGCTCTACTTCAAGGACGGCAACGTTAAGGTTGAACTGGCGCTCGCCCGGGGCAAGAAGACCTACGACAAGCGTCAGGACCTGGCGAAACGAGACGCGACAAGGGAGATCGAGCGCGCGATGAGGCGGCGGCGGTAACGGTGTCCTCACCCGTAGGCCCCGCTTCCGGCACCGATTTCCCCTCGGGCCCCGGCTCCTCCGGCCCCCCGCCCGGCCTACCAGGACCGCCGCCGGGTCCCGGTTCCCGGGCCAGCGGAGGCGGTCACGCCAGGCCGCGGCCTCCCAGGCCGCGGCCCGCCGCCGCACCACGCAAGCGGCTGCCGCGCGACCGGATCGCGGCGATGGTCATCGTCGTCATCGGGGTTGTCGTCTTCGGTACCGCCGTCGGCTTCGGCACCGAGCAGTCAGCCGAAGGCACCGTGCAGAACTTCCTGCTGGATTGGCAGGCGCAGGACTACGCCGCGGCCGGTGCCCTGACCACGGCCGCTCCGGCGACGGTGGCCTCGGCGCTCAAGAACACGTTCGGCCAGCTTGACGCCACGGCGCTGTATCTGTCGATGGATTCGATCGTGCAGCACGGCAACAAGGCGGAGGCGAAGTTCACCGCCTCGGTCGACTTGGCCGAAGAAGGCCGGGTATGGACGTATCGCGGAAATTTCGCCCTGACTAATGACGGCGGTAGCTGGCTGGTGGACTGGTCGCCTTCGGCCATCTACCCGGGTCTGACGCAGGGGGAGCGGCTGGCGGTCGTCACGTCGTTCGCGCCGCGCGGGCAGATCCTCGACGCGGCAGGCCAGCCACTGGAATCGCCGGCGCTTGTGTACGTGGTCGGTGTGACACCCGCGTCGCTGGCCAACCCCACCGCGACCGCCAGCGCATTCGCTGCGGCCACCGGCATCGCGGCAGCGCAGGTGGCGGGGCAGATTACCGCCGCTCCGCCGAACCAGTTCCTCAAGCTCGCCTCGCTCGACGCGGCGAGCTACGCCGAGCTGAGGCACAAGCTGCAGCAGGTCCCCGGCCTGAGCGTCAGGCAGGGCAGGCAGACCCTGTTCAAGACGAACGCGACCGAACTGGTTGGCTCCGTCGGCAGCGAAGTCAACTCAGAACTCCAGCGCGAAGGCGCGTTCTACCTGCCAGGTACCACCATCGGGCTGAGCGGGCTGGAGTCGGCCTACCAGCGGCAACTGCTCGGTACCCCGTCGACGTCCATCGTGGTGCTGAACCAGGCAGGCACGACCGCGGGCCTGCTGAAACTCTGGCCAGGGATACCGGGGGTATCGGAGCATACGACGATCAGCTCCTCGATCCAGCGCGATGCCATCGCCGCGCTGGCATCAGTCCAGCAGTCTGGCGAACTCGTCGCCGTTCAGGCTTCCACCGGGGATGTCCTCGCGGTGGCACAGCATCAAGGGCCGCTCCCGCTGCCCGTGGGCGGCGTACTCAACGCGAAGCTGGTGCCCGGGACGGCGTTCACCATCGTGTCCGCGGCGGCGCTCATCGAGTCCGGTCTGGCCACCGATACGCCGATTTCCTGCACGAACTCGTTCACCGTAGGCGGGCAGACGTTCACCAGCTATGGCGTCGGCCAGGAGAAGCCGTTCAGCGCGGACTTCGCCGATGTCTGCAAGACGGCGTTCGCGGGCCTGTCCGAACGACTGCGGCCGGGTCAGTTCGATCAGGTCGCGAAGGCCTTCGGCCTAGAGGGCACGTGGTCGCAGCAGCTCCCGGTGGACGCGTTCTCCGGAACGGTGCCCGTGGCCGGCGACGAGGCTGATCTTGCCAAGGAGACGATCGGCACCGGGGACATCGAGGTAAGCCCGCTGGCCATGACCATGGTCGCGGCGGAGACCGATTCCGGTACCTGGCATGCCCCGACGGTGCTAGCGGCCTCGGCTCCCGCCCCGCCGGACGCCGCGGCGTCCTCGTCGCTGGCTCCTGACACACTGGCCGCCTTGCGCAGCCTCATGCGGGGTGCGGTTCGTTCCGGCGCGGCACACGCGGCCAATGTCTCCGGGGCTCCCGTCTACGGCCAGGTCGGCCTTACCAGGGACGGCTCCGCGTGGCTGAGCTGGTTCGTCGGCTACCGGGGCGACGTGGCGTTCACGATCATCGAAGCGGGCCGCTCGCAGCAGCTCTCGGCTGCCGCCCTGGCAGGCGCGTTCGCGTCCGCTCTCAGCAGCTCCGAGCTCTCCAGCTGACCCTGCCTGGTCGCAAAATCGGACAAAAGGCCAGGCCGACGCCTTGACGGCTGAGCTGTAACGAGTGCTGTTCCCGGCTTGCCGGATATTCGGGACCTGTGCGCCACAGGCCTTGTGCCTGCGGTGCTTACGCTGCGTTATCAATGCGTGACCGAAATATTCTTACTCGGAGCAACCATACGGACACCCCTTGGCGTCTTTATAAGTGACTGGGATTCGCTTGGGGGGTTGCGACCCAGTCAACATGGAAGGTCCGGGTCTCATCTCGGGGGAGACCCGGCCGCCGGACCGGCTCCGACCCTGCCGGTCGGCCCCTGTGGGCGCGTTTCGGCCACCGCCAGCGCCCACAGGGGCCATTTACGTTCTATGACCTCATAACAGCAGTGGTGCTTCGGCCCTGCTCTCGTTCCCCGGTGCCGGGGAATCTGACTTGGCGTCGGGGTGTTGTACGTGTACGGTCAGGGTGTCAGTTCGGCTGTGCCACGCTGACTGACAACTCAATAGGGGGTGAACGGTTTCGACTTTGGTGGTTGAGCTAGGGGAAGCGTGCCGAGGGCTGCGGTTGTGACCTCGTTAATCCTGTGACCGCAAAAAAGATAACTGCCAACTCAACGCGCAGTCAGCTCGCTCTCGCCGCTTAAGGCGAGTTAAAGAGCTGTGTCAGCCCGGGGATGCCTTCGACCCGGTGCCTGGCATCATCTAGAGGGATTACCGCCTGACCCGGTCGCGGGGCCTAGGCGGGACATCAAACAGTGACTGAGCCCGTCGGAGACTTGCTTGCGTGATCTCCGGGGCTGAGAAAATCACAGCAAGCTGCGCACGGAGAAGCCCTGGTGATGTACCGAAGGACGCGGGTTCGATTCCCGCCACCTCCACGAGCGCTCAAGGAGCCCCTTGAGCATGGCCGGACGTAGTCGCGGCGAGCCTCTTACGGAGAAAACGCCTCTCGGCGTCGGACGGCGTGGTCGCGATGGCCGCACGGTAGCTCCGCGCCGCTTCCGGCAGCCGGCCGGCCCGGCGCAATAGATCCGCGTACGTAGCGTGCAGCGGACAATAGCCGTCTAGCTCGCCGGACTCGATGATCTCCTGGACCAGCGGTAGCGCGACCTCAGCACCCTGCGCCATCGCGACCGCTACGGCGCGGTTGAGGGCCACGACCGGGTTCGGCAGCACGAGTGCGAGCCGGTCGTAAAGCCCGACTATCTGTGCCCAGTCCGTCTGCGCCGCCTCGCTCGCGAGCGCGTGGCACGCCGCAATGGCCGCCTGGATCTGAAACGGTCCTGCCGCGCGCCGGGCCAGAGCGCCATCGAGGATCGCGGTGCCTTCAGCGATCTGATCCTGATCCCACAGCGTCCTGTCCTGGTCCTCCAGTGTGACCAGGTCGCCAGCCGCGTCGATGCGTGCCGGACGACGGGCCCCGTGCAGCAGCATCAGCGCGAGCATGCCCTGCGCCTCGGGTTCGTCGGGCATCAGTTCGTTGAGTACCCGGGTCAGGCGCACGGCCTCTTCGCACAGCCGGGTTTTCTCGGCGTTGCCGTATCCCTCGTTGAACAGCAGGTAGAGCACATGCAGCACCGCGGGCACGCGCTCGGGCAGCAAATGGGCTGGCGGCACGCGGAAGGGGATGCCGGCGTGCGCGATCTTCTGCTTGGCGCGGAACAGGCGCTGCCCCATGGTCCGCTCGGACACCAGGAACGCACGCGCGATCTCGGCGGTACTCATTCCGGTCAGGCTCCGCAGCGTCAACGCGACCTGGGCCTCGAGGTTCAGCGACGGGTGGCAGCAGGTGAACATGAGCTCAAGGCGCTCGTCGGGAATCTCGCTGTCGCGGCAGTACGGCTGGGGTTCCATATCGGTCGCGGCCGCCTTTCGCAGACTGGCTGCCTCGGTCGAGGCGCGGCGGATCCGGTCCACGGCCCGGTTGCGGGCCGTTGTGGTGAGCCAAGCAAGAGGCTGGTCCGGAACGCCCGTCGTGGGCCACTTCCTGAGTGCGGTCGAGAACGCCTCCTGCGTGCACTCCTCGGCCAGGTCCCAGTCGCCGCCGGTGAACCGGATCATGGTGGCCACGATCCGGCTCCATCGGTCGGCATAGATCCCGGCGATCAGGTCACTGATCTGGTCGGGCATGATTCACGCCGTTCCCTGGCGCGTGCCGCTCAGCCTTCGAAGGGCCAGAACGGCCGCAGTTCGATCGCCCCGCGCCACGCCATCGGATGCTTGGACGCGACCTCAATGGCTTCGTCGAGGTCGGCGCACTCCAGCACGTCGAAGCCGGCCACGAGGTCCTTGGTTTCCGCGTGCGGACCGTCGGTCAGCAGCACCTCCCGGTTGCGGACGCGGACGGTGGTCGCATCGCTGGCCGGCCGGGTGCGGTCGCCGAGGATACGGATCCCCTTGGCGTCCATCTCGGCGACCCAATCCGCTCCGTCCGGTGCTCCCTCGTCCTCGCCGGGCTTGAAGTCGGGGTCAGTGCAGACCAGCATCAGATACTTCATCGCGCGCTCCTATCGGAATCTGCGGAGACGGCGCGGTGGGCGCGGCGTCTCCGTTCGGCATCAGGATGACGAATGGCGATGCCGCTCTACTACCGATGGATCCAAGAATTTTTTCGGACGGGTTCAGGGTATGGCGCCCGGCTTAGCTTGATGCCACCTCGGGGCTTCCATCAGGCACCGCGGTGGCGGGTTCCGGCGCGGCGTCGGCAGTGTTCTGGCGCCGGAAGCCAGGCAGCGCCCGGGCTAGCAGCAGCGCACCAACGATGCAGGCCAGGCCGCCGGACACAACCGATGTCGTGTCACCGAATGCGGCGGCTACCGCACCGGACTCCACGTCGCCGACGCGCGGGCCGCCGGTTACCACCGCGGTCTGCAATCCCATCAGCCGCCCGCGCAGTGCGTCGGGTATGGCGAGCTGGATGATCGTGCTGCGGAACACCGCGGAGATCACGTCCGCGCAGCCGGCCACGGCCAGCAGCAGCAACGCAAGCGGCAGCCAGTGCACGAGCCCGAAGCAGGAGATGGCGGCGCCCCAGACCAGCACCGCGATGATGACCGCGCGTCCCTGTCGCTGTACCCGTCCCACCCAGCCGGTTGTCACCGCGCCGATCAGCGCGCCCGCGCCAGGTGCCGCGTACAGGAAACCGAGCGTCCTGGCGCCCCCGCCGAAACCGGTGAGGGCCAGCGCCGGGAACAGCGCCCTCGGCATGCCGAATACCATGGCGTTGATGTCGAGCAGGTATGCGCCCTGGATCGCCTGGCGGCCGCGCACGAACGAGAGCCCTTCCAGGATCGAGCGCAGGCCGGGCGGATGAGACGACGATCCAGCCACCGGGCGTTGCGCGGAGATCAGGAACACGCCCAGCGTGGCGGCGCCGAGGCCGGCCACATCCAGCCAGTACACGAACTTGACCCCGGCCCCGGCCAGCAGCAGGCCGGCGATGGCCGGCCCGACGACGGTGCCGACCTGGAACAGCACCTGGAACATGGCGTTGGCCGTGGATACCTCGGACCGGCGGACCAGGTTCGGCAGCATCGCGCTGCGACCCGCGTCGCAAATAGCGCTGAATCCCTGCGCGAGCGCCGGCAGCACGAACAGCGGCCATAGCGAAGGGCCCAGGTCCGCATTGATCGCCAGGCCCGCGATGGAGGCGGCCATCAGCAGCTGGGTGACCAGCAGCAGCAGCCGGCGGTCGATCACGTCGGCGAGCGACCCGCCAAGCAGTGACCCGACGATCAGCGGAACCAGCTGGGCGAGCGACACCAGCCCGACATCGAGCGATGAGTGGGTGAGCAGGTACACCTGATAGGGGACGGTGACCACGGTCAGCTGGCTGCCCAGCTCCGATATGAGCTGGCCGGCGATGAGGTAGCGGAGGTCACGCGAACGCCGCAGCGGCGACACGTCGATGACCACGTGCCGTGCTATCCGGCTCAACCTGCGCATAGTAGGCTAACCTAACAACTGACTGGCGGTCAGTCAATAGACTGACTGACGGTCAGTCACTTATGCGGGCATCGCGTCGAGAGGATCGGGGAGATGGCTGGGCCGATGACAAGAACCAAACCTGCCGAACAGCGCCGGGCCGATCTGCTCGCCGCGGGTAAGGCCGAGTTCCTCGACAAGGGGGTCGCGGCCACCTCGCTCGAGGACATCACGAACGCGGCCGGAGTCTCCAAAGGCCTGTTCTACCTGTATTTCAAGTCGAAGGAAGATCTCGTACTGGCGCTGCAGGACCAGTTTTCCGGCCAGTTCGCCGAACGCATCCTCGCGGCCGCCGCCACCGAGCCTGAGTGGGATGCCAAGCTGGACGCCTGCGTCCAGGTGAGTTCGGACTACTACCGGGACATGCACGATCTGCACGAGGTCCTGTTCCACCACGCCCCGCACCCGGCCAGCCACGACGGGGAGGCGGGCCACGGCCCCGTAGTGGAGGCGATCGAGCGGATCCTGGCCGGGGGAACCGCCGCCGGGGCGTTCGATGTCGAAGACCCGCAGGCCACGGCGCTGCTGTTTTTCGCGAGCCTGCACGCCCTCGACCCCGGCTTCCACGGCGCGCACCACGCCAATCCGGCCAGCCCAGCCGAGCCCGGCGACCTGGCCATGCTCCGCGCCGCCAAGGCCCTGTTCCGCCGCACCGCCGCGGCCAAGCGGCCCGGCTGAGGCGCGACCCCGGGGCGCGCGCCGCTGACCCTGGCCGAAGCGCCACTGTTGTTATGACAGGCAACAGTTGAGGCTTGTGTGGCGGCCAGGGTCGCCAGCCGGGGCGAATTAACGTGGAAGATTCGCCCTTTGTGTCCGATTACCCCTCGTTTTTGGGGGTCAGAGTTCCACGAAGGGGCGATCCTCCACGTTGTTGCAGCCCGAGCGGACAAATCGGGCGCGGCGCCATAGGTGTCTGTCATAACGACAGGCGTGCTCCTGGCGGGGTTGGCGCCGCGGGCCGGCCCGCGAAGCGTGGGCGCGGACGCTTCGCTCGTCGGCGGGGCGCATGGAGACCGCGCCTGGGCATAGGACTTATCGTTTCGACATCGATGACCGTTTCATCCCAATACGGCCAGTCCGGTCGCCGTCTAGGCCTTAACGGTGACCGAATTTGCGCGCCCGAGCGAAAGGCCGGACGCAAAAGGGCCATGCGCAAGCGCAAAAGGGAGCACGGCAAAACAGGCCCAAGCACAACCACAAGCGCGAGCGCACAAGTGCACAAAGGCGCAGCTGACGGTGTCCAGCGGGCCACTCGCTCACGGAAACGTCAAGAATCACCGCGAGAAACCTGGGCGACGCGCCGGCGGCGCGCCAGCCCTCACGGCCCTGAAATGCGGCAGGAGGCCCGCTGGGGGCCTGCTGATAAGGCGTTGCGTACGCCACGTTGACAACCCTGAGCCCCGATCATTACCATTCGGCGGCCGAACCCTGAGATAATAGGGCGACTGATCGACACGATTGTGGCTGGCCGGTTCCGCCGCGGGCGCCGAGAGCGCGGCGTCCCATGAGGGGCTGCGAGCGGGCTCCGGAGGGAAGGGGATGGATGATGGCGGCGATGAAGCCGCGGACAGGTGACGGTCCGCTTGAGGTCACCAAGGAAGGCCGTGGCATTGTCATGCGTGTCCCGCTGGAAGGCGGAGGCAGGCTGGTCGTCGAACTGACGCCCGATGAAGCTGCCAGGCTCGGTGACGCCCTCAAGTCGGTCGTCGGGTAAGCGGCGAAGAATCCGAGTCAGCGCTTTACCGCGGCGAGCAGTCCGTCGCCCAGCGGCAACAGAATCGGCACGAGTCGCTCGTCATCTCGCACCATGCTCGCCACATCTAGCCCCGCAGCGGGCTCTTCAGCCACCCCGCCGGAGTACGGGTCGTAGTAATCGTCCCGGACAGAGGACACCGACGTGTCCGGCGGTTCGGGGGCGGCCAGCGCGTCGTTGAAGACCGCGACGCCGCCAGGCCGGAGCAGGCGCAGGGCGGCCGCGAGGTAATCGGGGTACCCGGCCGGGTCGACGTCGCAGAACACCAGGTCGTATACGCCGTCCGATAGCCGGGGCAGCACGTCGAGGGCGCGGCCGAGGATCAGCCGGCTCTGATTCGCGGCGAAGCCCGCTTGGGTGAAGGCCTGCCTGGCCATCCGGTGATATTCCGGCTCGGTGTCGACGCTGGTGAGCGTGCCACCCGGACGCATGCCGCGGAGCAGCCATATGCCGGAACTGCCGCAGCCGGTGCCGACCTCCACGGCGGTCTTGGCCCCCACCGCGCTGGCGATGAAACGCAGCGCGGCGCCGACCGTCGGCCGCACCGGATCGGTGCCGCCAAGGTCGGCGGCGTTCGCCCGCGCGGTAAGCAGCGGCTCGTCTTCGGCGACGTAATCAGCCGCGTAATCAGCGGCGTTACCAAGTGGCCCCACCGGCAAAGCGTAGCGCGAAGGGAACTCCGCTGGAGGCTGGACCGTTACCAGGCGAGGAGACCCAACTGGCGCAAGGGAAGAAACCAAGGCACGATGGTGACAAGTGTGGTGGTTCGCGAACCGGAGGGCGGAGCTGTGCAGGAGGGCCAGTCTGACTGGGTCCTGCCCTCCTGGGAGGAAATCGTACGGACGCATTCGGTACGGGTGTACCGCCTGGCTTACCGCCTCACCGGTAACCCGCACGACGCGGAAGACCTTACCCAGGAGGTGTTCGTCCGCGTCTTCCGGTCGCTGTCCAGCTACACGCCGGGCACGTTCGAGGGCTGGTTGCACCGGATCACCACGAACCTGTTCCTCGACGGGGCGCGGCGCAAGCAGCGGATCCGTTTCGAAGGGCTGGCCGACGAGGTCACGCACCGGATCCCCGGCAGCGAACCGAGTCCGGCCGATGCCTTCGATGACACGCACCTGGATGAGGACATTCAGTCCGCGTTGAAGGCGCTGCCGCCCGAATACCGCGCCGCGGTCGTGCTGTGCGACATCGAGGGCTTTTCCTATGAAGAGATCGCGGCGACCCTGGGTGTGAAACTCGGCACGGTGCGTAGCAGAATTCACCGTGGCCGGTCGCAACTGAGAACCGCACTCGAGCACCGGAGGCAGCACCGGAGCAGCCTGTCATGAGCCATCTAGGTGAGCTTCTGTCCGCGCACATCGACGGCGAACTTGACGGCGCGGAGCAGGACAAGGTGTCCGTGCACCTGGCCCGCTGCGAGCGCTGCCGCGCCGAAGCCGCCGAGCT
>DASXDG010000416.1:0-7564 GCA_036490795.1 Streptosporangiaceae bacterium
GCCCCCGACGGCGACGTCCTCGACGACGACCACGTCCAGCCCCTCCGAGGCCCCGTAGACGGCGGCCGCCAGCCCTGCAGGTCCGGCGCCCACCACCAGCAGGTCACATCGAGAGTCGTCGGAAAGGTCGATCCCGAGCGCGGTCGCCAGGTCGCGCGTCGTCGGTGCGCTCATTACCCGCCGCCCTCCCGTCACCACAGCGGTGCCAGCCTCAGGCAGCGCAGTGGTCTTCGCCAGCTCGGACCAAGCTGGCTCGTCCGAGCGCAGCACCGTCCGGTAGGGCAACTGGTTGCGCTCGGCAAACTCCTGTAGCCGGTGCAGGTCGCGGTCGTCGTCTCCGGCGAGCACGAGACCGCCCTCCCCCATTCTCTTCAGCAAACGCCGCCGGGCGTCGAACGCGGATAGCAGGACATCGCTCAGCTCTCCCGAGATCTCCACGAGCCGGCGCAGTTCCCCGACCCGCACCCGAAGCACCGCGCTCCCCTCGGTGGCCACACCCGGGAGGAAGGCGCGCTGCCCCATCAACATGCCAAGCTCGCCGACGAAGTCGCCTTCCTCGATGACAAAGACCACCCGGGCGTCCCGGCGGTCCAAGAGGAGTATCCCGCCGGCGAGGACGAGGTACAGGTCGTCGGTGTCACCGCTGTCCCACAACAACTCGCCAGGCTCGGGATGCAGCACCTCACCGGCCGACCGCAGCAGGTCCAGCGCGTGTTGGCTGAACACCGGCCAGGCCAGCGCATCGACATCGTCCTGCCGCCGCGACGAGTAGTAGGTCTGCTCGTCAGGCACGGGGATGCTGCTCACGCGTCTCCTCCATCTGGCAAACGGGTCAATCCACCTAACCGCCTGCCAGCCCTACTTGAGCGAAGTCATGAAGCATCGGATGCGTTCCACGGTGGCCGGGGCCTTCCAGATCGCATCGACCTCGGCGTCGAGGACGGCCAGGTCATGAACACGGGCGAGGAACTGCTGCCGTAGCTGGCGCTTGGTGAGGCCGAACGCGGGGCCCAGGGCGGCCAGCCGCCGGGCCGCGGCCAGTGAGCGGTCGGCCAGCTCTGCCGCGGGCACAGCCTCGTCGACCAGGCCACGGGCCAGTGCCTCCCCGGCGCCGAAAGTGGCTCCGCTCACGGCGAGCGGCCTGGCCTGCGCGTCACCGGCGCGCAGCCGCAGCAGTTCCAGCGCCACGGCCGGGAACGGGACGCCTACCAGCAGCTCGGTCACGCCGGCCCGGCCGGGGCCCTCGGCCATGACCACCCAGTCCGCGGCGGCGGACAGGATGAACCCGCCCGCGATCGCATGCCCGTTGACGGCCGCCACCACGGGCAGTTCGAGGGCCGCGAGGCGGGTGAAGGCGCGCCGCAACTCCGGCAGGAAGGCGGCCACGTACCCCTCCCGCCCCGCGGTCACCCGCTTGAGGTCCACCCCGGCCGAGAACACCGTGCCGGCGCCGGTCAGCACAACCGCGGCGGCGCCCCCGGCCGCGGCGTCATCCAGCGCGCCGCACAGCGCCTGGCACAGCTCGATGTCCAGCGCGTTGGCCTTGCCATGCCGCATGGCCAGTACGGCCACGCCGTCCTTCGTGGTGGATTCGATCACCGGAGGCCCCCTTGTGCCGTCACCGACCTGTCAGCCGATTACTACCAGCGTGCAGAGCGACGGGTCGGCGCTCGGCGCGCATGTTGCTGTTGTGCGGGGCCGGTAACCAGCGCTCGACCAGGTGCTCGCGGCCGGGCGGCGGCTCGTACGGCTCGGGCCAGAAGTCCGTCACCCGGGTGATCAGCCCGTCAGCGAACTCGAAGAACGCCATCGCGTCATCGGTGCGGCCATCGAGAAGCCACTCGAACCACACAACCCCGTGACACTCGTCAGCGATCGTGACTTTAGGCCGCAGGTGCCAGTCACCTGGATACTCCTGATTGAACCGGAGGTAGCGGTCACGCCCCCGGATACGCTCCCGTGACTGCGGGATCTCGTAGACCACGCCTGGATGCAGCAGCCCCGCCCACGCGTCCCAGTCCCTGGCCTCCAGGGTCCCGATGAAGCGCTCCGCCAGCTCACGGTTGCCGCCCATCCCGGCAAGCTACCACGCCGTGCAACGAGAGTCCTGGCACGTGCACCAGGATGCGGAAGACGCGCGGAACCGCCCTTGACCGCTGCCACGCGGCGACAGCCGACTCCTCAGGATGCAGACGCCCGTAATCAGATTCCGCCCTCCGCTCGGGCTTGTCATCTCCCGCGCGGCGCGGTTGCGGATGGCACACTGATGCGATGGCGCCGTGGCGAGTTCGGGACTTCCATGCCGACGACCTTGATGCCGCCGTCCGGTTGTGGGACAACCCGGCGGCCAGCAGCGAGGCGCCGGCGTTCAGCCTGTCTGACCTGATCGCGGCCGTGCGGTCGCATGAGCCCGCGGTGGTCGCGGTTGTCGGTGAGGAGCTGGTAGGAATCGCGGTTGCGGCGGTGGGCGGTGACCGGGCGTGGGTGATGCGGATCAGCCTGGCGGCCGCGTGGCGGCGCCGGGGGATCGGCAGCGCGATGCTGGGCGAGCTGGAGCGGCGGCTGGTGGCGGCCGGGGTGCACCGGATTCAGTGCCTGCTGGCGGACGCGAGCGAGATGGGGGCCGTGGCGCTGGAGCACGCCGGGTACACCGCGCGTCAGGGGATGGTCTTGTACGAGCGGCTGGAGCCTGTCGATCTCGGCAGTGCCGGGGTGCTTGGCCAGCTCGGCGGCCGGATGGTGCGGGCCGGCGCCTGGGATGAGCTCGGCGGCATGGCCAGGGAGAAGGAGCTGATCGAGCGGCGGGTCATCTTGCCGCTGGCGCAGCCGCAGCTGGCGGAGCGGCTGGGCCTGGTGCCGCCGCGGGCGGTCGTGTTGTTCGGGCCCCCGGGAACGGGCAAGACGAGCTTTGCCAGGGGCGCCGCGTCGCGGCTTGGCTGGCCGTTCGTGGAGCTGTTCCCGTCGCGGCTGGCCGGCGAGTCCCCGGCAGGCCTGGCCTCCGCGCTGCGCGAGGCGTTCGCGCTGGTCGCCGAGCTGGAAAAGGTCGTGCTGTTCATCGATGAGGTGGAGGAGATCGCCGGGACCCGCCAGCCGCGCACCGTCTCTGCGGCCCAGGGGGTCACCAACGAGATGCTCAAGCTCATCCCGCCGTTCCGTGAGCAAGACGACCGGCTGCTCATCTGCGCCACGAACTCGGTCCGCGCCCTGGACAGCGCGTTCTTGCGGCACGGCCGGTTCGACTACGTCATCCCGGTGGGGCCGCCCGACCCGGCCGCGCGGGAGGCGATCTGGGACCGCTACCTGGCCGCGGTCCCGCACGGCGAGCTGGACATGGCCGCGATCGTGGAGGAATCGCGGCTGTTCACCCCCGCCGACATCGAGTTCGCCGCGCGCAGGACCGCGCAGCTGGCCTTCGAGCGCGTCCTGTTCGAGCACGGCGAGGAGCAGGTGACCACGGGCGACGTCCTGCGCGCCGTCGGCCAGACCCGCCGCACCCTGACCCCGGAGCTCGTAGCCGAGTTCGAGCAGGACATCCAGGCCTACGCCCGGGTGTGAGCGGCGCCGGAACAGCCCGGACCAGTACCAACCGCAAGCCCTGCCCGAACGTCGCGCCATGTCACGATCCGTACCGGAGACCTGGCTGGCGTCTATCCCAGCACGTCGCTGCGGAGCTGCGGGAAGACCTTTGAAACCTTTCCGAGCAGGTAGTCACCGTAGCTGCCGGTGAAGCCTCGCAGGTCCTGGCCGTCCCACCGCCGCCTTCCGTCGTCTCCGGCTGCCGCGCGGTCAGGGAGCGGCGGCACCTCGGACGCGAATCCCGGGTCCAGGAAAAACGGGAAGGAGAGCCGGCTGTGGCCGCTGAGGTTGCGGACCCGGTGCGGCGTCGATCGGTACCAGCCCCCGGTCAGCCGTTCGAGCATGTCGCCGATGTTGCACACAAGCGTGCCGGGGATAGGCGGGGCGTCGATCCAGCCTTCGGGCACGGCGACCTGCAGACCGCCACTGTCGTCCTGCGCGAGCAGGGTCACCAGCCCGTAGTCGGTGTGCTCGCCCACCCCCCAGGCGCCGGCCCGCGGCAGCGACGGCGGGTAGTGGAAGATCCGGAACAAGATGGTCGGGTCCGCGGTATAGCCAGTGACGAAGTACCCGGCATCCAGGCCCAGGCTCTGGGCCACTCCGGCGAGCACGGCCTGGCCCAGGCTGGTCAGGGCATCAAGGTACGCCAGCACCAGCGGGCGCAACCGGGGGACCTGCCGGGGAAACAGGTTGCGGCCGTGCAGCGGAAGCCCGGCCAGGACGCGCGGGTCATCGCCGGGAAGCTCGGCACCGAAGTACAGCCCTTCCTTCAGGTCCGCCTGCCCGGAGGTGAGCTCGGCGCCCACAGGGAAGAAACCCCGCCAGGCCCGGCCGCCGCGCTCCATGGCGATCTCCAGCTTGCCCGCCGCAGGCAGCGCGAAGAACTCAGTGCTCGCGTCGGCCAGCTCGTCCAGCAGCCCGGCCGGCACGCCATGGCCCGTCACGTAGAAAAAACCGCGCTCGCGGCAGGCCACCTGGATCTCCTCCGCCACCGCAGCCCTCGCCGCCGCCGGAGCGCCGCCGACCAGCGGGCCAACATCGATCACCGGTAGCGCGGCTGAACCGCCAGAACCTGCCATGAAACCATTTTGCCCGATACCCCGCCGGTCATCGCGGCGGCAAACAGGAACTTGAATTCCAGTCACCCGCGAACCCGGCGGCCACTGGATCCGAAACGTTACCCGGACGTGCCGTCATCCGAATACGACAGCAATTAGCCGACGTCGACTGGGGGCGGTCCGCCGGTGTAGTCGATCTTAATGAGAGTTGGTGTCTCGATCGTGGTAGTGGCCACCGTGGTGCCGTTCTCTTCCATGTTCAGCACCGTGTCCGCCGCGCCCCCCTCCACGACGAAAGCGAGGCCACGGCCGGCGTAGGCCGAGTCGAAGGAGATCTCGCTGAAGTCCGGCAGCTGCGCTTGGCCGGTTGGCAGTTGCGGCCGTTCGAGTATCCACTCGGCCTGGTTTTCCATTGAGGCGGTGCCGGGTGGAGCGGCCAGCGGGATCTGCCCGAACCCCACGTGAACTCCAGTGGTCATGTTGATCAGGCTGAAGTTCGCTTCTGTCGGGGATAGCAGGCAGATCAGGCCGCATATCGTGTCCCCGAAACTGACCGGGAAGTTCGCGATCGCCACCCACGGTGACGGCGCCGAGTCGGACCACCACTCGTGCCAGGCGAAGCAGGACCTGGTGGGCCTGCCCCTCGCGGCCTGCGAAGCGACCTGCATCGTGCCGATCTGGGTGACGTCGGTGATCCCGTCGATACCGATCCAGGTGGCGGCGTACCAACTGCCCGGGCCTTCGCCGCCGGGCTCGACATAAGGGACATTCCACAAGCCGAAGACCCACTCGAGCGTCTCGCCAGCCGGGGCGTGCGATACGGTGCCCGACCAGGTGGCGTTCGTGCCGTTTAGGTCCGGGCGCGGGCGATCCGCCCGGCTGATGCCGGGCACCAGCGCCTCCGCCGGCTGGAAGACGGGCGTGATGTAACTGAGCTTGCGGGAGAATACGTCGTCCCAGACGGCCGCGAGTTCCGGGCGGACAGCAGGATCAGGTCGCGACGGCAGGCCATAGCGGCGCAGCTCGAGCGGCGACGCGGTGCGCGGATCGAAGCCGTCGGGCGGCAAGGGATGGGTCCATGTGCTGCCGCGACTGGTCCCAGAAGTGCCGTTGGACATGTCTTCTCCCTACCTAAGGCGCCGCCTCCGGTCTGGCGAGGGAACGTCGTTCCCTTTCTTGCACAGAGGGGCCTCGCCCCGGTGAGATACAGTGCGGCAGCTTTATCTGCTTTATCTGCGGCGGCGCCAGCGTCAACCCGGACTGACCGATTTCTGTGTAGACGTGGGGGCCGCTGGAACCGCAGGGACTGGGAGCCTCGTGACGCCCGTCGAGTTGGCTAGCACGGACTCGCGGGTGTGCCGGGCTTCGATACCACTGGGGCCGGTTTTGCTTGTACCGGACACCAGCGTCCCGCCACTCACTCCTGAGGACATCGCCGCAGCTGACGGCCTCCGGCCCGGCGCGTCCTTGCCGCGGGTGCCGCGCAAGCGCGCGCTTCGGCCCGGCGGTGTGATCGAATACCTGACAAGGGATCGGATCTCTGAGGGAGCAGATCATGTCAGACGCCCCAGCACGGCACCCGGCGCCGCCCCCGGCCACGGCCACGGTCGCGGACGTCATGCGCCCGCCGGTGACGACGGTCGAGCAAAATGACCACGTGGCCGGGGCCGCCTACCTGATGAAGCGCGCAGGCGCGACCGCCCTCGTCGTCACGCAGGCCCAGACCCTCGAGCCGGTCGGCATCATCACCGAGGCTGACATCTCTCACCTGGTCGCGGACGGTAAGAACCCGAACGACGTACGGATCTACCAGCTGATGACCGCCCGGCCGACCGTCGTCAGCGCCACGACGAGCATCCGTGACGCGGCCAGGGTCATGACGAGCGGGCGGTTCCGGCACCTGCCGGTCACGGGCGGCCCCGGCTTGGTCGGCATAGTGGACATCACCGACATATGCCGCGCCCTGCTTGATGCACTGGAGGCAGCGGACGAGCCACTGCCTGACCCGTAGCCGCCGGCCGGCTGCCCCGTGCCACTGCTTCCCGCAGGGCCGCCTCGGACGGTGAGCCGCCGAGCACCCGCCGAGCAGCCACGCGAGAACCACCCTGGATGACTACCTGGCCTGCCAGCATGTCATCGTCAACATCCACGCCGGGTGGCAGACCGTCATCGCCCTCGTCGCCACCGTGCCCGCCCTGGCATCCCCGCCTCGACGACGACCGCGCCCAGCGCTGGCTACGAGAAATCATCCGCTCCGTAACAACGACCTACCGGGCGGAACAACCTGCCGAGCGGACTGAATTGCAAAACCAGAATGTACCAATGCCCTGCTTCCGGGTGCTTGCCGCGCAACCGCGGGGCGCGGCAGTTCGGTAACCGCCGCAAGCCTGAGTGGCCTGGCCGTCAGGACGGGCGTTCGACGCCAGGCTGCTCGATCAAGTGCGCGCCGGCAAGCTGGAGCAGCGCCGTAGCCGCTGCGGTGAGGCGGCGGCGGCGCAGCACGACGGCGTTGAGCGACCAGCGGAAGTCGTGCTCGCGGACCTTGACCGCGCGCAGGTCCCCGTGCGGTGTGATGGCGTAGGCGGGCAGGATGGCGATGCCGACGCCGGCGCGGACGAACGCCGCGGTGGCGTCGATGCCGCCGACTTCCGCGGCGATAGCGCGGCGCATCCCGTAGGCGGTGAAAACCTCGTCGGCGACGGTGCGCATGGCGAATCCGGGCGGCAGGTCGATGAAGGTTTCGTGCTCTAGCTCGCGGGACCCCGCGTCGAGCGCGGCGGTGATGAAATCGTGCCTCAGCGTGTGCGGTTATTCACCTACTAGGTGCAGGGCGGCCGTGGGACACTCGCTGACTACATCCGCGACGGTCTTGTCGTCTTCGTCCACGGTGCCGATGACCCTGGCTTTGCCGTCATCACCGACGGTGAACA
>DASXDG010000417.1:0-30551 GCA_036490795.1 Streptosporangiaceae bacterium
GAATACCCGTTCGCGCCCGACACCGCCGTACCTGGGGCGGCGTGTCCGGACAGTTCACGGGCCAGGAGCCCGGCCAGCGACGGTTCGTTCTGGATCTTCTGCTGGCCGCTATAGCAGGACAGCAGGACGATGCCGCCGAAAACCCGCGGCACTCCGCGATCCTTGTCCTGCAGCCACTCCAGCATGGTCCCGCTGGCGACGTCGCGGAAATCGCCGGAATCCGCGATGCCGTGACCGACCATGAAAAGGGTCTCAGTTTCCCCTAGCCTGCGGAAAACGGTGTCCTTGTCCAGCAGGACTATCCGATCCTCGTGATACGCCAGCTTGAGCTGCTGGACCTGCTTCATGATGGCATAGTCGCCGGGGCTGCCGATGACGGCGATCACGACGCGTCCTGGCGGATGCGCGGGAAAGCCGGCGGAGCGCTGACTACAAGAATCGGATAGTGCATGGCTCACAGGTATCACAATCGCCACCCAGAGCCATAACCGATCTGTGCGGACGCCGATCAGGACACTACTTAAGCAACTGCCGGGCCATCACCATGCGCTGGATCTGATTGGTGCCCTCGTAGATCTGGGTGATCTTCGCGTCGCGCATCATCCGCTCGACCGTGTAGTCGTTCACGTACCCGTATCCGCCGAGCAGCTGCACGGCATCGGTGGTCACCGACATCGCCGTATCCGAAGCCAGGGTCTTGCACGCCGACGACAGGAACGTCAGGTTGGCCACCTTCTCGCCGTGCATGGCGCGCTCCGACGCGGCTGCCGCCACATACGTCAGTTGCCGCGACGCCTCCAGCTTCATCGCCATGTCCGCGAGCATGAACTGAAGGCCCTGGAACTCGGCGATGGCCTTGCCGAACTGCTTGCGCTCCTTCATGTACCCGATCGCGTAGTCGAGCGCACCCTGGCCGATGCCCACGGCCTGCGCGGCGATGGTGATGCGCGTGTGGTCCAGGGTCCGCAACGCGATCTTGAACCCCTCCCCCTCGACCCCGACCAGCCGGTCATGCGCGATGAGGCAGTCGTCGAAGTACAGCTCCCTGGTCGGCGACCCCTTGATGCCGAGCTTGTGCTCGGGTGCGCCGAATGTGAACCCCGCGTCGTCCTTGTCCACGACGAACGCCGAGATGCCGTTCGCGCCCTTGTCGGGGTCGGTCACCGCCATGACCGTGTAATACTGCGACACGCCCGCGTTGGTGATCCACCGCTTCACGCCGTTCAGCAGGTACCCGTCATCGGTGCGGACCGCGCGGGTCCGCATCGCGGCCGCGTCCGATCCAGCCTCCGGCTCGGACAGCCCGTATGAGAACATCGCCTCGCCGCGAGCCACCGGCGGCAGGAATTTCGCTTTCAGCTCCGCGGAGCCCGCCAGCAGCAGCGGTACCGTGCCCAGCTTGTTCACGCCGGGGATCAGCGAGGACGAGGCACACGCCCGCGCGACCTCCTCGATGACGATCACCGACGCCAGCGCGTCGCCGCCCGCGCCCCCGTACTCAACCGGGATGTGCACGGCGTGCAGGTCGGCCTTGATCATCGCCTCGTAGGCGTCCTGGGGGAAGGCGGAGTCCCGGTCGACCTGGGCAGCGTGCGGTGCGATTTTCTCTTCGGCTACCTGCCGGACGACGTCCCTGAGTGCCTCGTGCTCTTCGGACAAGGCGAAGGCCCCGGCGAATTGACTGCTCATAAAGAAACTGTAAGCCCTGCCTGGAAGATCGCCGTCTCGTCGCCCCCGCTCCCGCCTGCGGCCACCCCTGGTTCACAAACCAGCCGTAAGCTGGTACGCGGCGTGACAAGATGCCCAAGGGGGGACCGATGGTGTCGTACCGGCTGACCGTGCTCGGGACCGGCTATCTAGGCACGGCCCAGGCGGCCTGCCTGGCCAGCCTGGGTTTCGACGTGCTCGGCGTCGATACTGACCCCGATAAGATAACATCGCTATCCAATGGGGTGGTGCCGTTCCACGAACCCGGCCTGGAACCTCTGCTCCAGCAGGGCCTCGCCTCGGGCCGCCTGTCCTTCACCACCGACTACGCCCAGGCCGCCGCCTTCGGCGACGTCCACTTCATCTGCGTCGGCACCCCCCAGCAGCGCGACTCCTACAGCGCCGACCTCACCCAGCTGGAATCCTGCGTCGGCAGGCTCGCACCGCTGCTCGACCGCGGCTGCCTGATCGTGGGCAAATGCACGGTTCCGGCCGGCACGGCCCGGCATCTGTCAGAACGGCTGCGCCTGCTTGCCCCCGGCACGGAACTGGCCTGGTGCCCGGAGTTCTTGCGCGAGGGCCACGCGGTCCAGGACACGCTAACGCCCGACCGGGTCGTGGTGGGCGTCCAGTCCGCCCGGGCCGAGGAGATCTTGCGGGCCGTGCACGCTTCGCAGATCGCGGCGGCCACGCCGTTCCTGGTCACCGACCTGGCCACGGCCGAACTGGTCAAGGTGGCGGCCAACGCGTTCCTGGCCACGAAGATCTCGTTCATCAACGCGATGGCCGAGGTCTGCGAGGCGGCCCACGGCGACGTGCACCTGCTCGCCGAGGCACTCGGCCACGACTCACGGATCGGCCCGGCCGGGCTGCGTCCCGGCCTCGGCTTCGGCGGTGGCTGCCTGCCCAAGGACATCCGCGCGTTCATGGCACGGGCGGGCGAACTCGGCGTGGACCAGGCGCTGTCGTTCCTGCGCGAAGTCGACGCGATCAACATGCGCCGCCGCGCCCGCATGGTCGACCTGGCCCGCGAGCTAGCCGGCGGCGGGTTCGAAGGCGTCCGGATCGGCGTCCTCGGCGCCGCGTTCAAGCCGGACTCCGACGACATCCGCGACTCACCCGCCCTCGACGTCGCCCGGACGATCCACGACCTCGGCGCCGTTGTCACCGTGTACGACCCGGTCGCCATGCCCGCGGCGCGACGCGCCCACCCCGAACTCCGCTACGCCGGCTCAGCCGCCGAAGCAGCCCAGGACGCGGACGTGATGCTGCTGCTCACCGAATGGGACGAATTCCGCGACGCCGACCCCGAGGTGATCGGCAAGTTCGTCAACCAGCGCAACATCGTGGACGGCCGCAACGCCCTCGACCCAGCCCGCTGGCGCGAGGCGTCCTGGCACTACCGCGCCCTCGGCCGACCCTAGCGGCCGGTTACGGCTGGCCGGTAACGCCGACGTTGTAGACCTCGACCTGGTAGGTCCCCGACCCGTCCGGCGGCAGCTTGGTGAACCAGATCAGCACGTAGCGCGCGTTCGCGGGCGAGGCCAGCTTCAGTTGCACGGTGCCGCCCGCAGCCGCCTCGGTGGCCACGGTCTTGAGGCCGGACACCGGCGAGTCGCCGGCGCGCACCTGGAGATCGGCACCGGCCGCGGAACCGAGCGTGACCCGGACGCTGGTGATCGTCTCGGTGCGGCCCATGTCGAGCAGCAATCCGGTGCCCGTCTTCAGGCCGCCGAACTCCGGCGTCGCATACCACTGGGTCTGCCACCCCGTGCTCGTGCTGCCGTCGATCACGAGGTCTGCCGTGCCCGGATCGTCGCCTGTCCCGCTGCTGGGGCCGACCGCGGTCACGCCGGCCGGCTTCAGTGCCCGCGCGACGACGGCGGCCGGCGAGGCCGTCGGCGACGGACTCGGGCTCGCCTGCGACAGGGAGGGACTAGGCGAAAGAGAAGGGGAAGCCGAAGCGGACGACGGCGCGGACTTCGGCGCCGGGCTGGTCCTGATCTTGGTCGCGGCCGCGACGGCGGCCGGGTGCGGCTTGCCGCCCACGCCGGACACGACCTCGTACGCGGCGACCCCGATCACGGCGACGATCACGATGGCAAGTCCGGCCATCAGCTTGAGCTGGCGGCGCTCGCGGTTCCGCGGCGGGATCTCCGGCAATCTGGGCGGCAGGCTCTCCTGCTCGGACCTGATCGCTTGCATGATCTCGGTGGGGGTTTCGTCCGAGTGCAGCGGCCACCCAGGACCCTGCTCACTGATCATCGACGAGGAACCCTTCACTGCGGAGCGTTTGCCCAAGTATGGCCCGAGCATAGAGGTACGTGCCCGGAACCGCTCAGATATCACGCTCGCGATGCAGTCAATTACACCCGGGCCGCGCCACCCGCCTGATAACGAGACCGTGCACGATGAGCGGGCTAGCGACTCGGCGGGCTACTTATGTCGTGGCGGGAGCGGAGGGCGGCGCCTTTGGCGCGAGCCTGGTCGGACAAGGTGGCGGCGTACTCCGACAGGGCCGCGCGCAGGCCGGCGCCGGCCGGGGTGTCGGCGGCGGCGAGGATGCGGACGGCGAGCAGGCCGGCGTTGCGGGCGCCGCCGACGGCGACGGTCGCCACCGGGATGCCGGCCGGCATCTGCACGATCGAGAGCAGCGAGTCCAGGCCGTCCAGGTACTTCAGCGGAACCGGCACGCCGATGACCGGCAGCGGGGTCACCGACGCGAGCATGCCGGGCAGGTGCGCGGCGCCGCCGGCTCCGGCGATGATCACGCGCAGCCCGCGCTCCTGCGCGGACGCGCCGTATTCGATCATGTCGCGAGGCATGCGGTGGGCCGACACCACGTCGGCCTCGTAGGGCACGCCGAACTCCGCAAGCGCCTCGGCCGCGGCCTGCATCACCGGCCAGTCCGAGTCGCTGCCCATCACCACGCCCACGGCAGGGATCGGCCGGCGCGACGTGCCACCCGAACGCGGGCGGCCGGTGCCGGTACGCGGGCTCATTCGCCGTCCTCCGTTCCCCAGCGCAGGAAGCTGGCGGCCCTGCGGGCCCGCTCGCGCACCTGAGCGATGTCGCCGCCGCTGACCGTCACGTGACCGATCTTGCGGCCTGGCCTGGATTGCTTGCCGTACATGTGCACCTTCACACCCGCGTCGGCGGCCATCACGTGGACGTACCGGTCATAGACATCCCCGCCATCCCCGCCGAGCACGTTCGCCATCACGGTCACCGGCGCGGACAGCGCCGTCGAGCCGAGCGGCAGGTCGAGCACGGCACGCAGGTGCTGTTCGAACTGGGAGGTGCGCGACCCGTCGATCGTCCAGTGCCCGCAGTTGTGCGGGCGCATGGCCAGCTCGTTGACCAGCAGCCCGTCCGCGGTTTCGAACAGCTCGACCGCGAGCAGGCCGGTCACGTCCAGTTCCGACGCGATCCGCAGCGCCAGTTCCTGTGCCAGCACGCGGCGCTCCTCGGTTAGCCCGGGCGCGGGCGCGATCACCTCGCGGCAGATGCCGTCTACCTGCACCGTCTGCACAACCGGGTACACCGCGCCCTGCTTGTGCGGCGAGCGGGCGGCCAGCACAGCCAGCTCTCGCTCGAACGGCACGAACTCCTCGGCCATCAGCTCGATCCCGTGCCCGAGGACGCCAGGCACATCAGAGGCGGACGAGCAGACCCAGACACCCTTGCCGTCATAGCCGCCGGTGACCGCCTTCAGCACGACCGGCCAGGAGCCCTGGGTAAAGGCCTCGACGTCCGCGAGCTCCTTGACCGCCGCGTAGCGCGGGCAGGGCACGCCGAGAGCGCTGAGCCGATCCCGCATCGCGAGCTTGTCCTGCGTGTACCCCAATGCCGACGGCCCTGGCCGCAGCTCCACCCCCGCCGCGACGAGTCCGGACAGTACGGCGCCGGGCACGTGCTCGTGGTCGAACGTCAGCACGTCGCAGTCGCCGGCGAACACCAGCACGTCGGAAAGTGATCGGTAGTCACCCAAGGTCACTGAACGCCAGACCTGTGCGGCGCTGTCGTCGGCGGAATCGGCGAGTATGCGGAAACCGACCCCCAGGGCGATGGCTGCCTGGCACGTCATCCTGGCGAGTTGCCCGCCGCCGATCATGCCTACCTGGGGGGAAAACCGGTTCACGCCAGGTACTTTATGTCAACCGTAACCCGGCGAAGGAGACGGCACGCAGGTTACGTATGGGAAAACTTGCCCATCGCACCCAGGTGGGGCCGGTAGCATGTGCGGGTCCAAGGATCTGCCGTCACGCCGAGAGGATCACTTGTGCTGCAGAGCCTGCACCGTGAAATTATCCGCCTGAAAGCCGAGCTGGCAAAGTTCGGTGTCGTCGGCGGAATCGGCGCGATCATAGACCTTGGCGGCGCGGCTTACCTGCACGACGCCAACCACATCGGTGAAATGACGGCGAAGGCGATCTCGATATCGCTCGCCACAGTGGTCACCTACCTTGGCAGCAGGTTCTGGACGTTCCGGCACCGGGTGAACCAGGATCAGGCGATCGGCCGCGAGACGAGCATGTTCATCCTGCTCAACGTCGTAGGCCTGATGATCGCCGAATTCGTGATCGCGATTACCAGCTACGGGCTCGGCATGAAGGGCCACCTGGCTTACGACGCCGCGAGCGTTCTCGGCACCGGCCTCGGCACTATTTTCCGTTACTTCTCTTACAAGAAGTGGGTGTTCACGGCCGCGCCGGCGCCCCTTCCCGCCGTCGGCTACTTCGGCCCGGCGCAAGAGCACCTGGAAGCCGCTGCCGAGGCAGCCGACTAACTCGGCGACCCGCCGCTTCGCCAGCCTCTGCCACCTAGCCGGTAGCGCCTGCCGCCCCGCTGGTCTGCTGATTATCTCGGTAATTTGATTTATCACGGAAGAAATTGCTGCTCACAGCAACGTTTTTTACCGCGTTGGACCTTATTACCGCGTAAACGGACGAGTCGCATTACCGGGTAGACGGACGAGTCGCCGGAGGCGGGAGCAGAGCGACCGCGACTTCGGGCGCGGTAACTAGAGGCAGCCGAATACCTCAGGCGGGGCCGCGCACCGGCACGTTGCCTGTGCGCGGCGGGTTGCGCGGCAAGAACACCGCGAACGTGGCCGGTTTGGCCTTCACCAGCACCACCCGGCCGCCATCAGCGGCCGCCATCGTGCGCGCCAGCGCCAGCCCCAGTCCGGTTCCCTCCGGCCGCCCGCTCACGCTGCGCTCGAAGATCCGCGACACTAGCTCGGGCGGGACGCCCCTACCCTCGTCGCGGACCTCTATCACCACAGAACGCGCGCTCTGCGAGGTCTGGATCGTGACCGTCCCGCCGCCGTGCATGAGCGCGTTGTCCAGCAAGGTGGCGAGTACCTGTGCCAGCCCGCCGGGCGTGAAGTAGGCCTCGAGTCCGGGAATCCCGATCACGGCGAGCTTGCGTTTGGCCCGGCGGAAGGCCGGCTTCCACTCGGTCATCTGCTGCCTGATGATCTCGTCCACGTCAGCGAGCGTCGCCGACGGCGCCCGCCTGGAAACGGTGAGCAGCTGGCTGACCACGTCGGCCAGGCGTTCGGCCTGGGCGAGCGCGGCACCACCCTCCTCGCGGACCACGTCCGGATCTTCCGCGGACGCGATCATCTCCTCCAGCCGCATGGACAGCGCGGTCAGCGGGGTGCGTAGCTGGTGGGAGGCGTCCACCGCCAGCTCCCTATCCGCGGCGAGCATGCTCATCAGCCGCCGGGCCGACCTGTCCAGCCCGTCTGCCATCTGGTCCAGGTCGGTGACACCGTAGCGACGGCCCAGCGGCCGCGGGTCGCCGGCGCCGAGGCGGCCGGCCGCCTCGGCCAGCTCCTGTATCGGCCTGGCGTTCCGCCTGGTGAGCATCAAGGCCAGCCAGACCGCGAGCGCCAGCGCGACCGCGGCGGTGGTGAGGACGACCGCCAGTTCGCCCGCGTGCCGGGCACTGAGCACCACGGACGGCACGAACAGCACCGCGAGCGCACACATCGCCACGGTCAGGTTCGAGAGGAGGAGCCTTCTTCGCACGGTCAGTCGCCGCGTTCGAAGCGGAATCCCACGCCGCGGATCGTCGTGATGTACCGGGGGTTGTGGGCATCGTCGCCGAGCTTGCGGCGCAACCAGGAGATGTGCATGTCCAGCGTCTTGGTGGAGGTCCACCAGGTGGCGTCCCACACCTCGCCCATGATCTGCTCCCTGGTGACGACCTTGCCCGCGTCCCTGACCAGCTGCGCGAGCAGGTCGAACTCCTTGGTGGTGAGGTCAAGCTCGATGTCACCGTGCCAGGCGCGACGGGCGTCGTGATCGATCCTGACGCCGCGCGCGGCGGTGGGCTCCACGGTGCCACGGCGGAGCAAGGCGCGGACGCGGGCGAGCAGTTCGGCCAGCCGGAACGGCTTGGTGACGTAGTCGTCCGCTCCGGCGTCGAGGCCGACCACCGTGTCCACCTCGTCCGCCCGGGCGGTGAGGATCAGCACCGGCACCGCGTGCCCCTCCGCCCGCACCCGGCGGCACACCTCAAGCCCGTCCAGCTCAGGCAGGCCGATGTCGAGCAGGATCAGGTCGGCGCCTTCACCGAGCGCGCGGTCCAGCGTGCTCGGCCCGTCCGCGGTGACGTCCACCTGATAGCCCTCCCGGCGCAGGGCACGGGACAGCGGCTCAGAGATGGACAGGTCATCTTCGGCGAGCAGGACGCGGGTCATGGTGTTAATAGTAAAGCCACGGCAAAGTCACGCGGGGCTGATCGGGTGGTGACGGCGCGGTTTGGCCCTATTTTTGTTCGCGGCTACAGCAAAGCGCCTGGTCAGCTCCGCGCGCAGATCTTCGGGCTCGACAATATCGTCCACCACGAGCTCGGAAGCGAGCCGCATAATGTCGATATCTTGTTCATATTCTGCACGAAGCCTGCCGATTTCGGCCTGTCGTTCTGATTCATCCTCGATCTTGTCGAGCTTGTTGGCATAAACAGCGTTGACGGCGGCCTCGGCGCCCATCACCGCGATCTTGGCGGTGGGCAGCGCCAGCGTCGCATCCGGCTCGAAGCCGGGACCGGCCATCGCGTACAGCCCGGCGCCGTAGGCCTTGCGTACAACCACGGAGATCTTGGGCACGGTCGCATCCGACATCGCGGCGATCATCGCGGCCCCGTGCCTGATGATGCCCTGCCGCTCGACCGCGGTGCCGACCATGAACCCGGGCACGTCGGAGAGGAACAGCAGCGGAATATTAAACGCGTCACATATCTGGATGAATCGCGCGGCCTTGTCGGCCGAGTCGACGAACAGCACGCCGCCCTTGTGCAGCGGGTTGTTCGCGACGATCCCGGTCACCCGCCCGTCCAGCCGGGCGAAGCCGACCGTGAGCTCCCGCGCCCACAGGGAGTGGACCTCGAAGAAAGACCCCTCGTCGACCAGTCCCCTGACGTAGCGCCGCATGTCGAACGCCTGCCGGTCGCTGGCCGGTACCAGCTTCCTCAGGTCGATGTTCTCCGGCGGCAGACCCATAACTGACGTCGGTGCTTCAGCCCAGTTCTGCGGGAGGTAACTGAGGTAGCGCTTCACCGCGCCGATCGCGTCCGGTTCGTCCTTGGCCAGGTAGTGGCCGCTGCCGGAGACCGTGCAGTGCAGCTTGGCGCCGCCCATCTCCTCCAGCGTGGTCTTCTCGCTGACCACCATCTCGACCATCCGGGGGCTGCCCAGGTACATCGAGGCGTTGCCGTCCACCATCGCGTTGAAGTCGCAGAACGCGGGGATGTAGGCCCCGCCGGCCGCGGACGGGCCGAACAGCGCGCACACCTGCGGGATCGAGCCGGACGCCCGGACCTGGGTGCGGAAGATCCGGCCGGCGCCACGCCTGCCGGGGAACATCTCCACCTGGTCGGTGATCCTCGCTCCGGCGGAGTCGACCAGGTAGATCATCGGGATCTGGGCTTCGTACGCCTTCTCTATGATCCGGATGATCTTCTCCACGGTGCGGGCCCCCCAGGAGCCGGCCTTGACCGTGGAGTCGTTGGCCATGATCGCCACCGGGCGGCCGCCAATGGTGGCGGTGCCGGTGATCACGCCGTCAGCGGGCAGGCCGCCGGCCAGGGCGTTGGCGTAGCGGCCGTCCTCGGTGAAGCTGTTTTGGTCGGCGAGCAGGGCGATCCGCTCGCGGGCGAACAGCTTGCCCTTCGCGGTGGCGGCCTCGTGGTACTTCGGCGCCCCGCCGCGTTCGATGGTCTCGCGGATCTTCGCGAGGTCGCTCTCCGGGGGGTCCGGGGGGTTGTCCCCCCGGGTTAGCACTGTGGTCATGCGCTGATTGTCCTAGACCAGTGTTCGCGACCGGGGGCCGGCCCGGAGCACCTGAGAAGGTAGGGTCCGGCCGACGATGCGTTCGGCCTCGGCGGCCGCCTCGATCATCGCGTCCAGGTTGATGCCGGTCGCGACGCCCATGTCCTCGACCATGTGCACGAGTTCCTCAGTGGCGATGTTGCCGGTGGCGCCCGGCGCGTACGGGCAGCCGCCCAGGCCGCCGACCGACGCGTCGAAGTCACTGACGCCCATTTGCAGGGCGGTGAGCACGTTGGCCAGGCCGGTGCCCCGCGTGTTGTGGAAATGCAGGTTCAGGCTCTGCTCAGGGTGCGCGCTACGGAACGCGCCGACCAGGTGCTCGACCCTGGTCGGGGTCGCCATCCCGGTCGTGTCGCCGAACGAACTGGAGTCGGCGCCGTCCCTGATCGCCCTGGTCGCGACCGCCACTGTCCGTTCTACCGGAACGTCGCCCTCGTACGGGCAGCCCCATGCGGTGGACACGATCACCTGGACGGTGGCGCCGCGGTCGTGGGCGAGCGCGATGATCTCGGCGATCTCGTCGAGGGACTGCTCGGTGGACCGGTTGACGTTCTTCCAGTTGTGCGTCTCCGAGGCGGAGACGACAGCCTCGAGCTCGGTGAAACCCGAGTCGAGTGCGCGGATCGCGCCCTTCAAGTTGGGGACGAGGGCCGAGTAGCGGACGCCCTGGTTCTTGACGGTCCGCTTCCACACCTCGTCGGCGTCGGCCATCTGCGGTATGGCCTGGGGCCTGACATACGAGACCGCCTCGATCCGCTGCACACCGGTGCCCGACAGCCGGTCGATCAGCGCCACCTTGGCGTCGGTCGGCACCGGGTCCTCGTTCTGCAGCCCGTCGCGCGGTCCCACCTCACGCAGCGAAATCCTGTCCGGAAGATCCACACCACTAGCGTACGTCCACGCCCGTCGCGGGGATAACGGCTACGGCTGGGTGCGCTGCTGCCGCTCCAGTCGCCGCTGCTCGTCCTCGACCAGGCGGAACAGCGTGGAATGTACGGTCTCCACGTGCGGGATCTCGGTGAGCACGATCTGGCCGTGCTCGCCGGCCGACTCGACCACCAGGCGACCGCAGCCGAGCAGCCGGTCGAGCAGGCCCTTCTCGAACGACACGTCGTTGATCCTGGCCAGCGGGATATCCCGGCCACGCCTGGTGAGCACGCCGTGACGCACCCGCAGCCGCCGGCTGGTCAGCTCGTAGGTGGTCATCCGCCAGCGCAGCAGCGGCCCGATCAGCCACAGCATGAGCGCGAGGACTGCCACCACGCCAACGGCGGCGCGCCCGGCGGCGGAGTACTTGCCCGACGGGATGACCACCTCCGCGATGAGCGCGGCCACCACCACGATCACGGCCACCAGCATCGGCCGGACCAGCGTCTTCCAGTGCGGACGCAATAGCAGGACGACCTGCTCATCGTCGGCGAACGAAGCGTCATACGCCATAGGCCACATACTGGCACGCGCCGGACCCTTATCGCGCCACGGCGAGCCAGGCCGGCTACGGCCGGTTCCCAGCGGGCATGAATTAGTCCTCAAGCTGGCGGGGGGAACGTGAGACGAAGCGGAGTGGATCAGGCGATAATGCCGCGAATGAGGCAACTCGTGCGCGGGCACTGGCTGTTCCTGATCGCGCTGGCCGGGGCCATCGTGATCCGGGCGCTGTGCATGCTCGCGTTCCGGCCGATCATGTGGTTCGGCGGCGACTCGGCGTCGTACCTGTCCACCGCGCTCCGGCTCACCCCCGACCCCAGCCGGGTCGGCGGCTACGGGTTCATGCTGTTCCTGCTCAGGCCGGTGCACAGCTTCGCGGCGGTCGCCGCCGTCCAGCACGCCATGGGCCTGGCCATCGGCATATTCGCTTACCTGCTGGTCCGCCGGTACGGCCTGCCCGGCTGGGCGGGCACGCTCGCGGCGCTTCCGGTGTTCTTCGATGCCTACCAGCTGCAGCTCGAACAGGACGTGGTGCCGGATATCGCGTTCGCGTTCCTCGTCGTGCTGGCCGTGTTCCTCGTGCTGTGGTGGCCGGGCGAACGGCGGCTGGCCCCAGTGGCCGGGGCGGCGCTGGCGCTCGGCCTGTCCGCGATCATGTGGCCGGTCGGGCTTGCCCTGCTCGTGGTGCTGATAGTGGCGCTGCTGATCTGGGCTTTCCGTTATGGCCTCGGCGCGAGGCGGATCGCCGTCGTGGCCGCCGCGCTAGTCTGCGGGGCCGCGCCCGTGCTCGGCTACGCGGCCTGGTTCGACGTGCACGAGCACCAGTTCACGCTGACCCGCAGCGACGGCGTGTTCCTGTGGTCACGCACGATGTCGTTCGCGGACTGCGCCGTGATCAAGCCACCAGCCGATGAGCTGATGCTCTGCCCGCCGTCCGGGCCCAGGATCGCCTCGTCCCTCTATATCTGGGATGGCAACTCCGCGCTGCTGCGGATGCCCGGCGGGCGGTTCTCCGCGCGGACCAACTCGCTCGCGCTGAACTTCGCGCTGCGCGCCATCGTCGCCCAGCCGGGCGGCTATGCCGCCGCCGTCGGCCACGACCTGCTGCTCAGCTTCTACTGGGACCGCCCGGTGCATCCGGACGCGGGCATCGTGGACCGGTACCAGTTCGCCGACGCCCCCATGGTCTGGGTGCCATCCGCCATGGGCACTCCCGGCGGCGGCACCGTGGCAGGTGACCAGGCCACCTACAACGGCGGCACGGCCGCGCCGACCCGGGCGGTCGGCCCGTTCGCGTCGTGGCTGGTCGGCTATCAGCGGTGGATTTCCCTGCCAGGGACGCTGCTCGGGGTTATCTTGCTGGCCGGGCTTGGCCTGCTGATCGTGCGCTTGCGGCGCGGCGGGGGCGCCGCCGGGCTGCCCTGGTTCTGCGCGGTGACGATCCTGGTCGTGCCGCCGATGACCGCCGACTTCGACCTGCGCTACCTGGTACCCGCGGTGCCGCTGGCCTGCCTTGCCCTCGCGCTCGCCTTCGCGCCGCGGGGTCAGCGGACGTGGACCACGTCCCCCGCGGCGACCGGCACCCTGGCCGGGTTGCCCGGCAGCGGCGACGGCACCAGCACCACCAGCCTGCCGTCCGAGTCCACGTCGACCGCCTTGCCCGACAGCACCTGACCGCCCGGCTGCTCGACCCGCACGTCACGGCCCAGGGTCACGCACAGCTCCCGGTATTCGGGCCGGATGGCCTCGATCTTCCCGTGATCGCTCCGCCAGGCGGCGTAGCGGCGCTCGAACGCGAGCAGGATGCCGCTGAGCAGCTGGGCCCGGTCCAGCGAGACGGGCCGGTTCGTGCGCAGCCCTTCGGCGTAGACGGACGTGGCCGGCAGCGAACCAGGACCGGGCGGCGGCAGCTCATCCGGGGTCGTCGACACGTTCAGGCCGATGCCGATGACCACGGTGTCGCCGCTGACCTCGGCGAGGATGCCGGCCAGCTTGCGGCCCCCGGCCAGCACGTCGTTCGGCCATTTCAAGCCAGCCTCCACCCCGGCTACACCGCGTAGCGCGGCGGCCACCGACACGCCGGTCAGCAGCGACAGCCAGCCGAGCTTGCCGGTCGGGACCCAGGACGGCTGGAGCAGCAAGGAGAAGGTGAGGGCGGCGTGCGGCGGGGCGACCCAGCTGCGGCCCATCCGGCCCCGGCCCGCCGTCTGCTCCTCCGCGACCAGGACCATGCCTTCGGCCGCGCCGGGCCTGGCGAGCAGGTCGGCATTGGTCGAGCCGGTACGGCCGATCACGTCGATCTGGCGCCATATTCCATTTATAGGCACGGCACCGGGATCTATCGGGCGCCTGCTGACCGTTATCTGGTCAGTGTCTGGAGTCGGGTCATCGCTTGGCATCTCAACGCACTATTGTGCAGGTGCCGAAAGGAGACAATCACGTGACGGGTATGCAGACGACGCCGCGCAGGAGCACAGCGTCGCCGGAGCGGAAGTTCCAGCTGTGGCCGCCGCGTATGTCTTGGGACCCGACCGGCGCCGTGGACAAGGTCATCGGCGTGATCCGGAACGTGGTCAGGAGCCTGGCACCGGCGTCGCTGTGGCGCAATCACCGGATGTTCACGATCGTCGCCTGCCTGTCGATCCTTCCGCGCTTCGTCGCCGCCATGGGCTTCAAGCCGGCCCTGCTCATCCAGGACTCCTTCTCCTACATGTCGCAGAGCATCCACCTTCAGCTGGGCCAGCTCCGCCCGGCCGGGTACCCGATGATGCTCAGGATCCTCGAGCCATTCCACAGCCTGCTGCTGGTCACCACCATCCAGCACATCATGGGCATCGGGCTCGGCGTCATGATCTACGTGATCTTGCGTACCCGCGGCCTGCCGGCCTGGGGCGCGACGCTGGCCGCCGTCCCGACCCTGTTCGACTCCCGGCAGATCTGGCTGGAGTCCTCGATCCTGCCCGACACCCTGTTCACCGTCGTGCTGATGATCGCGGTCGCGATCTTGATCGTCCGGACGAAGCCGGGGATCCGGGAAGCGGTGGTGGTCGGACTGCTGGTCGCCTACGCGTCGGTGATCCGCGGCAACGGCGCCCCCGTATTCGTGGTGATCCTCGCCTTCCTGCTGATCCGCCGCGTCGGCTGGCGGGTGATCACAGCGTCCGTGGCCGCGTTCGCGGTGCCGCTGCTCGGCTACGCGTTCTGGTTCCACGGGGTCTACGGGCAGTTCAACATCACGAATAGCAGCGGCCTGTTCCTGTGGTCACGGACGATGTCGTTCGCGAACTGCTCGATCATCAAGCCGCCGCCGGACCTAGTGCCGCTGTGCCCGGAAAACCAGCCGGAACACCCGGCCGGCCCCACTGCGGCCTGGTCGATAGACGCGGTCATGAACCAGCGCACCCCGGCCGAGTATCTGTGGGATTCGGGAGTCTGGTACGAGCACGACGCCCATCCCGGCGTCAACGCCTACAACGACAAGCTGGCGATGCAGTTCGCGGAGCGAGCCATCCTGGCCCAGCCGCTCGACTATCTCAAGACGGTCGGCGAGGGCGTGTTCCTCACGTTCTTCGCGACCGACCGGCCCAACGACTACCTGTCCGACCACTTCACCGTCCAGCCGCACGTGCACGGGCTCGCCCACTGGATGTATTTCTGGGAAAACAAATACGCCCACACCGAGGAGAACACGCACCCGCACCAGCCGTGGGCCTACCTGATGTTCTGGTATCAGTCACCGGTGTGGTTCCCGGGGTGGGTGTTCTGCGCGCTGTTCCTGCTCGGATTCGGGTTCATCGTCAAGCGGTGGCGGCGTGGCTGGGGCCAGTACGCGGCGCTCGCCTGGACCGTGGGCGTGGTCAACCTGGTCGTGCCGATCGCCGCGCACGAACTCGACTACCGGTACGCCCTTTCCTCGGTCCCCTTCGCCTGCCTGGCGTTCGCGCTGGCCCTGAACCGCAAACCCGCCCCGGGCCAAGTGGAGTTGCCGCCGCCGGCTCAAGCGGTGACGGCCGGCGCGGACCCGGCAGGCCCGCGGCCCGCTACCGCCTGAACCGGCCCGGGCGCGCTGGCGGCCCTCGGCCGGAGGCCCGGGCGATTAGCGCGGTAGATAATCAACGCGGTGCGCCGCGAGTCTTCGACCGCCCCGCGGACCGACGTGCCCACAGGAGGCAACGGGTCTTCCGAAGAAGGGATCAGGTACAGGTCATCGCCCTTGCGAGCGCCGACGATCCTGGTCTGCACGCCGCCCCAGAGCAGCACCCCGTGGTCCGGCGACTGCCCGCCGCCGCCCGGATAGAAGGCCGAGCGGTCGAGCACGATACCGTCCGGACTCGCGTCGAGCACCGCCGCGTCCCACTCGCGCGGTGTCTGGTCGTCAAGCTCAAGCCGATGTGTGCGCATAACCCAGTATTCTGCAGCCCCGCGGCTACTCCGTTCACGGACAACAGCAGCAGGCGCTCCAATTGCTCGCGGTCTTCGGGAACCGAGTCGGAGCGCAGCGCGGCAAGCGCGCGGAGCTGAAGGTAGGACAACGCGTCCACGTACGGGTCCCGCAGCGTCACGGCACGGGACAGCACCGGCCGGTCGGCGAGCAGCCGGTCGTGCCCGGTCACCTCCAGCACCAGGCGCCTGGTCAGGTCGTACTCGGCGAGCACTTCGGCGGTCAGGTCCTCCCGGCCGCCGAGCGCCAGATAGCGCGACGCGATCCACCGGTCGGTCTTGGCCAGGCTCATTTCCGCGTTATCGACCAGCGACCGGAACAGCGGCCAGGACCGGTACACGTCGCGCAATACGGCCACGTCGCCGACGGCCGCCAGCCCCGATCCCAGCCCGTACCAGCCGGGAAGGTTCAGCCGGGTCTGCGACCAGGCGAACACCCACGGGATCGCGCGCAGGTCGGCCAAGTCGAGCGGGTCGGCGGAGCCGAGCCCTCGCTTGGCCGGGCGCGAGCCGATGCGCAGGCCGCCGATCTCGCCGAGCGGGCTGATCCTGGCGAACCAGGACGCGAAACCCCCGGCATCGACCAGCCGCCGGAAGCTCGCCCGCGCCGCGTCGTCCACCACCGTGGCCGTGGCGGCGTAAGGAAGGGAATGATCCACTGCTTGTTCTGATGAAAAAGAAGTGAGTATGACGGCGGAGCTGACCTGCTCCAGGTGCCGCTTGGCGATGGCGGGCTGCCCGTAGCGGGCGAAGATCACCTCGCCCTGCTCGGTGACCTTGAACGAGCCCGCCACCGAGCCAGGCGCCTGAGCCAGCACGGCGCGGCCGGCCGGTCCGCCGCCACGGCCGAGCGCGCCACCACGGCCGTGGAACAGGGTGAGCCTGATGTCGTGCTCGCGCGCCCACGCGGCCAGCTTGGCCTGGGTCTGGTACAGGCGCAGCGTGGCGCTGGCCGGGCCCAGCTCCTTCGCGGAGTCCGAGTAGCCGAGCATGGCTTCCAGCCTTCGGCCATTGGCCGCCAGCCTGGATGCCACATCCGGGAGAGCCAGCATGGCGGACAGCACGTCCGGTGCGTTCTCCAGGTCGGCGGCCGACTCGAACAGCGGGATCACGTCGAGCACTGGCGGCCGGCTGGTCGCACGGCCGGCCAGCTCGTAGACGGCGGCGATGTCTTCCGCGGAGCGGGTGAAGCTGACCACGTAGCGGTGACAGGCCTGTTCGCCGTACCGGTCCTGGACCCAGGCGATCGCCCGGATCGTGGCGAGCACCTCCTCGCCCTGCGCGGAGCCTGGCTCGGCCAGCGCCCTGGCGTGCACCTCGCTGTGCTGCCTGACCTCCAGCCCGGCCAGGTGGAAGCCGAACGTCTCCGCCTGCCAGATCAGGTTCTGCAGTTCTCCGTACGCCTGCCGGACCGCGCCGGCGGCGGCCAGCGCGTCCTGGACCACGCGCAGGTCGGCCACGAACTCGGCGGGCCGCTTGTAGGCCAGGTCGGCATCACGGGTGCGGGTCGCGGCCAGCCGCTGGGCCGCGTACAGAAGATAGGCACGGAACGGCTCAAGCGGGGCGCGCGCCTCCAGCTCGGCGAGCAGTTCCGGGTGGGCGCCCCGGGCGTCGTCCAGAGCGACCCGCAAGCCAGCGCCGTGCACCGTCATCGACCGGCCGACCCTGACCGTGGCCGTCTCCAGCGCACGCAGCGCGTGGTCGGCCTGGATCACGGCGGTTTCCCTGGTGACCTGGGCGGTCACGAACGGGTTGCCGTCCCGGTCGGCGCCGACCCAGCTGCCGAATCTGATGAAGGCAGGGACTTCGGTGGGCTGGGCGCCCGACCGGTCACCGGACAGGGCCCGGTCCAGCTCGCGGTAGACCGATGGGACGACGCGGAACAGCGTCTCGTCGAACGCGGTCATCACGGTGCGGACCTCGTCGATCGGGTCCATCGCCTTCACCCGCAGCTGGGAAGTCCGCCACAGCAGGTCGATCTGCTCGCGCAGCGCCCGGGTGGCCTCGTCCCGGTCGGCCGCGCCCTGGCGGTCGTCATCCACCACCTGGAGCAGCTCGCTGATCCGGCGCAGCGCGCCGACGACCGCGCGGCGCCTGGCCTCGGTCGGGTGGGCGGTCAGCACCAGGTGCACGCGAAGCTCGTCCAGGTGGCCGCGGACCGGCTCCGCAGCCGCGCCCAGCGACTCGCGGACCGGCTCCTCGCCGGTATCGCGCTCGCGGAGGATGCGGATGCGCTGGTGCTCTTCGGCCAGGTTGACCAGGTGAAAGTAGACGGTAAAGGCCCTGGCGACCTGTTCGGCCCGGTCCAGGGTCCAGGATCGGACCAGGTCGACGATCTCGTCCCCTATGGGTTTGGACCTGGCCTCGATGACGGCGCGGCGCAGCTCTTCCACGTCGTCGAGCAGGTCCTGGCCGATATCGTCACGAATCGTCTCGCCGAGCATGTCCCCGAGCAGCCGGACATCGCGGCGCATCGGCTTCGGCAGCTGGGCGCGGTCCTTCTCCCTGTTCACGCCTAGAGCGTATTCCGCCGGCCGCGGCCAGGGCGCGCCGGTCCACATAGCGGGCGGCACCGCCCGCTAAGGCGCGCCCAGACAAACACAGCTACTCTGTGGCCCATGGCAGATGAGGCCCCCGCACCCCACACGACGGCAGGGAAGATTGCCGATCTGGCCCGCCGGCGCGAAGAAGCGGTCCATGCCGGATCCGAACAGGCCGTGGAAAAGCAGCACAAGCAGGGCAAGCTGACCGCCCGCGAGCGGATCGACCTGCTGCTCGATCCCGGGTCGTTCACCGAATTCGACCAGCTGGCCAGGCACCGGGCGAACGACTTCGGCATGGCCTCCAGCCGGCCGTACGGCGACGGCGTCGTCACCGGATACGGCACGATCGACGGCAGGCCCGTCTGCGTATTCAGCCAGGACTTCACGATCCGCGGCGGCAGCCTCGGCGAGGTCTACGGCGAGAAGATCGTCAAGGTCATGGACTACGCCCTGAAGACCGGGTGCCCGATGATCGGCATCAACGACAGCGGCGGAGCCCGGATCCAGGAGGGCGTGGTCGCGCTCGGCCTGTACGCCGAGATCTTCCTCAGGAACGTGCACGCCTCCGGCGTGATCCCGCAGATCTCGCTGATCATGGGGCCGTGCGCGGGCGGGGCGGTGTATTCCCCCGCGATCACCGACTTCACGCTGATGGTCGAGGGCACCTCGTACATGGCGATCACCGGACCCGACGTGATCAAGGCCGTGACCGGCGAGGACGTAACCCTGGAGGAGCTTGGCGGCGCCTACACGCACGGGGTGAAGTCTGGCGTGGCGCACTACCAGGCCGCCGACGAGCAGGACTGCGTGGACTTCGCCCGCGAATTGCTGTCCTATCTGCCCTCCAACAACATGGAGGACCCGCCGCGGCTGCCGTTCGCCAAGGTGTCCGAGGAACCCGATATCGAGCTCGACTCGATCATCCCTGACTCCCCAGCCCAGCCCTACGACATGCACGGGGTGATCACCCGCGTGGTCGATGACGAGGAGTTCCTCGAGATCGCGGCCGGGTTCGCGCCGAACATCATCGTCGGCTTCGGCAGGGTCGAGGGCGCGCCGGTCGGCGTGGTCGCGAACCAGCCGATGCAGCGCAGCGGCGTGCTGGACATCGACGCCTCGGAGAAGGCCGCCCGTTTCGTCCGCACCTGCGATGCGTTCAACATTCCCGTGCTGACCTTTGTCGACGTGCCCGGTTTCCTGCCCGGCGTCGACCAGGAGTGGCGGGGCATCATCAGGCGCGGCGCCAAGCTGCTGTACGCCTATGCCGAGGCGACGGTGCCGAAGATCACCGTGATCACCCGCAAGGCGTACGGCGGCGCGTACGACGTGATGGGTTCCAAGCACCTCGGCGGCGACATCAACCTCGCCTGGCCGACCGCGCAGATCGCGGTCATGGGCGCCGAAGGCGCGGTCGGGGTTCTTTACCGTCGAGAGCTGGCCGCGGCGCAGGATTCCGCCGCCCTGCGGGCGGCCAGAATAACCGAGTACGAGGACACTCTGGCCAACCCGTACATCGCAGCCGAACGAGGTTACGTGGACGCGGTCATCCGCCCGGCCGAGACCCGGCTTGCGATCACCAGCGCCCTGCGCACGCTGCGTACCAAGCGGCAGACGCTGCCACCGAAGAAACATGGAAACATACCGCTTTAATGGTCACCTAGCGCAGCGGCTTCGTTTCAGGCCGTCGACAAAAGTGCCGCAAGTGGCGCACGCACGGGTCCAACTGGCCTAGAGTCGAGATGATGACCGAATTCGCAGCCCCGCTACCCATCCTGGCCAGGTACGCGGTCATGGTGGACGTTGGCTATATCTACGCGGCCGCGGGTGAACTGCTGTTCGGTACCAGCTCCCGGCGGGAGTTCCGGGCCGACGCGGTGCCGCTGATCCAGGTGATCATCAAGCATGCCGACGACCTGATCCGCGGCGAGTTGCTGCGCGTCTACTGGTACGACGCCGCCCGCGACCGGGTGCCCACGATTGACCAGCGGGTTATCGCGCAGATGCCGTGGGTGAAGCTCCGGCTGGGCAACCTGAACGCGCGCGGTCAGCAGAAGGGCGTAGACGCCCAGATCCGGGCCGACATGGAGGCGCTGGCCAGGCACCGCGCGATCACCGACGCGGTGCTGATCGCCGGCGACGAGGACATGGTCCCCGCGGTCGAGGCGGCGCAGGCCTACGGCGTCCGCGTCCACCTGTGGGGCATCGAGCCGCCCTACGGCACCAACCAGGCAGAGCGCCTGGTCTGGGAATCGGACACGGTGGACGTGCTCGACGGCGGGTTCCTCCGGCCGTACTTCACCAAGAACCCGGTGCCCGTGGTCGACGCACGGCCCGATCCGGCGTCCGTGTCCGCCACCGCGCCGACGCCCGCGCAACTGTTCGGCGAGCGGCACCCGACCCGTCCGATGCCGGTCCTGCGGTCCGGTTCGCCCGGCCATAGCGGCGCCTATCCGACGATGACCGGTCCGAACCCCCGGCTGGGCCCGGACCGGATCCGGGTCGAGGAGGCAGGCGAGCACGTCGCACAGAAGTGGATCCTCACCCGCGGCCGCGACAACATCCGCGACCTGCTGCCTGGCCCGATCCTGCCGCCGGTTATCGACAAGGAACTGCTGGTCGACGCCGAGAAGGAACTCGGCCTGTCGCTGCGCCCGTACCAGGAAGCCCGCGAGTGGCTGCGCGACGCGTTCTGGGAGAGAGTGCACCGTGAGTTCGGCATCCTGGTAGGAAAGTCGAGATCCTTATGTCAGAACAGGCAGTGGTTTCTGTAGCGGTGGTACGCGGGTCGCCCACCGGCGAGGAAGTCGCGGCACTCGTCGCGGTGCTGATGTCACGGGGTTCTGGTTCCGCCCCGGCTTCCGCTCTTGCGCCGGTCTCCGCGTGGGCGGACCCGGCCGCGCGTGTGCGCCGGCCGTTGCCGGTCGGTCCCGGCGCCTGGCACCGGTCATCGCTGCCCGGACCCGCGTAGCGAACTTTCCGGCCTCCGGGCAACCGGAGTCGCCCCTAGCGCGTGTCTATGTGCATGAAGACATTGCGTATCGCACTTTTTCCTGTAGCACTTGGGCTTGCCGCGGCGGTTGGCATCGGATCGCTCAACGCGGCCGCGGCCACCGGCCGGGTTGCCAGCAGTTCGTCCGGCTGGCATGTGGGCTCCCCGTTGCCGGTGACCGGTTCCGCTGGCGGGGTGACCGCTGCCGGGCCGCATGCGGAGTGGGTTTTCGGATCCAGTGATCTCGCCACCAAGCCGGGCACTGCCTGGGAGGACACCGGCGGCGGCTGGCATCAGGTCCGGTTTGCCGCGGCGCCGAACGAGTGGGTGAGCCTCGCGACCGCGCTGTCACCGAATGACGCATGGGCGTTCAGCCAGAAGGGCACGAGCAGCCGGGCCTGGCACTGGAACGGGCGTTCCTGGTCGGTGGTGCGCTCGTTCCCGGTGCCGGTATCCGGCGCGATTGTGCTCTCAGCCAACGACATCTGGGTTTCCGGCTATCAGGCAGGCCAGCTCGGCACGTCGCTGACCTGGCACTTTAACGGCCACCAGTGGTCGCAGGTGGCAGCCAGCGGCCTGACCGCGAGCAGCGCCAGTTCACCGGGCAACGTCTGGGCGTACGGCGGTGCGGACGTCGCGAAGTGGACCGGTCACGGCTGGGCTCGCACCTCGCTCGCCAAGTTCCTGCCGCCGGTCAAGCAGGGCATGAACGATCCCAGGATCGACGCGATCGTGGCCCTTTCGCCTTCCAGCGTGTACGCGCTTGCCGACGCGAACGGGCAGGACAGTTCGGGCCCCTGGTCGCTGCTGCACGACAACGGGCACAGCTGGAGCCGGGTGAGCAAGCAGCTCGCGGGCACGTCGACCGGGCTCGTCCCTGACGGCCACGGCGGCCTGTGGATCAGCGTGTCACCTGGCTGCTGCGGCCTCGGCGTGATCGACCACTACGCGCATGGCACGGTGAGCACGGTCTCGCTGCCCGCCAGCGTCGACGTCGGTCAGATCGCGGCCGTGCCAGACACCAGCCAGTTCCTTGCCGCCGCCACCGAACGCCCGTCGGCGAACGACTTCGCCAACCAGCACCCGGTGGTCCTCCAGTACCAGTCGTAGCGTTACTCGTCGCGGCCGGCCGCCGGTGCGCTGGGCAGATAATCGCTTGCCCCGCATCGGCGGCCGGCCAGAAAATTCTTCCCATGACGGTTCATGTGCGGGATGCCCGGCCGGGCGATGCGCCGGCCATAGCCGAGGTGCATGTCGCGTCGTGGCGCGGCGCCTACCACGGCCTGATCCCGCAGGAGATCCTGGACGGACTCGACGTGCCCGCGCGCACGCAGCGGTGGACCCGCATCATCGACCGTACCGACTCGGCCCGTGGCGCCGTGCTCGTCGCCGAGGATGACGGGCGGATCATCGGCTTCGCGAACGTCGGGCAGACCCGCGACTCGGACGCCGAAGCAGGAAGGACCGGCGAGCTGACCGCGATCTACCTGGAGCCGTCCAGCTGGGGCCGCGGGGCGGGCAGGTCGCTGATGGAAGCCGCGGTCTCGCGGCTCGCCGCTCTCGGCTACGCGGACGCGACCTTGTGGGTGCTCGACGCCAACGAGCGTGCCCGCCGCTTCTACGAGGCGGCTCGGTGGTTTCCCGACGGAACGGTCAAGACCGAGCACGCAGACGGCTATTCGCTGTCCGAGGCCCGCTACCGCCGGTCTCTTTCATGATCGCGAAGGGTTTTACGTGCCCTGGCACGTAAAACCCTTCGCGATCATGTGCGTACGCGCAGCTCCAGGCTGGCCGGGATCGCCGCGAAGGCGGCCCGGACGCCGGCGGTGAGTGCCTCGCGTCCGCCGTCGCCGCCGTCGCCGACCCAATCCCGGCCGGCCACGCTCCACGCCGTGGTGGCCAGTTCGGCGAGGACCTGCAGGCGCAGGTCACCGTCGGGAAGGCCGAGCCTGCCCGCCAGGATCGTGACCGCCTGACGTTCCACGCCGGTCCGGTAGTAATCGACATAGGCGAGCAGCGGCGGCGCGGTCAGGATCAGCTTGCGGGTCGCGACGTAGCGTTCCTCCCAGCCCTCGTCCAGCGTGGCGGCCGCTTCGGTCAGCGTGTCGCGCAGTTCGGTGAGGACGGTGCCGGATTGGTCACGTCCGGCCAGGTCGGATACGGCCCGGTCGGGCTCGGCCGGGTCGGGCTCGGCCAGCAAGGCCAGGTAGGCGGTCCACAGCTCGGTCTCGGCCTCGACCGCGACCGCCTCCTTGGCCGGGAACATCCGGAAGAACGTGCTCTTGGAGACCTCCGCCTCCTCGGTGAGATCCTCCAGCGTGGTCGCGTCGAAGCCGCGCTCGGCGAACAGCCGCAGCGCGGTCTGTGCCAGTTGCCTGCGCGTGCGCAGCTTCTTGCGCTCGCGCAGCGGAAGCGTCCGGTCCATGCTCGGTATCGTACCTCAGCCACAAATAGCACTAGGAATTTTTTGGTACTCAGTGTCATTATGGTGTGCATGGACATCATGACACTGAATCCGCAGATCGTCGGCCAGACGGAGAACGCGCACGGCGCGATCATGGACCGGGTGCTGGCAGGCACCGGCCTCAACCGCGAGCGCTGGGTCGCGCTCAGCCTGATCACGTCCGCCGACGGGACTATCGCTCGGGACGCGCTCGTAGCGCGCATGACCGGCGCGCTGAAGGTCACACCCGGTCTCGCGCGCGAGGCGGTCGCGTGGCTGGAGGCCGCCGGACTGGTCACGGCCGAGGACCAAGAGGTGACGATCACCGGATCAGGCACGACGATGGTCACCACGGTACGCGGCACGACCGGGCCGATCCTGGCCCGCGCCTACGCCAGCGTCCCGGCCGCGGACCTGGCGACCGCCGCCCGCGTACTGGTCGCGATCACCGAAGGCCTCAACCGCGAACTCGCGGCGACCGGCCAGTAGGCGGCGGCGCCCGGCTGGGTTTAGCCGATGCGCTCTTGTTAGCCGATGCGCTCCTGGATGAGGGCACGGACGCGGGCGGGGTCGGCCTTGCCTCGGGTGGCCTTCATCACGGCACCGACCAGGACGCCGATCGCGCCCATCTTGCCCGCCTGGATGCTGGCGACCGCGTCCGGGTTGGCGGCGATCGCATCCGCGACGGCGGCGGTGAGCGCTCCGTCGTCGCTGACTACGGCCAGGCCCTTGGCCGCGACCACCTCGTCGGGCTCGCCCTCGCCGGCCAGTACCGCGTCGAGGGTCTGGCGGGCCAGGCTGTCGTTGAGCGTTCCCGCGGTCACCAGAGCCGTGACGCGCGCGACCTGGGCGGGCGTAATCTTCAGCGCGGTCAACTCAAGCTGCGCCTCGTTGGCGCGGCGGGCCAGTTCACCAAGCCACCACTTGCGCGCGTCAGCCGGGGTCGCGCCGGCCGCGACCGTGGCCTCGACCAGGTCCAGCGCGTCGGCGTTGGTGAGGGCTGCCATATCCAGGTCGGACAGGGCCCACTCGGCCTTCAGCCGGGCCCGGCGCAGGGCAGGGGCCTCAGGCAGCGTGGCGCGGATCTGCTCAACCCAGTCCGCGGCCGGGGCCACTGGCACCAGGTCGGGTTCGGGGAAGTAGCGGTAGTCCTGCGCCTCTTCCTTGGACCGGCCAGACGTAGTGGTGCCGCTGTCCTCGTGGAAGTGCCTGGTTTCCTGGACGATCCGCTCACCCGCGTCCAGCACCGTCGCCTGACGGTCCATCTCGGACCGGACCGCGCGCTCGACCGAGCGAAGCGAGTTGACGTTCTTCGTCTCGGTGCGGGTGCCCCAGACACCAGAACCGGCCGGCGACAGCGACGTGTTCACGTCGCAGCGCATCGATCCTTCCTCCATCCGCACGTCGGAGACGTTGAGCGAGCGGAGCAGGTCACGCAGTTCGGTGACGTAGGCCTTGGCGACCACGGGAGCGAGCGCGCCGGTGCCGTCGACCGGCTTGGTGACGATCTCGACCAGCGGGATGCCGGCCCGGTTGTAGTCGACCAGCGAGTAGTCGGCTCCGTGGATCCGGCCGGTGGCGCCGCCGACGTGCAGCGACTTGCCGGTGTCTTCCTCCAGGTGCACCCGCTCGATGCCGACCCGGATAGTCTTGCCCTCGACCTGCACGTCCAGGTAACCGTCGACGCACAATGGCTCGTCGTACTGGGAGATCTGGAAGTTCTTCGGCATGTCCGGGTAGAAGTAGTTCTTCCTGGCGAAGCGGCACCAGGACGCGATCGAGCAGTTCAGCGCCAGGCCGATCTTGATCGTGTACTCGATGGAGAGCTTGTTCACGACCGGAAGCGACCCGGGCAGGCCCAGGCAGACCGGGCACACCTGGCTGTTCGGCTCGCCGCCGAAGACGGTCGTACAACCACAGAACATCTTGGTCCTGGTACCCAGCTCGACATGGGTCTCCAGCCCGATGACCGGTTCGTACCGGTCGGTGACGGCGGTCACTCGCCCAGTCCCTTCGCGTTGTTGAGCAGGGGCTGTCCCCAGCGGGCGGTGAACGCGGCCTCGACGGCGGCGCCCACCCGGTACAGCCGGTCGTCAGCCATGGCCGGCGCCATGACCTGAAAGCCGACGGGCAGGCTGTCCTCGTCGGCCAGGCCGCAAGGAACCGAGATCGCCGCGTTGCCTGCCAGGTCTGACGGGATCGTGCACAGGTCGGCCAGATACATCGCCATCGGGTCGTCAGCGCGCTCCCCGATGCCGAACGCGGTGGTCGGCGTGGCTGGCGACACCAGCACGTCCACCTGGCCGAACGCCGCATCGAAGTCCCTGATGATCAGCGTGCGGACCTGCTGCGCCTTGCCGTAATAGGCGTCGTAGTAGCCGCTGGACAGCGCGTAGGTGCCAAGGATGATGCGCCGCTTGACCTCGGCACCGAAGCCCTGTTCGCGGGTGAGCGACATGACCTCTTCGGCGTCCAGCCTGCCGTCGTCGCCGACCCGCAGGCCGTAACGCATCGCGTCGAAACGGGCCAGGTTGGATGAGCACTCGCTGGGCGCGATCAGGTAATAGGCGGGCAGCGCGTACTTAAAGTGCGGGCAGCTCACCTCGGTGACCTTGGCACCGAGGTGCTCTAGCACCTCGACCGCCTCGGCGAACCTTCGCATCACGCCCGGCTGGTAGCCATCGCCTGAGAGTTCGGTGACGACACCGATCCGCATACCGCTGACGTCCGCCTGCCGGGCGGCCTCCACCACCGGCGGTACCGGCGCGTCAATCGAGGTGGAGTCCATCGGGTCGTGCCCGGACATGGCCTCATGCAGCAGCGCGGTGTCCAGCACGGTACGGCCGAACGGGCCGGGCGTGTCCAGGCTGCTGGCGAACGCGATGACCCCGTACCTGGACGACCCGCCGTAGGTCGGCTTGGTACCGACGATGCCGCAGACCGCCGCGGGCTGACGGATCGAGCCGCCGGTGTCGCTGCCGGTCGCGAGCGGCGCCTCGTAGGCGGCGACAGCCGCCGAGGAGCCGCCGGACGAGCCGCCGGGGATCTTGCTCAGGTCCCAGGGGTTGTGCGTGGGACCGTAGGCGGAGTTCTCGGTGGACGAGCCCATCGCGAACTCGTCCATGTTCGTCTTACCGAGGATGATCGCGCCGTTCGCCTTGAGTCGCTCGGCGATCGTCGAGTCGTACGGCGGGCGCCAGCCCTCGAGGATGCGCGAGCCGCAGGTGGTCGGCATTCCCTTGGTGACGAACACGTCCTTCACCGCGACCGGGACGCCGGCCAGCGCGGGCAGGGCCTCCCCCGCGGCGCGGCGGGAGTCGATCTCTTCCGCCTGAGCGAGCGCGTCGTCGGCCGCCACGTGCAGGAAGGCGTGCACCTTGTCGTCCACGGCGGCGATGCGGTCCAGGTGGGCCTGGGCGACCTCGCGCGCGGACACCTGCTTGGCGTTGAGCAGGCCGCAGAGTTCGGCGGCGGTGCTGCGGGTCAGGTCCACGGCTACTCCTCCGTCCCGAGAATGCGCGGCACCCTGAACCGCTGCAGATCCACCGCCGGCGCCTGGTCGAGCGCTTCCTCCGCGGTCAGGCACGGCCGCGGCTCATCTTCGCGGAACACGTTGGTCAGGCCGGTCGCGTGTGACGTCGGCGGGATTCCATCGGCGGCGACCTCCTGGACCTGGGCAACCGCCGAGATGATCTGGTCCAGCTGAGGCGCTAGATGATCCAGCTCTGCATCGGTCAGCGCGATCCTGGACAATCGCGCCAGGTGCGCGACATCGTCACGGGTAATGGACATGCACGCCATCCTAGGGGGCCCGGCGAGCATGGCCCTAAGCGATATCGCGGCTACGATGGCTCTGGTGAGCGAAGAATCTCCTGGTACCACGCGATTCATGCTGCTGATCTGCGGCGACGAGTCCGCGGCCGAGCACGCCAACGATGGTTGCGGCGGCTGGTCGGAGGAGATGACGTCCCGTGGCGTGCTCATCGAGGGGGGCGGACTGCGTCCGCCGGAGGAGAGCCAGGCAGTACGGGTCAGACGTGACGAGATGTTGCTCACCGACGGGCCGTTCGCCGAGACCAGGGAGCAGATCGGCGGGTACTGCGTCATCGAATGCGAGGACATGAAGGCCGCCATCGGGATTGCCGCGGCGCACCCGGCCGCCACCTACGGAACGATCGTCATCCGCGAAATATGGACACCGCGGCTGCCGTAGCTGACGCCTTCAGGGACGAGTGGGGACGGGTCGTCGCCACTTTGATCCGCCTGTTCGGCGACTGGGACCTGGCCGAGGAGTGCGCCGCCGACGCGTTCGCCGCGGCGGTGCGGCTCTGGGAGGACGACGGAGTCCCAGAACGGCCCGGCGCATGGCTGATCGCGGTAGCCAGGAACCGTGCCGTGGACGTGCTTCGCCGGGAAAGGACGGGGGCGGAGAAGCTCAGGACGCTCGCGGCTACCACGGCCTCGGATAACACGGATTCGGAATATCCCGGTTCGGCGGATCAGGCGGCCGATGACCGGCTGATGCTGATGTTCACCTGCTGCCATCCGGCGCTGTCGCTCGAAGCCCGGGTCGCGCTCACGCTGCGCACGCTGGCGGGGCTGACCACGGTCGAGATCGCCAGGACCTTCCTGGCCAGCGAGGACACGATGGCCAAGCGCCTGGTCCGGGCGAAGCGAAAGATCAGGGACGCCGGGATTCCCTACCGGGTGCCACCGCCCGGGCTGCTTGGCGAGCGGCTGCCTGGCGTGCTTGGCGTGCTGTACCTGCTTTTCACCGAGGGCTACTCGGCATCGGCCGGTTCCGAGCTGACCCGGGTTGACCTGAGCGCGGAGGCGATCCGGCTGGCCCGGATGCTGGTCCAGCTGATGCCGAAGGAAGCGGAGGCAGCCGGGCTGCTCGCGCTGCTGCTGTTGCAGGATTCGCGGCGGGCCGCACGGCTGGATGCCGACGGGCACCTGGTGACGCTGGAGAACCAGGACAGGTCGCTGTGGAACGCCGGCCAGATAGCGGAAGGGCTCCGGCTGCTTAACCAGCGCCGACCGCAAGGGCCGTATCAGCTTCAGGCGGCGATCGCCGCCTGTCACTGCGCCGCGGCCCGGGCGGCGGACACAGACTGGCCGCGAATCGCCTCGCTCTACGGTTCACTGGCCCGTATGGTGCCCAGCCCCGTTGTGGAACTGAACCGCGCGGTGGCGGTCGGCATGGCCGACGGTCCTGCCGCCGGGCTGGCGCTCGCCGATTCCCTCGCCGCTTCCGGCGCCCTGCCCGGCTACTACCTGCTGGCCGCGACCAGGGCCGATCTGCTGCGCCGGCTCGGCAGGTATGACGAGGCCGCGGTCGCGTATACCGAGGCCATGGGCCAGGCCCCCACCGAGGTGGAGAAGAATTTTCTCGGCAAACGTCTGCTCGAAGTGTCCATCTGACCCCCGCGGCGTTCGTCTGTCTGTCATAAGCCCGCAGATGAGGGAGACGACAGATGGAAATCATGGACCTGATAGCCGCGCAGCGCGAGGACCTCGCGACCATCCTCGGCGGCCTGCCAGAACAGACCTGGGGCTCGCCCACGCTGTGCGAGCTCTGGCGGATCAGGGAAGTCGTGGCGCACATGACGATGCCGTTCCGGTACAGCGGTGAGGAGTTCATGGCCGAACTGGGCGAATCCGGCGGTGACTTCACCGCATTGTCGAACCGCCTCGCCGCGCGGGACGCGGCCGCGCTCTCGCCGGCCGAGCTGACCGAGACGATACGCGTCAACGTGCGCCATCCCTGGGAGCCGCCGGGCGGCGGCCTGGCCGGCGCGCTCAGCCACGACGTGATCCACGGCCTGGACATAACGGTCCCGCTCGGAGCGGGATTCACCGTGCCCGAGGAGCGGCTGCGCGCCGTCCTGCCGCCATCACCCGACGAGATGTCGGTGAAGTTCTTCGGCACGGACCTGGACGGGATCGAGCTACGGGCCACGGACATGGACTGGACGTTCGGCACCGGCGCCCCGCTGACCGGTGCGGCACAGGACCTGCTGCTGGTGATCTGCGGCAGGAAGCTGCCGACCGGGCACCTGGACGGCGAGCAAAGCGAGCGGTTCACCGCCGGGTAACGATCGCCCGCACGCCTCCGGGCCATCAACGGGGCTGGCCCGGCGGCATGCGGCACCACCGCAGGCCCGCGGCGGCACCACCGGAGCCCGAGCTAGCGCTACTGGGGCTGCCGGATGAAACGGCGGGCGGCGATCTGGTCCAGCCGGCGCTCAAGCACGGTGCCGGCCGGCCAGTGCTGGGCCAGGGTGTACAGAGCGGCCGCTTCGTGCACCGCCTGTGCCGAATCCCAGCCTTGCTGGTCGAGGCTGGACCTGAGCGCCTCCACATAGTCGGCCGGGGTGAACCCGTCCAGCTCGCGGATCATCGCGGTGGTCGTGGCCTGATGGGAATTGAGCCCGCCGAACGCGCGACCGCACCCGCACGGCCCGTCCGGGTCGCGCCGGTCCCTGGCACACGGCGGATCGATATGCACTAGCTCGCCCTCGATGCAGAAATCGAAGTCGTTGTCCCGGTATCCCTGGCTGAGGTTGGTGGCGGTCAACAGCTTCACGCGGAGCCCCCTCGGCGTGCTCGATCGGAGCCGACAGACATCACGCTACGCCGAGGGTCTGACATTTTCGG
>DASXDG010000418.1:0-6537 GCA_036490795.1 Streptosporangiaceae bacterium
TGTCTGCGTGCCTTCGGCCTGCTCCGGTGACATGAACCCGGGTGAGCCGATGACCAGTCCGGTCTGGGTGAGCGAGATCGCCTCAGCGGCCTTGGCGATGCCGAAATCGATGATCCTCGGGCCGTCCGCCGCCAGCAGCACGTTGGCCGGCTTCAGGTCACGGTGCACCACGTCGGCCGCGTGGATCGCGGCCAGTCCCTCGGCCAGCGCCGCCGCCAGAGCCCGCACCGAGTTGGCCGGCAGCGGCCCGTTCCTGGCCACCGCGCCGGCCAGCGACGGGCCAGCCACGTACGCGGTCGCCAGCCACGGCACCGGCCCGTTCACGTCGGCGTCCACCACCGGCGCGGTGAACATGCCGCTGACCTTGCGCGCCCCGGCTACCTCCTGCTGGAACCTGGCCCGGAACTCGGGATCGGCGGCGAGCTCGTCCTTGATCACCTTCACCGCGACCAGCCGTCCGCCGGCCGACCGGCCCAGGAACACCTGGCCCATGCCGCCAGTGCCAAGCCGGCCCAGCATCCGGTACGGCCCCACTTGCGCCGGATCGCCGTTCCGCAGCTCTTGCACACGCACCCCCGTGCCCGTCGGTAACGCATTCATTATGGGGTTCTACCATCTCCCGGTTTGTCTCGTCTTGCGGCCGGCGCCGTTGACCCGCTGACCGGAGCACGATGACTGACCGGTTGCACACGGTTAGTTATGAGATCAATAGAGCGCCGCGATCGCGCGCGCCCTGGCGGCTACCTGCGCGCGCAGATCGGCCGGCGCGAGGACCTCGATGTCCGGGGTGAGGAACTCCCCGATCGCCAGGTCCACCGACTCGATCGGCAGCACGGCGCGGGTCCAGCCGTCCTGTTCCAGGACGCCGGTGGCGGCCAGCGCGTCGGCGGCCGGGCCGAACAGCCGGGCGGTCGCGGCGGGGGACAGGCGGACCACGGCGTCGGCGCTGCGCAGCCCGGCGAGGAACTCGGCGACGTACCTGTGCCAGTAGCCGGCCAGGGAGAATCCGTCGGGGATCGTGACGCTCCCGCCGGGCTCCGTCAGGTCCAGGATCTGGTCGACCCGGTACGTGCGCGGGCCCGGGCCGGCCACCAGGTACCAGCGGCCCGCCTTGAGCACCAGGCCGTACGGTTCCAGACGCCGGTCGACGTCGGTCGGTTCCTTCCAGCGCCGGTAACGCACCTGCAGGACCGCGCCGCGCCAGACCGCGTCGGCCACGGACGGCAGGAACGGCGTTTCCTCCGTCCGCGCGTACCAGCCGGCGGCGTCCAGGTGGAATCGTTCGGCGGTGGCGCCGACCTGCGCGGCCAGGTCGGGCGGCAGCGCGGCGCGGACCTTGAGCTGGGCGACGGCGAGCACAGAACCGAGGCCTAGCTCGGCGGCTGGACCTGGCAGCCCGGACAGGGACAGCGCCTTGGCCTCGTCCGGGCTCAGCCCGGTCAGCCGGGTGCGGTAGCCGTCCAGCAGCTGATAACCGCCGCGGTGGCCCGCGTCGCCGTACAGCGGGATACCCGCGCCGTGCAGCGACTCCACGTCCCGGTACACGGTACGCACCGAGACCTCGAGCTCCTCGGCGAGTTGCGCGGCCGTCATCCTGCCCCTGGCCTGCAGGAGCAGGATGATCGAGAGCAGACGGCTGGCGCGCATGTGCGTATTATCCGCTGTATCCCCTGACAGAAGATGTCAGGGGAGTGGCCATACCGTCCTGGCATGACCTTCACCGAGAAAACCCTGACGAGCCAGCCGCTCATCGAGGCGGCGGGGCACCGGTTCAAGCGATACGACATCACCAGCGACGTCGCGCCGGTCACCGCGGACATCGAGCGCGCGGCGATAGGGATACTGCCTGACCTGCTGCCAGAGCCGGACGGGACGCCGCCCGCCGGTTTCGTCGTCCTGCACAGGGGCGGGGACGGCGCCGCCTACCTGAACGCGTACACCTGGGTGTGGGACAACGTGCTGCACATGCGCGGCGCCGCTGCCGCCCAGCCGGAGCTCGGCTGCCCGGACGGGAATCCCGCGCATTTCATGGTGCTCGACCGGCCGTGGATCGGCTGCGTCTGGGAACTCCCGCCGATCCAGCACGAGCGCAACGCGTGGGTTCGGCACATGCTGGCGCCGGCGAATCCCGACCTGGACGGTTACCTGGCAGACTCGATGGAGTCGGGGTACACGCGGTGAGCGCCGCCGACTTCGACTTCCTGCACGGCAGCTGGCGGATCTCGCACCGCTCCCTCCGCGAACGGCTCGTCGGATGCCAGGAGTGGGAGACCTACGAATCGGCGATGCGCTGCTGGCCGATCCTCGGCGGGACCGCGAACATGGACGAGGGAGAGTTCCCGTCCCGCGGCTTCCACGGCATGACGATCCGGCTCTACGACGCGGACGCGGATACCTGGTCGCTGTTCTGGGCCGACAGCCGTTTCGCGCGGATCGAGCCGCCGGTCACCGGGCGGTTCGACAACGGCGTGGGCACGTTCCTCGGGCCGGACACGCATAACGGCATCCCGGTCGTGTGCCGGTTCACCTGGTCGGACATCACACCGGATTCGGTCCGCTGGGCACAGGCGCTGTCCGCCGACGACGGGGCGACCTGGGAGACCAACTGGGTGATGGAGCTGGCCAGGACGGGCGGGGAGTCATGAAGATCGGGCTGCTGGTCAGGGCGGCGAACGACAGTCAGACCTACAGCACGCGTCCCTACGCGGTGATCCGCGACGTCGCGCTGCGCGCGGAAGCGGACGGGTTCGACAGCCTCTGGCTCGCCGATCACCTGATGTACCGCACGCCCGGCCAGCCGATCCTGGGGATCTGGGAATGCTGGACCGTGCTGGCGGCGCTCGCCGAGGCGACACAGCGGGTGGAACTGGGCACCCTGGTGCTGTGCAACACCTTCCGCAATCCTGCGATCCTGGCGAAGATGGCGACCGCCCTGGACGAGGTGAGCCAGGGACGGCTGATCCTGGGCGTCGGCGCGGGCTGGAACGAACCGGAGTACCGGGCGTTCGGGCTGCCGTTCGATCACCGGGTGAGCCGGTTCGAGGAAGCGATGCAGATCCTCAGGCCGCTGCTGCGCGACGGGCACGTCGACTTCACCGGGCAGTACTACCAGGCGCTGGACTGCGAGGACGTGCCGCGCGGTCCGCGCGCGGAGGGGCCGCCGCTGCTGATCGGCGGCGAAGGCCCGCGCATGCTGGGCCTGGCCGCGCGGTACGGCGACCTGTGGAACACCGGTTACATGGGCCAGCCGGAGACGATCGCCGAGCCGATGGCCAAGATCGCGGCGGCGTGCCGTGAGATCGGCCGGGATCCGGCGACGCTCGGTGTCACGGCGCTGATCGGCCTGTGGTTCCCCGACCTGCGGCCGGACAAGCCGGCGTTCCTCGACAATCCGCTCACCGGCACGCCGCGCGAGATCGCGGCGGCGATGCGGGGGTATGCCGAGCTCGGCGTGCCGCACATCATGTTCCAGTGCGAGCCGCACACCGAGGAGTCGCTCAAGCGGCTGACCGAGGCGCTGCACATATACCGCGAATCCACGGGAGGCTAGGCGGCGCCGGGGGCCGAGCGGCGCACTAGGCGGCGCCGGGGCCTAGCGGCGCGCCGGGGCCTAGCGGCGCGGGCTGCCGATGCCCTGTCGGTCCGGGCGGGTGGCCTCGGCCTCGTCGTCTTTGTCGGGGAAGGCGCGCCGCACCGCGCGCCGCAGCGCGGCCAGCTTCACATCGATGGCTGGCCATCTCGCCGGTGGCGTGACCGCGCGCAGGTCATCGAGCAGGGCGCGCAGTCGCCGGGTGATCTGCAGGCTGCCAGAACCGTAGAGCAGGATCTCGTCGATGCCCAGGCTGAGGAACGCGTCCCAGGTCGGTGCCGGGTAGCTGACCACTACCCGCCCGGACTCGTCGTGCAGCCGGCCGTCGCCAAGCGAACGGCCGGCCAGCCTGGTCAAGACGTCGTCGATCTGGTCCAGTGCCTGGATCGCGCTGGTCGGGTCGTTCACCGCGGGGGACAGGGCGCGGATCGCGATGTCGACCAGCATCCGCAAGCCGTAGGCGGGATCCTGCTCGAGCGTGCGCACGGCGCCGACGCGCACCAGCCCGCGCACCGCCCGCACGCAGGTGCGCTCGCCGGTCCCGGTGGCCAGCACCGCGCCGGTCACGACGAAGTCGCCCACCGCGGGAACGAACCGGATCGTGGCACCGAACTTGCCGGCCGTGCGGACGGACCGCAGCTCGTTGAACGACTGGAACACACCGGGTTCGCCGGCATGGCGGACGGTCCAGGCCGGCGGTTCCTCCGGCTGCTTCGGCTGCTTCGGCTGCGTCGGCTGCGTCCTCGGGGCGGGCAGGTCCTGGGCGGGCAGGTCCTGGGCTGGCAGGTCGCAATCTGCTGAACCGAACGCCGCCGGGTACATCACGTCGACGAGTTCGCGCAGGTCATGCCCGATCATCGTGGTCAGGCCGACAACGGTCAGCGTGGTGCGGAACGTGACGAGCAGGCGCAGGAACATGGCGGTGCACACCAGCACCATGAGCAGCGCGACGGTCACCGAAATGCCGGGTACATCGTCGCCGTGTACCACGCTGAGCACGAGCAGCGCATAGGTGAACGTCGCGGCGAACGTGCCGAATAGCAGCGGCGTCCGGTCCGTCCGGTTCAGCGCCTGCAGCAGGCGCGACGACTGGCCCTGCACGGTCTGGACCATGAGGGTGACGGCGGTCAGCACGAAACCGGTCAGCGTGATCATGCCGCCGGCGATGGCCGCCAGCGTCGTCTGCGCGGTCGAGGCGTCGTAGTCGAGCCAGTCGCGCAGGCGCAGGCCCGCCTCGATGTCCGGCAGCGTCAGCCCGAGCACGATGGCGATGACCACCTCGGCCACTGCCAGCGGCCAGTACCGGATGCTGCGCAACCGGTTCAGCCGCCGCGGCGGCCGGCCAGGCAGCCTGGGCGCCGCGACCGGCCTGTCCTGCTGCCTGTCGTTCATCCGCCGCTTTATACCCGCAGGTCACGGGCTTGATTACTCCAGCGGGCCGGGATACTCCTGCTCGGCCCTGTCGGCGAACTTGCTGAACTGGTGCCTGACCGCGAGCAGGGCGGCCACGATGGCGATCACGCCGCAGACCAGCAGCACGATGTTAAGCGTCTTCGACAGCCGCTCGAACGCCGATCCGGCCAGGTAGGCCGCGAATGTGTAGATGGCCGCCCACGCGATGCCGCCGGACGCGTTGGCGACCAGGAAGATGTGCCAGCGCATCTTGCTGACCCCCGCCAGGAACGCGGCGTAGGCGCGCAAGATCGACACGAACCGGCCGAAGAACACCACCTTCCCGCCGTGCTTGTCGAACAGGTACCTGGCGGTCTTCAGCTTGCGTTCGTCCAGGCGGATCTTGGAACCGTACTTGCGGGCCAGTGCGTAGCCGCCCTTGTCCCCGATCCAGAAGCCGATGTTGTCCCCGACGATCGCCCCGGCCGATGCCACCGCCCAGATCAGCCACGGGCTCATCCGGTGCGACTGGCCGGCGTAGATCGACGCGACGATCAGCGCGGTCTCGGCCGGCAGCGGGATGCCGAAGCTCTCCACGGTCACCAGGCCGAAAACGGCCCAGTACCCGTACGTCTCGATGATGCTGTTGATGCTCATGGTCCCGTGCCCGCCTCCCCGTAGCTGAAGACTACAGAGAGCGACGCCGGTTCGTGCCTGCCGCCTGCCCGTGCTTGCCCGTCGCCGACCCGCCCGCCTGGTGTCGACTGCACCACTGGCACCAATTCGTCACGGTAGGCATCCCCGCCACCGTCGACTGCGCCAGTAGCGCGGAAGATAAGTCCAACGCGGTAAAAAACCCTGCTCACAGCAAGGTTTTCCGCCACGATAAGCCAAAATACCGGGCTAATTGCCGATGGCCCAGGACTCCGGGTAGCCGGGGGAGGTATCTGTTACCAGCGCGGTACTCGTGACCGATGTGACAACAGCGTGGCTCGCATGGCACCAGCGCGGCACCAGCCCGCACCAGCGCGCCCCGACGCGCCCCGACGCGGCACATGGACGCTAGCCACCACGGAGGCCCGGCAAGGCCAGAAACGATAACAGCAAGAAGCGACCCCGCCAACCCCCGGCGGGAACCCAGCCGGGCCCGAAACGGGAACCGCGGGGCGGCAGCGAACAGGCAGCCGCGTGATTTACGTCACGTTGATCTTGCTAAATATTTGCGTCCAGGGCTTTATTTAGGGCACAATGACGTTGTGAAAAACGTCCGGGCGGCCGGGGGGGCCGCGGTAGCCGAGACGGGTGCCGAGCGCGGCACCCGTGGTCAGGTTGCCCGGTTGATCCTGGAGCTCGGACCGTCGACGGCCGCGACCCTGGGCGGCAGGCTGGGATTGACCCCGGCCGCGATCCGGCGCCACCTGGACACATTGCTGGCCGAGGGGCTCATCGAGACCAGGACCGCGCGTACCTACGGGAACCGGGGGCGGGGACGGCCGGCCAAGGTCTTCGTGATCACCGACGCGGGCCGCAGCGCTTTCGAGCACGCATACGACGAC
>DASXDG010000419.1:0-6073 GCA_036490795.1 Streptosporangiaceae bacterium
GCTCAGTCTCGTCGCCGGGGTCATCCGCTCCGCCCGCTCCGCCCGCTCCGCCCGCTCCGCCCGGTTCGGCCGGTTCGGCCGGTTCGGCCGGTTCGGCCGGTTCGGCCGGTTCGGCCGGTTCGGCCGGTTCGGCCGGTTTGGCGGCATCCCCGCGCGGTGCCAGTCCCAGCGGTACAGCAAGCCCGGGCAGTACGACCGCCGGGGCAACCCCCGGTGGTACGGCCAGTCCGAGCGCGCCGGCCGGTACTGGTGCCAACGGACCGGCAAGCGCGAGTCCCGCTGGTTCGGCGGAAGCCAGCCCCGAAGGAACGGCCAGTCCCACCCCGAGCGGGACGGCCAGCGCGAGCCCAGGCGCTCAGCCGACGGTCAGCGCTACAGCGGCGGCGACGAGTTCGGCGTTGCTGGTGGCGGGCGTCCCGTCGGCAAGCACCACCGTGTCCTCCAGCCCGATCCGGATATCCCTGTCCAAGGCGATGGCCGCACGGAGCACGTGCCATGTGGCCAAGCCGTACCCGTGGTGCAGCCGGGGCGCGGTGAAACGATGCCGGTCCAGCGCGGCCTCGATCCCAGCGGCGAGCGCCACCGCTCCGTCCGCCGACGTGTCCTGCGGTTCGATGAGTATTCTCAGCAGCCCGCCGCTTCCAGCCAGCCCGGTTCCGGCCAGCGTGTCCGCGTCGGCCTCCGTCCAGACCCCCGCCTCGACGGCGATACCCAGCTCGCCGAGCAGCGCCGCGAGTTCGGCGGCACCCGGTTCGGACATATTCACCGATGCGAATGTGGGCTTGCTGGGCCCGCTCCAGCCCGCTACCAGCTCGAGTCTGTTGTACGAGCTGCCGCCCGCGGGCCCAGAGCCCGGTCGTCACGCCAACGGGCACGCCAGGCACGGCCGCCTGCACCTCTCCAACGGCGGACAGCACCGCCGGGGCGTCGAGCACCTCGGCACCCGACTCGTCCCTTGGATGAAGATGGATCGCACCCGCCCCGGCCCGGACGGCGACAACGGCGTCCGCGGCCAGTTCGGCGGGAGTCTGCGGCACGGCTGGGTGCTCACGCCTGGTCGTGCCGCCGTTGAGGCAAGCTTTTACCAGCACAGACTCCATTTTACCGGCCAAAAACAAACGCGGACGCTATCGCGTCCGCGCTGTCCTGCATATACCCTGCTGGGGTACCAGGACTCGAACCTAGACTAACAGGGCCAGAACCTGTCGGGCTGCCAATTACCCCATACCCCAATGGCATCGCGCCCGCTTTCCGCTGGGCGCCCACGCAGTCTAGCCGACCTCGCGCCGCTGAGCCAACCGGGTTGGATCACGGTTAGATGGCGTGCCGGGGACTTACCCGGCGGACGGGTTGGGACTGCCGAGGTCAGCGTGGCTGATGGTGCCTGCCGACGACGCCACGATCGCAGTTAACGTGGAGGATTGCCCCTTCGTGTCCGATTACCCCTCGTAAACGGGGGTCGATCTGCCACGAAGGGCGAATCCTCCACGTTGTTGCGGCGCGGCCGGTCCGCACGGCGCCGCGCGGCCGGTCCTGACGGCACGTCCTTCCCGCGCCGCGCCGCGCCGGGGCGGGCGGCGCCGGGGGCGGGCGGTGGGCCGTGGCGTAACCGGTCCTCGCCCCGTGGGCGGTCCTCGCGGTACCGCCGGTCCTCGCGGTACCGCCGGGCGGGGCGGTACCGCCGGGCGGGGCGGTGCGGCTGGCTTGGGCCTGCGCACGCTAGCAACGGTCGCGTTCCCGGACGTCCCCACTGGCGGTACCTGTTTTCGACCCGTTCGGTATAGCCGCGTTTGACCAGTGGCAGACGCAACCCGTCCGGCTCGATCCGGCGCCACCCGTTCATCAGGCGCTTGTACATAGCTGCCCGCCCGTCACAGTGGGCCGGCAACGGACAGGCCGGTCTGCCGGTCTAGGCGGAGCCAGCGGGTGATGCCGACCGAACGCAGGAAGTGCACATCGTGGCTGGACACAAGCAGCGCGCCGCGATAGCCGCTCAGTGCTTGTGACAACTGGCTGACCGATGCCAGGTCGAGGTTGTTGGTCGGCTCATCGAGAAGCAGCAACTGCGGTGGCGGCTGCGCTAGCAGCAGCGCGGCCAGGACAGCGCGAAACCGCTCTCCCCCGGACAAGGTGCCGGCCAGGTTATTCGCCCGCTCCCCGCGGAACAAGAACCTGGCCAGGCTCGCCCGCACCTCGTTGACCGAGGCGGCCGGGGCCGCCGCGCGCACGTTGTCGACCACGCTGAGCGAGTCGTCGAGGGTGTCCAGCCGCTGCGGCAGGTAGCCGCATACCGCGCCGAGGCGGACGTTGACGCTGGTCAGCGGCGCGAGGCCCGCGATGGCGCGCAGCAGCGTGGTTTTGCCCGCGCCGTTCGGCCCGGTGAGGGCGATCCTTTCCGGTCCCCGGACGATCAGCTCATCGAGCACGGCCACCGGTGCAGCCTCCGACTCAGCCGAACCAACCGCGGCAGCCGAACCGACCGCGGCAGCCGAACCGACCGCGGCAGCCGAACCGGCCGCGGCAACAGTGCCGGCCGCGGCAACAGTGCCGACCGCGGCAACAGTGCCGATCGAGAACGTCGCCGTGGGATGCCAGTTACCGGTCAGCCCGGCGACCGTCAGCACGTTCCGGCCAGCGGGCACCGCGGTACCTGGCAGCTCGACCCGGATCTCCGCGTCGTCCCGCACCGCGTCCTCGGCTTCGGCCAGCCGGTCACGAGCGGCGTGCAGGCGTTCGGTGTGCAGTTCCTTTGAACGTCCGGCGCTTTCCTGCGCCGCTCGTTTCTTGGCACCCGCCACGATCCTCGGGATGCTGCCCGACGCGGCCAGCTGGCGGCCCTGGCGATCCCGCCTTGCTTGCTTGACCTGGGCCTCGGCCAGATCCCGCCGCTCCCGGCGGACCTCGGCGCCGGCCGACACCACCTCGCGTTCGGCCGCCGCCTGCTCGGCGGTGACCATCTCCTCGTAGGCGCTCAGGTTGCCGCCGTAGACGCGCACGTCCCCGTCGGACAGATCCACGATCCGTTCCACCCGTTCCAGCAGGTCACGGTCGTGGCTCACGATAATCATCACGCCGTTCCAGGCGTCGACCGCGTCGTAGAGCCGGCGGCGCGCGTCCAGGTCGAGGTTGTTCGTCGGCTCGTCCAGCACGATGACATCCGGACGACGCAAGAACAGCGCCGCGAGCGCCACGAGGATGGTCTCACCTCCGGAGAGCTCGCCCACCGCCTGCTCCAGGCCGATGTGCGAAAGGCCGAGCCGGTCCAGCCAGGCACGAGCTCGTTCCGAGATATCCCAGTCGTCGCCGACCGCGTCGAACATCGCCTCGCTGACGTCACCGCTTTCAATCGCGTCGATCGCGGCCCTGACGGAGCGGATGCCGAGCAGGTCACTGACTGTCCGGTGGGTGCCGAGCGCGATCGCCTGCGGCAGGTACCCGACCTCCCCGGCCACCTTGACCACGCCCGACGTCGGACGCAGTTCACCCGCGATGAGGCGCAGCAGCGTGGACTTTCCTGATCCGTTGACACCAATCAGGCCGGTCCGGCCTGGCCCGAACGCGATCGTCACCCCGGACAGGACGCACTTACCGTCCGGCCAGCTAAAAGATAGTTCTGCACAAGTGATCATGAGATGCGGCTCCCAGCACGTAGGAAAGATTTCCGGTACGTGTGGCGACGCCGCGCCGAAAGACCGGCCGCACGAGTACGGGCAGCCTGAGATCAGACGACTAGCGCGACATCGCTGATCTCAGATCTCCAAGTCAAGCTCCTGGCATCGGCAGCAGAGACAGAACCGATTTTAGCTCGCCGGATAGTCGCTGGCCAAGTCAGTTTCCGGTGGTCGCCAGGAACAGCCGCGCCGGGCCGCTCGCCGACACCGAGCCGTCCGTGTCCGAAAGGAAGCATGATTCGCCGCGGTCCACCTCGGTTACCTCACCGGAGGAGTCCTTCAGCGTCGCGCTGCCCTCGACGCACAGCACGATGCGCGGTCCGGCGCCGGGCAGTCCGGTCATCTCGGTGTCCAGGTCGGCCCGGTACAGCTTGAACTCAGGCGCCGGTGTCGCGTACGTGACCACGCGAGGAGCCCACTCGGCCGGCTCGATGGCCGGCACCGCTACTGACGGGTCAAGCAGCTTGAGTAGTTCTGGTACATCGATGTGTTTCCCGGTGAGACCGGCGCGCACCACGTTGTCGGAGTTGGCCAGCAGTTCGACGCCAGTCCCCCGCAGATAGGCATGCAGGCCGCCGGCCGGCATGAACACGGCCTGGCCGGGCGCGAGCACCGCGTGCCGGAGCAGCAGCGCGGCGACCACGCCGATGTCGCCGGGATGGTCGGCGGAGACCCGGGCGATGGCTGCGCACGCCGCCGCGTACGGGCCGTCTTCGGCGGCGAGTCGCGTGCACGCCGCGACCACGTCGTCAACGAGAGCGGTCCGGTCCTCGGCCGGCCAGGCCAGGATCGAGGCGAGCGCGCAGCTCACCACCCTGGGATCCGCGGCCGAGGCGGCGAGCGAGCCGGTGACCGGGGCGAGCCGGACCAGCGCCGGCTGCTGCCCGGCGAGCGCTTTCAGCAGGGCCGCGGCGTCTGCCGGGTCGCGCATGCCGGCTAGCACCTCGAACGAGGTGATGGCGCAGAGCAGTTCCGGCTTCGGCCAGTTGTCGACGTAGTTGCGTGACGGATCGCCCGCGGTCAGACCGCGAGCCTTTTCCTCCGCGTAGCCCGTCTCCGCCTGTGCGCGCGACGGATGGACCTGGATGGACAGCGCGCTCTCCGCGGACAGCACCTTGAGCAGGAACGGCAGCCGTCCGCCATAACGCGCGACGCACTCAGTCCCGAGTTCGCGCGCGGGGTCTCTGGCGATGACCGCGTCCAGCGTTGTCACCACGCCGTTGCGTGACAGCCCGGACGGCGCCGACGGGTGGGCGCCCATCCACAGCTCGGCCTCGGGACCGTCGGCCGGAACAGTCCGGCCCTGCAACTCGGCAATGGCGTCCCAAGAGCCCCACGCGTACGGCCGGATAACCGGCTGGAGAAGGTCCACCTGCGCATGCTAGTCGCCAGCGGCCGGCGACGCGCCGTTAGCAGGATGCTCGACCATCGCCACAACCCGGCTCGACATGAACCGAGCGGTCCTGACCGCGGTACCCGTCCTCGTTACTTCCGTGACTTCGATGACCCCGCGCCGGTTCGCGATCTCGACCCGCCGGCCCGCCCGCGTGGCCATGACCTGGTACGTCCGCGTCGCCTCACCGGCACCCGTGTCGACGACGACCTCGACCCAGTCCCCTTTCATACCGACCCTCACCCTCACCATGGAACATATATTCCATTTCATACCCGTATTGGGCACTAAAGAAACCGCCCCCAGTGCTCACATTTAGATCAGAACAGGCAGTGGTATTTCGCCCGGCACGAGGCTGTGTCGCGACAGCGCCGGCGGACGCTCGCGACAGCGGCGGTCACACTCGCGACAGCGGCGGCAGACGCCGGCGGTCACACTAGACGCTTGCATCGCATTGGCCCCTGGCGTCGCGGCCGCCGCTTGACGGGCCGCGGCACGTGGCAATTAACACGGTATTTATGTCCAACGCGGAGGAAATGGTTGCTCACAGCAAGGTTTTTTGCCGTGTTGGACACTATTACCGCGCTAAATGGCGGCTGCGCCGGATGTGCACCTCCGCGACGGGGCCGAAGAGGTCCTCAAGTGCGACAAGCGCGACAGGCGCGACAGGCGCGACGAAGGGGACCAGTGGTGCCAGTGTGACTCGCGGCAACCCGCCGCCCGGCGTCACCAGCCCTGCCCTCCCCCAATGGGCCAGGCCTGCCCCCACTCGGGTTAGTAGGTGGGGAGGGAGGGGTCTACCTGGGCGACCCAGGCTAGGACGCCGCCGCCTACGTGGACGGCGTCGTGGAAGCCGGCGTTCTTGACAACGGCCAGGGCTTCGGCGGAGCGGGCGCCGCTCTTGCAGTGCAGGACGATGCGCTTGTCCTGGGGCAGGCGCTCAAGGGCGGCACCGGACAGGAACTCGCCCTTGGGGATCAGGGTCGCACCGGGGATCGAGACGATCTCG
>DASXDG010000420.1:0-18220 GCA_036490795.1 Streptosporangiaceae bacterium
ACTATCTGCGGTCCTTTGCCTTTATCTCCCGATTTAACGGCGCTAAATAGTGATTGACGAGCAACGATTACCCGGCGTGCACAGCGCCGGATGGCTCTACAACTACATAGGTCTGCCGGAGGGAGGGGCAGGACGATGCGATGCATGAGCTGGGCCTAACGACCAAGCCCGTTCTGCCATGAAGGATCTTGAGAAGGGCATCTGCGATGCGTGACACGTGGACCTGAGCGAAGTCACTGCCGCAACGTCGCTACTGCCGTAGCGACACCTGAGCACGACTACCCGACGCGACTTGCACGGGACGCCTGCGAGCCGCATGACGTCCGCCTGGTGGTGACACGTGGCGCCACTGAGCGGTTAGAACGATGGCCACCAGCATTCCGATACCACCAGCCACACCGATGACCGCTCCTACGGAGTAACGTTCTGCGAACCAGCCGGCGAGTATGAACGTGAACCCCTGGCCGATCATCACACCCATGTTGGCAATGCCGAAAGCTTGAGCACGTCGTTCGTTCGGCACCCGGACGACGAAGGCGGTGTTCGCGGCAATCTGATAGGCGCCGAACCCGCTCGACGCGGAAAACACGACCAGGCTTACCACCAGGCCCGGGTGGAACGCGATGAGCACGAGGGAGCCGTTACACAGCACAGCCAGCGGCCCCATCCAATCGACCCGCCTGCGCGGGTTGAGAACTCTGCTGAATATCGGCGTGACGATCGCGGTCGCGAGTGCTACGGACGCCAGGATGGCTCCGGTCGCGATCGGTCCGCCGTGCAGGTCATGCGCGTACGGGGCGGCGATGCCCTCGGGGATCGTGTAGAACACCACCAGCCAGCCGAAGCCGATCAGCGTACGCAACGACTTGTTGCCGAAGACGAGCTTGAAGCCGGCCTTCATATTCGCGATCGGGCTCTCCTTGGCAATGGCGGAGCCCTTTTCTATGGCGGGCGCCCTCTTGCGGGTACCGAACTGGATCAGCAGGGCGGAAGCCACGAACGTCAGGCAGTCGATAACCAACGACGGCTTCACGTGGAAGAACGCGACGGCGATACCGCCACCAGCCGCACCGATCACCTGCGCGGACAAGAACGTGGTCTGGATAACCGCCGTACCCAGGACGTATAGCTCGCCGGTCAGGATGTCGGGAGTGATGCTCGCCCGGGCGGACTCGAAAGGCGGCGCGAACATGGTGACCGCGAATAGCAGGGCGACCAGAGCGATCAGCGGCATCCCCGGGATCACCATGGCGGCGGTCAGCCCGGCGCGAACCCAGTCACAGGTCACCATGACCGCCCGGCGCGGTCGCCGGTCGGCGATCCCGGCCAGGAAGAAACCGCCGATCACCCACGGCACGTAGCCGGCGGCAAAGGTGGCCGCGGTCAGCACCGGGCTTCCGGTCTTGCTGTAGACGTATAGCGTCAGCGCGACAAGTGCGAGCCGGTCGCCCACGACAGACAAAATCTCGGAAAACCACAGGGCGCGGAACTCCGGGATGGCGAAGACATCGCTGAAAGTGGCGCGCGGCGGCACGGCACCTTTCACTGCGACCCTTCTGTCCAGGCCCCCAATGTCGCTGTCACTCAACGCCCATGATGCGGTAACAAGGCGCGCAAAAGCAACAAGCAGTGTGTAACTGGTTACGGGCTGCTGATCACACTCCGCCGGCGCGGAGCAGGTCAGAACGCACGTGCATGCTGGTCCAAAATTGAGGCCTATATCGTCGGCCAAGGATGGGGTCACCACTGTTAGTGATGATCCTTGAGATGTGTCGTCGAACTGCGCATATGGGATATATGCGCGCAAGTCAGCATTCCTATTCGACTGTCGACCGCGTCGATTAGCGGCGTTTAGTACCGCTAATCGACGAACGGCCTTCGTCAACCTCTTAGTAGCCGCCCCACCAGCCACCCCAGCCGCTCAATCCTTCCTGGCCGTTGCCGCCCTGGCCGTAGCCGTCACCCTGGCCGCCTTGACCACCGCCCTGGCCGTAACCGCCGCCCAGGCCGCCCGAACCTTGGCCGCCCGAGCCCAGGCCGCCCGAGCCCGAGTCGCCACCGCCACCGCCGCCACCGCCCGAACCTTGGCCGCCGGTGCCGGTCGCGGCGGTTACGCCGCTGCTGTCCCAGGTGACCGCGAAGGCGTTGTTAGCGTTCAGCGCCGAAGGAGTGGCGAGCGGGCCGGCGTTGGACGCCATCGTGATCGCGTTCAACCCGCCCTCGGAACCGAGTGCGTCATGATTCACGGTCGCGTTGGTGAAGCTGACCGTGCCGAAGTTGCCTAGCGGGAGCACCTGCTGACCGTCGCTGGGGGCCTCGGCGATGACTTCGGCGGATCCGAGAGTGGCACCCGGCGAGGTCGCCTTGGTGGTCTGCGTCCAGTTCTCCGTGGTGTCGCTGAGCGTCAGCGTGAACGCGTCACCGCCGTCGGACACCACCGACGCGCTCATCGCGTCGCCTGGCTTGACCGGGTTGTTGTAGAACACGGGCGAGAACGGGAAGACCTCATACCATCCCGCATAGAAGGTGTCCGGGCTGTCGCAGTCCGCCTCGGTCCCGGTCTGCTCGACGGTCCGCGTACCGTCACCGTCCAGCCCGACCCAGAACGCGTCCAGCTCTTCCGCCCCGGAACAGGTAACCGTCGGCTGAATCCAGGAAGCTGACACGCTGGTGAAACTGCCCTGCTGACCGGTGACTGCATACCCGGCCCAGTTCGCGCTCATGGCCGCGGCCGCGTTCGCGAAGGCGGGCCCCTGTATGTTGTCAGGCCCGGGCATCATCGTGTAGCCGCCCTGGCCGTATCCGCCTTGGCTCACGACGTCCGCGGAGGTGACGAGGTGGCTGGGGCCGGAACGCGCGAGGCGGAAGCCGACAACGATGACGGGAACGATCGCGGCCAGCGCTATCAGCCAGTAGATGTTGGCACGCCGACGACGACTAGTGGTGCGGTGGTACATGTGCTGGGAATCCTCTCTTGCCTCCTTGAGCTGGCGAGCCGGCGTCCCACGCACACACTAGGGAACCCGCGGCGGTCAGGCGGCCAGAATTCCTTACGGACTGCGAACGGGCCGCCACGCTCCCGGCTTCGCGCAGGCCGGCGCCATGCCCGGCATCATGCGGGCGATACCGTCGGACAGTGCCGCAAATACCAGGGCTCCCTCAACGCGTATCCGAACGGCTCGAGGCGCTCCGCAGCCAACCCATCAGCGCGGATGAGAAGGGCTTCGGCTTCGTTGGCGGCGCGACGGCAGCGAGTATCGCCGCGGCGAAGCCGCCGGTGCACGAGGCCGGCTTCTCCTACCCGCTGCTGACCCTGCGCGCGAGCGCGCTGGACTACAACGCCCGCGCCATGGCCGCCTATTGCGCCGCGGCCGGCGTCGACCTCGCACCGCACGGCAAGACCGCGATGTCTCCCGAACTGGCCGCCCTGCAGCTTGCGCACGGCGCGTGGGCGATTACCGTGGCCACCATCGGCCAGCTCCGCAGCTACCGCGGCTTCGGCTTCTCCCGCCTGCTGCTCGCCAGCGAGCTCGTCGACAAGGCCGGAATCGCCTGGCTCGCCGCGGAGATGTCCGCTCACCCCGACTTTGAGCCCTACTGCTACGCCGACAACCCGCAAACTATCGAACATATTATCAGAACATTCCGTGCTGCTTCTACACCTCGACGCCTTCCCGTCCTCATCGAGGTCGGGCACGAGGACGGCAGGACCGGCTGCCGGACGGACGCCGAGGCCATCGAGGTGGCGAGGGCGGTGGCCGGTAGTGGCGTGCTGCGGCTGGCAGGCGTGGCGGCGTTCGAGGGCAGCATCCGCGGCGAGGACGTACCCGGCCGGGTCACCGCCTTGTGCCAGCGACTGGTCCGCGTGGGCGTGGCCGTCCGCGACCTCGCCGCCGAACCGGACGACTTCATCATCTCGGCCGGCGGCAGCACCTGGTTCGACATCGTGACCAGGGAACTTACCGGTCATGACATGCATGTGGTATTGCGCAGCGGCGCCTACCTGTTCCACGACAACGGGCTGTACGCGGCGCAGGGGCCGCTCGGCCGCGGGGTACCGGGAGCGCCGGACCTGCGGCCGGCGATCGAGCTATGGGCACAGGTGCTGTCGAGGCCTGAACCAGGCCTGGCACTGCTCGGCTTCGGTCGCCGCGATGCGGGCTTCGACGCGGGCCTGCCCGTCCCGTTCAACGTGCCCGGCAAGGTCATCGCGCTGAACGACCAGCACGCCTACCTGCGACTGGACCCGGACACTCCACTCGTCCCCGGCGACCTTGTCAGCCTGGGGATCTCGCATCCGTGCACCACGCTTGATAAGTGGCGAGTGATTCCCGTGGTGGCAGATGACGGGACCGTGACCGATGTGGTGCACGCGTTCTTCTGATCGCCATTTCGGCGCTGGCCGAAACGTGCGAGGGATACTGTCACCGTATGGTCAGGCATCTCACCGTTCATCAGTACGACGACCAATACGACGCGCGGCCAGACGTCGATGACCGCGACCCGGCAACGCTGATCCCGGCCGCGGTCGCCATGATCCTGGATGTGGCGGAAACGTGGCTGGGCTGGGACGGCCGTCCCGTCTACCGCGACGGCAATGCCTGGACACCGCATAAATCGCTCCGACGCGTCGCCGATCACCTGCTTGACCATCTGACCGAGATCGAATGCCGCCTGGCGGGCAGGCCGACGCTGCCCGATCACTGGCACGGGCGGATGGTCACCACGGACGCCGACTTCGCCAGGTTCACCGAGATCGACCTCGACGAGGCCACCAGCAGGCTCACCAGGCTGGCCGCCTGCTACCAGGCCAGGATCGGCGGCCTAGACGCGGAGACGCTTGACCGCCGGCCGGACGAGGCGACCTGGACCATCCGTGAGGTCGTGCACCACGTCAGCCACGTGACCTATTACGCGGACACGGTCGGACGGCTCGCCGAGCCTGGTTAATCCGCCGCGTTACCGCCTGGGATTATCTTCGGCCGAGGACTCAAGCCGGGCACGATCTTGAAGCGGTCCGGCGGACGAATCGGCAGGCGGCCCGGCGCACGAATCGGCAGGCGGGCGCTGTCGGTACCGGGTGAAGGCCGGCAGGGTCGGGCCGATGACGAGCGTGCCGGCGATCGTCACCACGCCGCCGGCGAAAGGCGCTGATGACCGGGGTGGTCAGCGAGCCGAGTGCACCTGACTCCAGGCTGCCGATCTGGCTGCCGCCCGCGGCCACCATGAAGTCGGTCGCCATCACCCGGCGGCGGATGTGTTCCGGTGCGACCGTCGCGACGATCGTGCGAGCGGCCCGGAGAACGCCATGGCGACCATCGTGCCGACGCCGAAGGACGCCATGAAGAAACCGGGCGTGCGTGGATCGCCACCGAACCGCTCGGTGTTGATCGCCGGAAACGACACCACGGGGAATGCGAACACCGTGACGTTCAGTCCGAGAGAAACGCGCCGTACAGCACCTTGTTGCGGCGGATGAACGCGAACCCCTCCGCGACCGCCCGCAGGGCGGGCTGGCTGATCCCGGCCACCGGAGGCAGCACCGGCAGCCTGCCGATCCCGTACAGCGCGGCGGCGAAGGTCAGCGTGCTGCCTAGCCATAGCCTCCGGAACTGCGGCGACTCGCGTAGAGGGGTGATATCCAGCAGAAATCGGGGCATGGCCGCCACAATATAACAGTGCTTACGTATTATTGATCCGTGAGCGATGACCCGACACTGGACAGTTACTGGCGGCCGTTGCGGCTGATGCAGCAGGAGATGGACGACGAGATTGCCCGTGTCTACGCCGAGGCCCGGATCGCTGGGCTCAAGACAAACTGGGTGATGGAACTGCTCCGGCTGCACTACAGCGGCCCGATGACGATCACCGAGCTGGCGGAGTCGGTGGAACGGACGCACTCGGCGATGAGCCAGAAGGTCACCGCGATGCGCGCGGCCGGATGGGTCCGCACCACCACCGGCACCGACGCGCGTAGCAAGAAGGTGACGCTCACCGCCAAGGCGACCGCGATCATCGATCGGCTGGCCGCGGAATGGCGCGCGACAGAGGCTGCCATCCGCGAGATCGAGGCGGAACTCCCCTTCTCGGTCGCGGACTACGTCACCGCTGTCGAAAAGGCACGGCGGCGGAAGAGCTTCCACGACCGGATCGCGGAGAAACTGATCGCCGATCCGGCCTGGACCGGACCGGCGCTGACCAGCGATGCCGAGTCGCGCACCCAGGAATAGAAGTCCGCTTTCGGGATGGTTCGCGGGTGGCGTTTATCCCGATTTGGGGAAATGTGCACCAGGGGACGCCAGAGATGATTCCTGCGCTATGTTCAGCAGTTTATTCGCCGCGATCGTGAACACGCAGCTGGAGGCGGTGTAGCCAGCTGCCTATTCTGATAAAAGTTTGTTAAAAGAGAGCGGACGCTGGGAGCACACCATGCCGAATGAGCCCCTTATTACCCTTCCAGGTAGCGAGCGCAGGCCCTTGCCGCGCGCGGTAGACGCCGGGCCGGCCAGCACGACCGCGCGCATCGAGGTGACGGTGATGCTGCGGCGCCAGGCTCCCGGCAGTCTCGGCGCCGCGGCGGCCGACGTGGAGCTGGTTCGTTCGGTGCTCAGCGACCGGGGACTGACCGTGACCTCGGTGCACGCGGCGTCGAGGCGCGTCAAGGTGTCAGGGACGGTGGCCGGACTGGCCGCCGCGTTCGGCACATCGGTGCGGATGGTGTCGTCGGGCGGAGTCACCCACCGGTACCGCGTGGGCGGGCTGTACGTACCGCCCTCGCTTGACGGCGTGGTGACCGCGGTGCTCGGGCTGGACAACCGGCCGCAGGCGCGCGCGCACTTCCGCACCCGGGCCGCGGCGCCGGCCGCCGCCGCGGCACCGTCGTACACGCCCGACCAGGTCGCGGCGGCCTACGGCTTCCCCGCCGATGCGGACGGTACCGGACAGATCGTCGCGCTGGTCGAGCTCGGCGGCGGTTTCTCTACGACGGACCTGAGCACGTACTTCCAGGGACTGGGCATACCGGTGCCTTCGATCACGGCGGAGTCCGTGGACGGTGTCACCAACGCGCCGGGTTCGGATCCCGGCGGCTCCGACGTCGAGGTGTCGCTTGACGTCGAGGTGGTGGGTGCCGCCGCGCCCGGCGCCACGCAGCTAGTCTACTTCGCGCCGAACTCCGACCAGGGTTTCGTGGACTCGGTGTCCGATGCCACGCACGCGACGCCCGCACCGGTGGCAATCTCGATCTCCTGGGGCCAGTCCGAGGACTCGTGGACGGCCCAGGGCAGGACCGCGCTCGATGACGCCATCGCCGACGCGTGCGCGCTGGGCATAACCGTCTGCGTGGCCGCGGGCGACAACGGGTCGGCGGACGGGGTGAACGACGGCAAGGCGCACGTGGACTTCCCCGCCTCGTCGCCGCACGCGCTGGCCTGCGGCGGGACGCGGCTGGTGACCGCCGGCGGCACCATCACGTCGGAAACCGTATGGAACGACGGTGCCAGCGGCGGGGCCGGAGGCGGCGGCGTCAGCGACGCGTTCCCGCTGCCCGCCTGGCAGGCCGCAGCCGGGGTGCCCGCCTCGGCGAATACCGGAGCCGCCAGCGTCGGCGTCGGAGGCGGCGGCGGTGACGCGGGCTCTGGAGGCTCCACGGGAACTGGAGGCTCCACGGGAGCGGCCGGGCTCGCCGGTCACGAGGCCGGGGTGGCCGTCAGGATGGTCGAGAGCGCGGTGCGGGCCGTCGAGAATGTGGTCAAGGCCGCCGAGGCCGCGGCGCGTCACCGGTCGCCGAGCGCCACGGCCAGCGGCCGCGGGGTGCCTGACGTCGCGGGAAACGCGGACCCGCAGACGGGATACCAGGTCATGGCCGACGGGCAGATGCAGGTCGTCGGCGGCACCAGTGCGGTCGCACCGCTGTGGGCAGCGCTGATCGCCAGGCTCGCCCAGGCGACCGGGCAGCGGTTCGGGCTGATCCAGCCCGCCCTGTACGACGGCATCGATCCCGGTACCGGCGTGCCTGGCTTCAACGACATCGTGTCCGGTAACAACGGCGCCTACACCGCCGGTCCCGGCTGGGACGCCTGCACCGGTCTCGGCTCCCCGAACGGGCCGGCCCTGCTGGGCCGCCTGGAGGCCTCCGCGTAATCGTTTAACGGGGCTGCGGCGCCACAACCACCTTGGGCGAAGGGGGCCTGCGGCGCGCGAGCCCCCTCCCCAGGGGGCTCGCGGCGCGCGGGCCCCTTCGGCGTTCCGGGGTCGGAGCATGGCGCGATTAGCGCGGATGGTGGCCAGCGCCGGCGGCGCGCCCCGCGAGGGCCGGCGGCAGCCCGGGCCGATAGGCCCGTGGGAGATCGCGGTTGACACTCCCAAATGACGTCTGCATACTTTTGGAAGTGACTCTCATTTCATAGAGACTTCCTGAAGGGGTGTGGCTTCCGTGACCTACGGGGTGGACAGGGCCGACGGGGTGAGCGCGAAGGAGGACGCGCGGCGCTGGTGGGCGCTGGTCGCCATGGCGGCCAGCGTGCTCGTGGTCGGGCTCGACCTGACCGTGCTGAACCTGGCACTGCCGACGGTCGCCGTCGACCTGCACGCGTCGAACGGCGACTTGCAGTGGTTCTCCTCCGCGTACAGCCTGGTGCTGGCCGCGATGATCTTGCCGGCCGGGCGGCTCGGCGACCGCTACGGCCGCAAGAGAGTGCTGCTGATCGCGCTGCTGCTGTTCGGCCTCAGTTCGGCGGCTTGTTCCTACGCGGCGAACACCGGTGAGCTGATCGCCGCGCGCGCGATCCTCGGTATCGGCGCGGCCGCGATCTTCCCGATGTCGCTGTCGGTGATACCGGTGCTGTTCAAGCCGGAGGAGCGGCAGCGCGCCATCGCCCTGATGGCCTCAGCGACCTTCCTCAGCTTCCCGATCGGCCCTCTGGTCGGCGGCTACCTGCTCGACCACTTCTGGTGGGGCTCGGTCTTCCTGATCAACGTGCCGATCGTCGCGCTGGCGCTGGCCGCGGTGTTCTTCCTGCTGCCGGAGTCGCGCAACCAGGAGCGGCCGGGCATCGACTTGCTCGGCGTGGTCCTGTCCAGTGTCGGCCTGACGGCCCTCACCTACGGGTTCATCGAGGCGGGCCAGGACGGCTGGGGGAACGCGAAGGCGCTCGCCACGATCGGGGCCGGCGTGGTGGTGCTGGTGCTGTTCACGATCTGGCAGCGGGTCAAGCGCACCGGCCAGCCGCTGATCGAACTGCGCCTGTTCCGCTCGGCCGGGTTCACCTGGGGCACGCTGCTGACCACACTGGTCTCGTTCGCGATGTTCGGCCTGTTCTTCGCGGCGCCGCAGTACTTCCAGGAGGTCCGCGGCGTGGACGCGATGGGCAGCGGACTGCGGCTGCTGCCGATGATCGGCGGCCTGGTGGTCGGCATGATCGGCAGCACCAGGCTGGCATCGCCACGCGACAACAAGGCCAAGACCGAGACCAGGCCACCCGTCGCCAGCGCCAAGGTCCTGGTCACCGCCGGGTTCGCGATCATGGCGGTCGCCATGGCGATCGGCGCGACCACCACGGTCAGCAGCGGTACCGGGTTCGCGGCGCTGTGGTTCGCGCTGTCCGGGCTGGGGCTGGGCATGGCGATGCCGCAGGCGATGAACTCCGCACTCGGTGCCCTTTCCGCCGAACGCAGCGGCTCCGGTTCCGCGCTGATCTCCGCACTCCGCCAGGTCGGCGCCACGATCGGCGTCGCGGTGCTCGGCACGGTCCTGAGCGAGGGCTACCACGCGAAGCTTGACGTCACCGGCTTGCCGACGACGGTCGCCGCCGCCGCGAAGAGCAGCGTCGCGGCCGGTGTGGGCGTCGCGCACAAGCTGGGTTCGGCGGCGTTCCTCGACAACGTGCGGACGGCGTACGTGCACGGGATGGACATCATGCTCTGGGCCTGCGGGGGCATAGCGCTGGCCAGCGCTATCCTGGCCCTTATTTTCCTGCCGCGAGGCGCCACGCCGACCATGGCAGACGATGAAACGGTCCAGGAAAGGGCAGGATTGCAGGTGTGACGGAACTGCAAGGCCTGCGTGAACGGAAGAAGGCCAGAACGCGTGCTTCGCTGAGAGAGCACGCGCTCCGGCTCTTCCGCGAGCAGGGGTATACGGCGACCACGGTCGAGCAGATCGCCGCGGCCGCGGAGGTGTCGCCAAGCACGTTCTTCCGTTACTTCCCCACCAAGGAAGACGTGATCCTCCAGGACGACCTGGACGTCCGGATCATGGAGGCGTTCGACCGGCAGCCGACCACGATGAGCGTGATAGCGGCGATCCGCGCCGCCGTCGGCGAGGCGATCGTGTCCTACACCGAGGCGGACATGGAGCTGATCCAGCAGACCACCGAGCTCACCAGGACCGTGCCGGAAATCCGGGCCAGGGCGATCGACGAGTTCGCCCGCAGCATCCACTCCATCGCGGGTCTGTTCGCCAAACGGTCGGGACGGAAGGAAGACGATCTGGCCGTCCGCACCATGGCCGGCGCCGTCGTCGGCGTGATGATGGTGGTCACGTTGCCGATCTGGGAGAACGACACCACGGACTTTTCACTCGTCGACTCACTCGGCCAGTTCAGGGAGGCCCTCGCGTTGCTGGAAACGGGACTGCCGCTGTTACTTGACCAAGTCAATTGCGTAAACGACACGCCCTAGCGGGCTCGATCGCGCAATTGACCCGCGGGGGGCGCGGGGGGGCCGCGGGCCGCGGGGGGGCGGGGCGAGGGGCGGGGGGGCGCGGGGGCGGGGCGCGCGGGCCGGTGGGCCGTTATGAATCCGTGACCATAATCGGGGCGTGGCTGTCGGAAACTGGGTCTCCCTGTTCGTGGAGCCGGTGAGCGATGCGGAGGGCGCGGTGCCGCACAGCACCTGAAGCGCTCTCCCGCGAACGAACGAAGAAAGGAGCATCACCGATGAAGTACGTCATGCTGATCATGAACACGCCGGAGGGCGACGCCATATCCGAGGCCGACAAGCAGGCCTGGTACTCGGAGATCTTCGCCTGGTACGAGAAGTGGGGCAGCACGCCGAAGCTGCCGGACGGAGGCCAGCAGCTGCAGCCGCCAGCGACCGCGAAGACGATCCGCGGCGCGGCCGGGAAAATCACGCTTACCGACGGCCCTTTCATCGAGACGAAGGAAGCACTCGGCGGCTACTCAGTGCTGGAGACCGACACGATCGACGAGGCGGTCGAGATCTCCAAGACGTGGCCAGGCGTGGACCGGGGCTGGATCACGATCGAGGTCAGGCCCGTCATACCGATGTAGCTAGAAGCTCAACCTGCGGGTGAGTAGCTCGCGCTCGGCCGGGTTCGCGGCCAGCGCGAGCGCTCGCTCGTTAGCGGCCTCCGCTTCCTCGGTCCTGCCCAGCGCGCCGAGTAGCCCGGCCCGCAGCGCGTGGAACAGCCGGTAGCCGTCAAGTTCAGCCGCCAGCGGCTCGATCTCGTCGAGGGCGGCTCCCGGTCCGAGGACGTACCTGGTGGCGACAGCGCGGTTCAGCAGCACAACCGGAGAGGGCGTCATCACCTGGAGCTGGTCATACAGCAGCCGGATCTGCGCCCAGTCGGTCTTGTCGTATTCCTCGGCCTCGGCGTGCACCGCGGCGATCGCCGCCTGCACCTGATAAGGCCCGGGACGGCGCCGCAGGAACGCGGCGCCCAGCGTCCGCATCGCCTCGGCGATGAGCTTGCGGTCCCACCGCGCCCGGTCCTGTTCGTCCAGCCGGACCATCCGCCCCCACCCGTCGAACCGCGTCGCCGCCCGCGACTCGTGGAACAGCATCAGCGCGAGCAGCCCGGCCGTCTCGGGTTCGGTGGGCATCAGGAAGATCAACAGCCGGGCGATCATAACTGACTGTGCAGCGAGGTCACGACGTGCGGGATCCCGTCCCGAGCTGGCCAGGTAACCCTCGTTGAACAGCAGGTACACGACCGCGAGCACCTCGGCGAGCCGGTCACCGAGTTCGTCTGGGTCCGGTATCCGGATCAGGATGCCCGCGTCACGCAGCGATTTGCGAGCCCGCAGCAGCCGCTGGTTTATCACGGACTCCGTGGTCAGGAACGCCGCCGCGATCTGCGCGGTGCTCAGCCCGCACACCGCGCGCAAAGTGAGCGCGATCTGAGCCTCGCGGGTCAGACCCGGGTGGCAGACAGCGAAAATCATGCCAAGCAGGTCATCGTCGTTATGAGTTTGGGTAGAGAGCTGCGAGAGCTTTTCCGCGCCTGCCTTCGCGCGGCGCAGCCGGTCAATGGCCTTGCGCCTGGCGGTCGTGGCCAGCCAGCCACCGGGATTCGGCGGCGGCTGGTCGCCCCAGTGCTGGATCGCCTCGACGAACGCGTCGTGGACCGCGTCCTCGGCCAGGCCGAGGTCACCGGTCGCGCGGGCGAGGCTGGCGGTGATCCGCCGCGCCTCGTCTCGGTACGCGGCCTCCAGCGGGTCGATTGCGCGATTGACAAGCCCTAGCGATGTCGATCGCGCAATTGACCCGGTCATGCTGGTCAGGCTCCGGTCATGCTGGTCAGGCTCCGGTCATTGTGGTCAGGCTCCGGTCATTGTGGTCAGGCTCCGGTGAAGCGGGGCGGCCGTTTCTCGGTGAAGCTGGCCAGGCCTTCGGCGAAGTCGGCCGAGCCCGCCATCTCCCGCTGGATGCCGGCCTCGAACTCGAGCTGTCCGTCCATCTGCTCGTAGAGCCAGCGGTTCAGCTGGCGCTTGGTGCCTGCGTAGGATCTGGTCGGTCCGCTGGCGAGGCGGTCAAGCAGGCCGTCCGACTGGGCCCTGAAGTCGTCGTCAGGGAAGACCCTGTTGATCAGGCCCCAGTCCAGCGCCTGCGCCGCGGGCAGCCTGTCACCGAGCAGGGCGAGCTCGGCGGCGCGGGCGAACCCGATGCGGGACGGGACGAGCAGGGATGAGCCGCCGTCGGGTACCAGGCCGATGTTCACGAACGCGAGCGTGAAGTACGCCGACTCGGCGGCCACGACCAGGTCGGCCGCGAGCGCCAGGGACAGGCCGATGCCGGCGGCGGCGCCGTTGACGGCGGCGATGACCGGCTTGGGCATGCGGCGGATGCCGTTGATGATCGGGTGATAACGTCCGGTCAGCACGTCATACGGGTCGAAACTACCGGACTGTGCCCGCTCCAGTCCCTCCTTGAGGTCGGCGCCCGAGGAAAACGCCCGGCCCGCCCCGATGACCATGACGGCGCGCACGTCGTCATCGCCTGCCACGGCGTTCACCGCGTCGAGCAGGTCGAGGGAGAACTGGTCGCTCCACGCGTTCATGCTGGCGGGGCGGTTCAGCTCGATCGTCGCCGCCTGACCGCGACGGTAGAGGTTGATCGTGTCGTACGCGCGGGAAAGCTCATCATCAGCCACGGGGGCATGCTAACGGAGATGCCGCGCGAACAGCTACGTCACGGTAACCGGTATCCGCGCGGCGCTGGTGCCCAAGCCGGTGGGGAACATGGTGAAACCGCGGTAGGTACGGCGGAGTTCGGCGTCCATGTAGCGAGGCGTGCGCCGGTGCCATTCCAGGATGCCGGACATCCAGTCCTTGAGCAGTTCGGCCTGGTTCTTGAGCGTGGCCTGTGCCTGTTCCGACAGGCCCTGCTCGGCGAACAAGGCAGGCAGACCGCTCTCCAGGATGTGCTCGAACTGGCGCATGCGCTCATTCATCAGCTTGGCCGTGATCGCGGCCGCGGTCCAGCGATCGGTACCGAGGAAGTGCTGCGTCACGAGGACCATGTTGTGCAGGTCACCCTCGAACTCGATCTCCTTCTGGTACGAATGCAGGTCGTTGATCAGGCACGCGTAGTCCTGTGCCGAGGTCTCCAGTTCGCGGATCACCCGGCTCTGGTAGATCTCCGGCGGCACGCCGCCCTGGCCGGCCAGCCGGGCCAGCCTCATCGTGAGATCGGCCCCGAACGTCTTCCTGCGCATCTCGATGTACTCGACCGGATCGGGGATCCGGTTAACGGCCTTGTTGGCCAGTTCCCACACCCAGCTACCGGTCATGTCCAGTACATCGTCGCGCAGTTGCGCCCTGTCGCTTGCTGTTACCGCCGGTACCGTCTTCTGCCACAGATCGGCGAGGCCGCGTTCGAGCCCGTTGAGCGGTTCCGGGACGGGTTCGGCGAACTCGCCGGTGCCCAGCGGCATGAACAAGGCGAGGCGCTCGTGCTGCAGCTTGGCCCGCGGCAGATCGAGGGACGGGAAGAGGTCATCCCCGTAGGTCCCCCAGGTCAGCCAGCCGACCGAGAGGTTCACCTGCTCGAGAGCGCCGTCGGCATGGATCATCGCCGCGCAGTGCGGGAAGTCAAAGCCGCGGTACCGCCGCTCGTCCCAGAGCCCCTCGGCGAACAGGCCCATCTCCCGCGCCCAGATCACGCCGTCCTTCCTGGCCTGGTCCTGGTGCGGGCTGGTGCGGAACTGGTACGGCATGTGCAGCGGGGGCACGGGCAGGTGCCCGACCGGCTGGAACGGCACGTGGGAGTGCTGGCGCAGCCGCGTCTTCGAACCGGTCGATGCCGGCCGCGCGTTCTCGTCCTTCATGTACCTGCTGGACTTGGTGTGCCATTCATGGCCGCCCGCCTGCCAGTCTTGCAGCCCCTTGACGTACGCGGCGACGGCGAGCGCCTCATCGGGCGCCGCCTGCTGGTCGGCGAGCATGGCCGGAACTTCGGCGAGCGCGGTGTGCTCGAACTGCTGCAACCGCGAGGTCAGCAGGTCGTTGACCAGCTCCGCGGCTTCCTGTGTCGAGATGTCGAGGAACTTCTCGAAGACCAGGACCGCGTTTGAGTTCTCGCCTTCCTCCTGGACTTCGCGCTGGTAGGAAAACAGGTCGTTGCGCAGGTGCACGGCGTCGGCGAACGTGTCGGTGAGCACGTTGAGCTGTCGTGTGCATGCCAGGCGGCCAGGTAGTTCGGCCCTGGTTTGCGGCAGCCCCGCAGCGAACTCCACCAGGTTCGCCGACCATGGGGCGCCGCCCACACGGCGACGCATCTGCACGTACTCGACCGGGTTCGCGATCCGGCCGATGCCGATGTTGTCCAGCTCCCACATCGACTCGACCATCAGGTTGTGCGTGCTGGTACGGAACCGGTCCTGCCAGTTCCCCGACATCGCCGGCGTGGTGCGCCGCCACAGATCCTTGAGCCCGGCCTCCGCCGGGTTCTCCGGCTCCAGGTCCTCGTCGGTCATGAACCGCCCGAGGTTGTCCAGGTACTGGCGTGCGCCCTCGTGGTCGCGGCTGTACTTGAAGTGCTCGAGGAAGTGGTCGTCGAAGAAGAACACCCATACGTACCAGTCGGTGATCAGGTCCAGCGTCGCCTGATCGCAGTCGGGGTGGGTGTAAGCGCACATCAGCGGGTAGTCCATCGCCTCCAGCGCGGCCTGATCCCAGACGACGCCGCCACTGGGCTTCGGCGCGTCGAGCATGCCCGTCTGCCGGGCCCACTCGGTGCTGTGCTCGCGAGTCCCGGCCAGGTGCGGATTGAGCCGGGCCGGATACGGCAGGTAAAACTCGGGGAGGGTGAATGCCTGCATGTAGTCACCTTGGCACGCTGAGTTATGTCGCGGCAAGGGGAATGCGTCACCGGCCGGCTGCCTCCCGCCCGGCGGCGTGGCGGGGCGGCGCCGCACCGTCGGCGTCTTCGACGATGCACCTGATTTGCTGTGGTTCGGGTTAGGTATCGCGGTTACGTATATGTGCCGATGCCCTGGACGGGAGCCGGCGCACACACTGGTGGTGTGATCTCCTCGTCTGACCTGATACCGGGGGGGCTTACCGGGCGGGCAGCGGAGACGGCTGCCATCCGCCGGGCGCTGGCTCGCTCCAGACTGGTCACCGTGACCGGCCTGCCGGGTGTCGGCAAGACGGCGGCCGCGATCACGGCCGCGATGGGTGTCAGCGGCAGCTTCCCCGACGGTGTCGCGCTGATCAGGCTGGATACGTTGCAGGATGAGGCGCTGCTGCCGCACACGATCGCTGCCGCGCTGCAACTGCCCGACACATTCGGCGGCAGCCCGCTCAGTTGGCTGACCGGGCAACTCCAGGACAAGCAGGTGCTGCTCCTGCTTGACACCTGCGAGCACCTGCTGGGCGTGTGCGCCGCCACCGCCTCGGCAGTGACCGAGCAGTGCCCCGGCATCCGGGTGCTGGCAACGAGCAGGGAGCCGCTCCGGGTACCCGGCGAGGACACGATGGCTATCCAGCCGTTGCCCGTGCGCGACGCGGTACGGCTGCTCAGCCACCGGGAAGAGCAGCTGAAGGGACTCCAGCAGCCGGCCGCGGGGAACACGGCGCGGGCGGTGTGCGAACGACTGGACGGACTGCCGCTCGCCATCGGCATGGCAGCGCGCCAGCTCGCCACCGGAACGCTCGACGCGCTGCTGACCGCTCTCGACGGCGGCTATGAGTTCCTCTCCGACCCGACCACCCCTATCGCGCGGCACCGCACGCTGAACGCGGCCATCGGCTGGAGCCATCAGCTGTGTACGCCAGCCGAACGCCTGCTGTGGGCGAGGCTCGCGGTATTCGACGGGCCGTTCTCGGTGAAGGACTGCCTCGAAGTCTGCGTGACGACGCACCTCAGCGACGACACCGTCACGGTTGGCATCGCGATGCTGGCGGAGCGGTCGCTGCTGCTGCGCGAACCCGGCGAACCGCCCAGGTACACAATGCCGCGGGTGATCCGCGCCTACGGGCTCGGCATGCTGCGCCGCCTCGCGGAAGACGAGGAGATGCGGCACCGGTACCAGCGCTGGCGTAGCGGCCCCAGGCGTGATGAAGTCTGGAGCTGAGACCGGACCCTGCTGCGCCGCGCGCGGACCGTGCCGTGCCGCGCGGCGGAAGAGGCCGCGCCGGCCCTGCCCGGGAACATGGGACGCCGCGCCCGATGGGACGAATTACACAAAGAGGGCGGGCTTGCCGAGACTCTAAGTATCGTGCGCGTGGCGTTCCGGATTCCCGGAACGCCACGCGCACGATCATCGAGCTCGCCTGTCAGTCGGGCGTTTTCTCATGGTTTGTCGCTCGCGCCACAACGAGGGCAGAGCCATCACAGAAATATGCGCATGAAGTTTGCGCATATTGCGCAACGCGCTGTCGTCAGCCGATTACCATTGCGGTGAGGAATCTGGAGCGCACTTACCGTGATCTTTCCGGCTCTCGCCTGCCAGCTGCGCGTGGAAGCGCGCCGCGTCCCCTTGGCGGCGAACGCGGGCGGCGATATCCACGACGCGCTGATCACGCCGTTCGGGGTACGGCTGCTGATCGGCGACGTCATGGGGTCAGGGCTGCCCGCGAGCGAAACGGGGGCGCAGGTGCTCGCGGCCTGGCGGGAGCTCGCCATGTCCGAGTCCAGCCTGCCCGGCATCGCGGTGCGGCTGCACACGCTGATCTCACGTTCGGAGCATCCGGAACGGTTCGTCACGGCGCTGCTTGCCGGGTTCGGCTGCGGCGGCGCCGACATGGTCTGCTGCGGGCATCCGCCACCACTGCTGCTGCGCGGCGGCACCGCGTCGTACGTCGAGACGTTCCCCGCGCCGCCGCTCGGCCTGCTCGATCTCGCGGACGGGTGGTGCAAGAAGTTCACCGTGCCGTTCGGCTCCGGAGACAAGCTGCTGATGTACACCGACGGGGTCACCGAGGCGCGCGACACCTCGGGCACATACTTTCCGCTCGCCGAAAGCGCCATCGCGGCGATGCGAACCGATACGGCGACGGGAGCCGAGGTGGCGACGCAGGGCGATACGGACCGCCTGCTCGACGGCGTGCTGGACAGCCTGCGCGCACACATCGCAGGCCGGCAGAGCGACGACATCTTGATGTTGCTCGCTGCGAGGTGACGAACGCGCCGTGGTACGTTCGTAGCGCTCCCTGGCTTCCGCAGTCCGGCTCTGGCGAGGTCAGCATGACACGTGCATTAACGCGGCACCACGTGGGTGAACGACCCGGCCAACACGAGGGGATGCCGTGGACCACGAGGTCAGGCGATGACGGCTAGCACGATACCGATGGGCCACCTGCCGGTAGAGGTAACCGGGTTCGTCGGCCGCGAACGCGAGCTCACCTCGCTCGCACGGCTGCTCGGCACCGCACGGCTGGTGACGGTGACCGGCCCCGGCGGGGTCGGCAAGACCAGGCTCGCCCTGCGGGCGGCCGGGCAACTCCCCGTCGACGCGACCACCGGCAACACGGCG
>DASXDG010000421.1:0-2955 GCA_036490795.1 Streptosporangiaceae bacterium
CCGGACGCTAACAGGCTTGCGACGTACAGAACAACCTGCCGATGAGGCGGAGTGAGCGGGAGGAATTCAGCGGTGGGGAATCAAGTTGCGCATAGTTCGCGCTCCGCACCTTCGCTGCTGGTACGCACGCCGCGTAACACCCAGCGGCTGAACAGCGGGCAGGAGTACCGGATCGGCCGCGACGAGCACGCGGACATCCCGCTTGTTGACGCTCGTGTCTCGTGGGAGCACGCGGTGCTGCGGGCGGAAGGCCCGGTCTGGGTGCTCGAAGACCGGGGCAGCCGCAACGGCACGTTCGTCGGCTCCGAGCGGGTCATGCGCCTGGAGATCACCGGTCCCTCCGTGGTCCACTTCGGGCACCCGGAGGACGGGCCCGTGCTCCGCTTCGAGCTGGAGTCGCCTGCTCCGTTCCCTGACTTCGGCCGCCGCGACAACAACTACGGGGCCGCGCCAGGCGACACCACGTTCCTGCCGGGCGTGATGCGCGAGCCGACCTCCAAGGTGCGGATCCAGTCCAAGGTCATGAAGATCGGCCGGCGGCCTGACAACGACATCGTGGTCAACGACCTCGGGGTGTCGAAGCAGCACGCCGAGCTGCGGCTGTCGCCGACGGGCCGGTACCAGATCCTGGACCTGGGCAGTCACAACGGCACGTTCGTCAACGGCAACCGGGTCAACGAAGCCGAGCTGAGCGAGAACGACATCATCGCGATCGGCCACGCCACCTACCGGCTGGTCGGTGGCGAGCTGATTCAGTACCTCGACGACGGGCGCGCCACGTTCGAGGCGCACGACCTGCGGGTCGTCGTCGGTGACGGCGGCAAGCAGAAGGTGCTGCTCGAGGGGATCACGTTCCCGCTTGAGTCGCGGTCCATGATGGCGGTCATCGGCCCGGCCGGCGCGGGCAAGTCCACCCTGCTGAACGCGCTGACCGGCAAGCGGCCGTCCAACACGGGCAGCGTCTTCTACGACTTCCGCGACCTGTACGAGAACTACGACGAGCTGCGCCAGCGCATCGGCCTGGTGCCGCAGGAGTCCGTTACCCACGACCAGCTCACCGCCAAGTCCGCGCTCGGTTACCAGGCCGAGCTGCGCTTCCCGCCGGACACCGGGGAGACCGAGCGCAACCAGCGGGTGGGGGAGGTCCTTGACGAGCTGTCGATGACCAGGCATGCCGACACCCGCATCGACCGGCTCTCCGGCGGGCAGAAGAAGCGCGTCAACATCGGCATGGAGCTGCTCACCCGCCCGACGCTGCTGTTCCTCGACGAGCCGACGTCGCCGCTTGACCCGCACCTCAAGCGGGACATGTTCCGGCAGATGCGGGCGATGGCCGACAAGACGGCGGAAAAAGGCCAGTCGGTCATCGTCATCACCCACGACGTCGAGTCCAAGCTGATCGACCAGTGCGACCGGCTCATCGTGCTGCAGCCAGGCGGCAAGATGGCCTACTTCGGTCCGCCCGCGGACGGGCTGCGTTATTTCGGCCGGGAGGACTGGGCCGACGTCTTCCAGGCGTTCGCCGACGAGCCAGAGCGCGATTTCGCGGCCGAGTACCGCAACTCGCCCGAGTTCGTGAAGTACGTGGCCACCCCGATCTCGGTCCGCCAGCAGCGGCTCGACGCCGGGCGGCCAGAGGGCGAGGAAGCCGCCCGCCCCAAGCAGCGCAGCAGCTTCAACCAGGTCTTCACCATGGCCCGCCGGTACCGCCGGGTCATGCAGGCCGACCGCGTCTTCATCGCCACCACGATCTTGATGCCGATCCTGCTCGGCGCGCTCGTCCGGGCTACGCCCGACAAGCTCGGCCTGGTCAACGGGGCCGGGCAGCTGGCGGGCACCAACATCAGCGCCATCCAGATGGTGATGATCCTGGTGATGTCCTCGGTCCTGGCGGGCACGGCGCTGTCCATCCGCGAGTTCATCAAGGAACGCGACATCTACGAGCGAGAACGGATGGCGGGCCTGTCGGCCAGCGCTTACCTGTTCTCGAAGGTGATCGTGCTCGGCCTGATCAGCATTATGCAGTCGGCGCTGGTCACTCTCGTTGGCCTGGCCGGGATCAAGGTGCCGTCGAACGGGGTGGTGATCCCGGGGACGGCGCTGATCGAGATCTTTGTCGCGCTCGCGGTGCTGTCGGTGACGTCCATGCTGATCGGCCTGGCGATCTCCACCCTGGTCACCAAGGGCGACCAGACGATGCCCATCCTTGTCGGCGTCACCATGGTCCAGGTGGCGCTGTCCGGCGGGTTGTTCCCCCTGGCGGGCACGCTCGGCAACGTGGCGATGATCGCCCCCGCGCGCTGGGGCCTGGGCGCGATCGGCTCGACGATCAACCTCAACGTCATCCAGGCCGAGGTGACCACGGCGGCCCCGCATTCACCGCCGCCTACCCAGACCCCCGACATGCTGTGGACACACGACGCTGCCCACTGGCTGACCAGCATCGGCGCGATGATCCTCATCGGCATCATCTGGCTGGTCATCGCCCGTATCCGGCTGTCCAAGATCGGCCCGCGCAAGCGCAAGTAGCGCCAGGCGGCAGCAGGGCCGGCTGACGTGTGACCGGCATCGCGGAAGGTTCCCCTGGAACCGGGGAACCTTCCGTGATTTTCTAGTGGGTTGTGAAAATTTCCCTGCCGCTGCCCGCCGCTAACCAATGCCGCGCACCTGAACACGGCGATCACGTTGCCGATCGGGGTTGAAGCGTACGGCGCTTACGCCATGGGCGCCTGGCTCTCGCCAGGCGTGCCCCAGTCGGCCCGGAAGTTCGCCAAGTGGAGCGCCATCGGGCGCTCTCGCACTCGGGATGCTCGGGATGCTCGGGCAGGTCGCTTACCACCTTCTCAACGCCTCACATGCGGCTCGTGCGCCCTGGCCGGTTGTGGTGCTGGTGTCGTCCCTGCCGGTGATCGTGCTGGGATTCGGTGCGGCCCTCTCGCACCTGCTCCGCGGGGA
>DASXDG010000422.1:0-9777 GCA_036490795.1 Streptosporangiaceae bacterium
ACGACCAGTGCGCCGGCCCGCTCGCCGCCGATTCTGGGTCGCGCGGAGCCGGGACGGACCCAGATCGTCAGCCGCATGGTTTCGCTTCGATCCTCGCCGTAGCCGCCATGTGAGTTTGGGAAAGACTGGCACGCGCGAACCTCTCCCGCAAGCCAAGGCGTGTCGTGCGGACCGGGGAAACCCGGCAGGCGGGAGTAGCACACCAGCACATGCACCCCGTGCAACACTTAATTCACGTTAGCCTCAGCTATCGGGCCCGCCCGACCCCGATAATGCGGAAGGTTGTCTTTTCACGGCAGAAAAGGTTGCTCACAGCTGGGTTATTTACCGCATTGGAATCATTTACCGCGTTAATCCGCCCTCGGAGGCGCCGACCACGCCGGGTCGGCCGCCAAGGGCGGCAAACGGGACAAATCGCCCCCCGGGGGCTAGCCGCGCCGGGCCGCTAGCCGCGCAGCGCCGCAGCCGGGCCGGGCCGCAAACCGGGCCGGCCCGCCCCGGCACCGGAGGGCCGCTATAGCGCGGTGGGCCGCAATGCGGCGAACGGGGGCCAGGGGAGGTTTCGCACGACGGTCCACACGATCATGACCACGATGATCGCGGGGGAGAGCCAGGTCGGTCTGGCGGGTGCTGGCCGGCCTTGCCAACGGCTGATCGTCCAGTTAAGCCACGCGGCGAAGCCGATGATCACGGCGGGGATGGCCAGCGCGTTGTCGTGCAGTGCCGCGGTGAGGTCACCGTGCAGCAGGTCGTGCACCATCCGCAGCCCGCCGCAGGCGGGGCAGTACAGGCCGGTCATCGCGTGGAACGGGCACGGTATGAAGACCTGGTGGCTGTGCGGGTTCACCAGGTAGAGGAAGATCGCGCAACCGCCGCCGGCCACTGCGCCGGCGGCGGGATGCGCGAACCTGGTCAGGTCAAGCGATCGGGATGACAACGGTCCCGACGATCTTGTCCGCGAGCGTCTGCCGCTGGGCGTCCCACAGCGGGAACAGGTAGCCGACCATGCAGATGACCGCGTCGATGATGTGGGCGAGGTCACGGACGAACGCCATGAGCGGCCCGATCGGCTCGCCGGTGGCGAGGCTGATCAGCTTGATGTTCGTGGCCCTCTTACCCAGGCTCTGCCCGGTGGTCCCCGCCTTGTACCAGCGGTTGTAGCCGGTCCAGCACAATGAGGCAAGTACGCACAGCAGGTACACGGCGTAGCTGACGTGCAGGAAGACTTCGCCGATAATCCCGATCCCGATGTTGGGCAGGGCGTCGATGATGGACGCGCCCACCCTGGTACCCCACGAAGCATAGGGAGACTGCCCCTGGCCGTACCCGGGCTGTCCGTACCCCTGCATCGGCCCGTACGCGGGCGGCTGCCCGTAACCCGGAGGCTGGCCATACCCCTGCTGCGGCTGGCCGTATCCCGGCTGCTGGCCGGGCTGGCCGTACCCAGGCTGGCCGTACCCCGGCTGGCCGTAGCCCGGCTGCTGGCCGGGCTGACCGTAACCCGGCTGACCGTAACCCGGCTGCTCGGATCCGGGCTGGCCGTATCCCGGCTGCTGACCAGGCTGTCCGTAGGCCGGCTGCTGACCGGGCTGCTGACCAGGCTGTCCGTAGCCCGGCTGCTGACCGGGCTGGCCGTAACCCGGCTGCTGACCAGGCTGTCCGTAACCTGGCTGCTGGCCGGGCTGTCCGTACCCGGGCTGCTGACCGGGCTGGCCGTACCCCGGTTGCTGCCCGTATCCCGGTTGCTGCCCGTATCCCGGCTGCGGTTCGTAGCCTGGCTCCTGGTTGTTTCCGGGCTCCTGGCCGTAACCCCCTTGGCCATATTGAGGCAGCCCCTGGCCATCGCCCGGCTGATTGGTCATGACTTCTCCCCACTTCGACGCTTCGGCAATCCCGCGTAGCGTATCTCCTGCCTGCGAACACTGCAGCGGGGATCGGGAATATGAGTGGGCCAGGCACCACCATTAGTTATGAGATCAACGCATAGAACTGGCGGAAAGCGCGCCGCCTGCTGGAACGACTCGTTGTGATCTGCCTGTTTAGGCGGTTAGGGCGTGTTATAAGGGACCGCGACGAGCTCGCTGTCCCGGCGACCGCCGCCGCATTCACCGGGCGGCCGCCGGTACCAACGCCGGTACTAATGGTCAGTCCATCAGGCTCCTCGGCAGCACGAAGTGCTGGGTCTCGGTAACCGAGCCGACCGTCTGCAGGTCGGTGAAGCCGGCCGAGAACAGGTTCTCGACGACGCCGCGGACGAGAACTTCCGGCGCCGAGGCGCCCGATGTCACGCCGACCGTCATCACGCCGCTCAGCCAGCGGTCCTGGATGTCGTCAGGGCCGTCGATCAGGTACGCCCCGGCAGCACCTTCGGCGAGCGCCACCTCCACCAGGCGGACCGAGTTGGATGAGTTGCGCGACCCGATCACCAGGACGAGATCGGACTGCGCGGCGATGAGCTTGACCGCGTTCTGCCGGTTCTGCGTGGCGTAGCAGATGTCGTCGCTCGGCGGGTTGGCGAGGTCCGGGAACCTGGCCCGCAGCGCGGTCACCGTGTCGATAGTCTCGTCCACCGACAGCGTGGTCTGGGACAGCCAGGCCACTTTCGTTTCGTCGCGCACCGTCACGCCGGCGGCCGCGTGCGGCCCGTCGACGACCTGGATCCGGTCCGGTGCGTGACCGGTGGTGCCGATCACCTCCTCGTGCCCTGCGTGCCCGATCAGCAAGATGTCGTAGCCGTCCTCGGCGAACTTCACCGCCTCCTTGTGCACCTTGGAAACCAGCGGGCAGGTCGCGTCGACCGGTCGCAGGTCACGGATCTCCGCCTCGGCGCGGACGGCGGGGGAGACGCCGTGCGCGGAGAAGACGATGGTCGCGCCGTGCGGCACGTCGCGCAGGTTATCGACGAACACGGCGCCCTTGCGTTCCAGCGCGCTCACCACGTACGCGTTGTGCACGATCTGGTGCCGCACGTAGACCGGGCTGCCGTGCTTGCTCAGCGCCTGCTCCACCGTGGCGACGGCCCGCTCCACCCCCGCGCAGAAGCCGCGCGGGGATGCGAGCAGGACGCGTCGCTGACTGACAGCGGCCTCAGACACGGTCAGCGGCGATTAGCAGGTACTGAAAGCTGCCGCCCTTGTACGCGTCGAGGAACGGTTCTTCGATGCCGGTGGCCAGCGCCGACTTGGCCCGCAGTTCCCAGTAGGGAATGGTCGCGGCGGTCAGGTCGGTGACCGCGATCGGCACCAGCCGGTTGTTCGCCATTTCCTTGAAGTAGGTGCTGCGCGGATGGATGTCGCAGATGTAGTGCGCGTTGATCTGGCTGACCGCGCGGCTGGGCAGCCCGTACGCGTCGTTGTAGCAGCCGGTGATCGTCACGTACCGGCCGCCGCGGCGCAGCAGCCTGGCGTGCTCGGCGAACAACAGCCCCAGCTCGACGTACATAGTGCTCTCGTTGTTCCAGATCGCCTGGTAGGCGCCGGTCTCGAAGCCGGTTTCGAGCATGTTCCTGAAGTGGAACCTGACCTTGCCGTCCACTCCTCGTTCGGCCGCTTGCCCGTTGGCGAAGGCGACCTGCGACTCCGAGATCGATACCCCGTCGACATAGCAGCCGGACCGCTGGTTCGCGACAAAACTGCAGCCGCCGCGGCCCGAGCCCGCGTCCAGTACGCGGTCCTGCACGGTGAGCGGGCCCAGATGGCTGACCAGCAGGTCGGCTTGCGCGCATTCGAGCCGGTGCAGTTCACGGATCACACCGTCATCGGGTCCGTCCAGCACTGACCAGTCCACGTCGCCGACGCCGTAGTGGTGGTGGTAGGTTCCGTCGACCTCGCCGAGGCGGATGTTGACGGGGTCGCGTTCGGCATTCCAGTAGTCGGCCACCGAACGCTGGTACCGGCTGTCGAGAACGTGCTGGTCAGAGATGGCTGTCATTGATCAGATCCCTTCTGGTAGCGAGGGCTGGTCGCGTGCCACTGTTTCGCGCCGCCCATCCAGTTCCACACGCCGTGCAGGAACCGCTTGAGTTCTGGAGATCCAGTGCTGGCGAAGGCCGCGGCCTCCGCCTCATAGGTGTGCATCGCGTCGTCGTGCATCGCGGCCGCCTTGTAGACGGCATCCTGGAGATCGCAGCCTTCCTCGGCCGCGATCAGCCCGGGCAAGTTGGTGTCTGTCGGGTCTTCCACCCCCATCGAGTAGATGTCGTTGAGCATCACCGTGGTCAGCCCGGCCAGCAGGTAGGTGCGGCGGACCAGCGGGTTCGCGAACTCCTGCGGCGGCAGCTCGTAGCCGCCGACCGGGTCGGTGAGCACCATGCACGGGAAGAACGCGTTCTCGTACCGGTGCAGCAGGTACTCCCAGACCGGCGGTGTTCGCTTGTGCGCGCGCCACTCGGCCTCCTGGCCGTAGGCGACGAACATGACGGCCAGCTCGTGCCGCAGCCGGGCCACCTGGGTGAGGGACGCGTACTTGTGCAGGTGGGCCAAGCAGGACCGGAACGCCTTCAGAACCGGTTCTTTCTGCACCACCTCCTCGAACTGGTGGTTGTAGCGCACCGGAAGCCGGACCGGGTCGACGACCGCGTGACACAGGGCGAGCCGCAGGCCGATCAGCTCGGGTTCGGCTTCTGCCGGGTCGAGGTCCACGTAGTGGTCGTCCACCGACCACTCGGCCAGGCCGCAGCGGGCGGCCGCGAGCAGCCGGTCCGGGTCGTCGCAGTCGGGATGGCCGAGCATCATCAGCCGCCCGAAGTTGTGCTCGCGCAGCTTGTCCAGGCGGCCCTCGTAGATGCCAACCTCCGCCGCCCAGTCGACCAGCTTGTCGTTCACCTCCTCGCCTAGCGCCGGATCGTCGCGGACCGGATCGGGACAGTACAGCTCCGGTATGTGCAGGCCGGATTGCTGCGTTTCTTCCGGTGGTCGCGACGGCTCCTCGCGCAGACGGGCGGCGGAGGTCCCGGTGCCGGTAGGCCCGGTTGGCAAGCGTGTGATCAAGGATGAGCTCCATTCCGTTCAGCGACGCTGCGTTCAGCGGCACTGCGTTGAGCGGCACTGCGTTGAGCGGCACTGCGTTCGGCGGCAGTGCGGCCGGCCAGTGCGGCGTCGACTCCGATCAGGCCGGCGATGGTCAGCAGCACCTCGCGGTGCTCGAAGAACCCGCGCGGCAACCTGATGCCGCGGACCGGCGTGGAGATGCCGGCCACCGCGCACGCCTGGGCGAGCGCGGCGCCGGCCCCTCCACCTTCCGCCGGAGAGTCTTCGAGGGTCACCGCTAGCCGGTGCCTGGTGACCAGGTTGAGGAGTTCGGCCCGCACCGGAACGACCCACCGTGACTTGGCCACGGTGACGCCGAATCCGCGTTCACGCAGCAGCGCGGCGACGCGCATGCTCGCTCCGGTTACCGGCCCCGCCGCTACGATCAAGATCTCGCCGGGGCCGTGCTGCACGATGTCGACGCCCGGCAACCCGGTGTTCTGCCGGGAACTGGGCTCGCCCATTCCCGGGGGCAGCGTCATGACGTCCATGGCATTCATGTAGCCAGTTCGTTATGGCGCCGTGCCAGCGGATTGTGACCTGGATGTGTTGCGCGGCAACCTTCTGTTGCGCATTCTCACCAGTCACTTGAGAAACATAATTTCCTTCCGCCTCGGCATAACCCGTAATCAAAGCCCCGTCTGATTACGCAGCGATGTGAGACGATGACGCTGATGTACCGATGAGGAAGCATGACGCGACCCTGAGGAGACACGCATCGTGGTCAGCCCGAACCACTCCCTTCGCCGGTTGCTCACCGAGACGGGCTGGACCGAACAGCAGCTCGCCAAGGCCGTCAACGCGACCGGGGCGGAAACCGGACTGACGTTGCGCTATGACAGGTCGGCCGTGTCGCACTGGCTGGCCGGCCGGCGTCCGTGGGGACCGGTGCCCGCTCTGCTCGCCGAGACACTCTCGCGCCGCCTAGGCCGGCCGGTCACCCTCGCCGACGCCGGCTTTTCGGTACAGCAGGGCCCTCGCGCAGAGGGCACTGAGCAACGTTCCGAGGATGCGATAGATATGCTCGTCCAGCTAGCGGCATTCAGCGGCGAACGGCGCCGCCTCCTGACTAATAGTGCGTACAGCCTGGCCGCCCTCGCCGTGCCCGCGTGGGCGCAGGTCCGCGATCCGGTCCGGCCTGGTCGTGGTCACGTTACGGACCTGGACCGCCTCGTGCCCGCGCGGGTCGACGCGGCGGAGCAGATGATGTCACTGTTCACCGAGGCCGACGCGAATTCCGGTGGCGGCCATGCCCGCTCCGCGCTCGCCGCCTACCTCGCCTACGACGTCGCGCCGTGCCTGAACGCGGCGGCGAGCAAGCCGCTGCGGGCGCGGATGCTCGGCGTGGCCACCCAGCTCACCTACCTGTGCGCGTTCATGTGCTTCGACGACGATCAGCACGCGCTCGCCCAGCGCTACTACCGGGCGGCGCTCGACCTCGCGGTGCGCAACGGCGATCCCGCCGCCTACGCGATCGGCCTGCGCGCGATGTCCGTGCAGGCCCGCGAGCTCGGCCATCACCGGCCCGCGCTGCAACTCGCCGAAGTCGCGGCGAGCACCGGGCGCCGCCAGTTCCCGCCGGAACGCCAGGCGTTCTTCCTCGGCCAGGTAGCGGTGGCGGCCGCCGCGGACGGTGACCGGCACGGCGCCCTTGAGGCGCTCGGCGCGGCCGAACGCCTGCTCAGCAGGGCCAGCTCGGCCAGCTTCGGCATGGGCAGCTACCATCCGGCCGCGCTGGCCCACCAGCAGGCCGCCGTGTGCGACCTGCTGGGTGACCGGCGCGGCGCGATCGACGCGATGACGACGTCGGTGCGGCACCGCCCGCCCGGCGAGCGGCGCTCCCGCGCGATCACCACGGCATGGCTGGCCGAACTCCAGCTAGCCCACGGTCACCTCGACGAGGCGGTCGCCACCTGGCATAGCTTCCTCGATGATTACCCGTACCTGCGCTCAGGACGCGCGACCGGCGCGCTGAAACGGCTGCGGTCGATGCTGCGGCCGCACGCCGCCAACAAGTCGGCCGCGCGTCTGCTCACGCAGGCAGCGGCGCTGGCGTGACGGTTTCGGTCGCGCGGGTGCTGGCGCCGTACCGGACGATGCTGAGCGGTCCCAGCCCGGACAGCGCGCGCTGCACGTCGCCGGCCAGCCCGGGCGGCGCGTCCAGCGTGCTGGCCAGGCCCACCGAGGTGATCCCGTCGAGCAGGTCCGGGGTGAGGTCCGCGAGCTTCGTCACGGCCATTCCCGGCAGCTCACCGCGCGATCCGGTGACCACCAGCATGAGCTCGGTGCGGGCCGCCACCGACTCGATGGCACGCGCCCGGTCCGATGCCGCGTCGCAGAGCACGTCGAAGTGATGCCCGCGCAGGTGCGGGAACCGGCGGCGCAGCACGGCCAGGATCGCCAGCGCGTGTTCGGTGCGCATGCCGGGGTCGATCACGAACGAGACCCGCTCCGGGTCGATGCCGGTGAGCTGGCTCACCTGCTCGCCGCTTTCGACAATCACGCCCGCCTCGCCGGCCTGCCCGGCCAGCACCCGCGTCGCCGCGTGCGCGAGGTCGCCGATCACCACCACGGTGTCGCCCCTGCTCGCATACGCCGCCGCGTCGGTGTGCGCCGCCGCTGCCAGCGGACAGGTCGCGTCGGTCACCAGCATGCCGCGCGCGGCGGCTTCGGCGCGGACCGCGAGCGACGCGCCGTGCGCGGGCAGCGCGACTCGCGCGCCGTCCGGCACCCGGTCCAGGTCCGTGACGACCCTCGCGTTGTGCGCGGTGACCGGGTTGCCCACCACGTAGTCCGGCGCCGCCTCGGCGATCATCGCCTGGGCGCGCCGCGCGCCCCAGCACAACGCCGGCACGTCGGCGATCGTCAGCCGCCGGCTGCGCAGCACGCGCATCCACCCGCGCGCGATGTCCTCGGCTCTGTTTTCGTTGCCGCGGTCCGCTACCAGGGCGTATCCGCCTGCCCGGCCGTACCGGTCCAGATAGGAGACGGCGAACATCGTGCCACTGACCGCTGGAACGCTGCCCGTTCCTGGCTCCGTTGCCGCATTGCCAGTCGTGGCTGCTATCAGTTCTGCCGCGTCCGACCGGATCACGCCGTATTCGGCGTCCTCGAATACCGTGGCCACGTAGACGCGGCCACTTCGGGCGGTCGTGACAGGAACGCGCCGCAGCCTAAGCGACTTGTTCATATCCTCACCACCATTCTCCCCTTCACTTAATGCAATTATACAGTTACGATGAGTGACCATGAACGTGATCGCCAGGAACGCCACCCTCCTCCTGACGCAGACACGGGGGATCGTTTCCGCAGCGCATCGTGGAGCCATCGATTCACTACCGCCGCAGATGCGGCACATGGCCGGTTATCACGCCGGCTGGTGGGACGCGGAGGGCAACCCGGCGAGCACGGCCGGCAAGGCAATCCGTCCCGCGTTCGCGCTGGCCTGCGCGCGGGCCGCGGGCGGAGCTGACTCGTCCGCCGTTTCCGCCGGAGTCGCCGTCGAGCTCGTGCACGACTTCTCGCTGCTGCACGACGACGTGATGGACGGCGACCTGATCCGACGTCACCAGGCGGCCGCCTGGACGGTGTTCGGCACCGGTCAGGCGATCCTGGTCGGGGACGCGCTGCTCGCGCTCGCCGTCGAGCAACTGGCCGACGCGGACGCGACGCGCGTGCTGGCAACCGCGGTGCGCGAACTGTGCGCTGGCCAGTCCGCCGACGTCGCCTTCGAGGATCGTTCCGACATCGACGTCGAGCAATGCCTGACGATGGTGGAAGGTAAGACCGGCGCGCTGCTCGGCGTCGCCTGCCAGCTCGGCGCCATGACGGCGGGCCTGACCGCCGCGCAGGCTCTTCCCTACCGGGCCTTCGGCCGCGAGCTCGGCCTGGCCTTCCAGCTGGTCGATGACCTGCTCGGCATCTGGGGCGACCCCTCGGTCACCGGCAAGCCGGCCGGCAACGACCTGGCCGCACGCAAGAAGAGCCTGCCCGTCGTGTTCGCCCTGTCCTCCGATACGCCGGCCGGCACCGCGCTGGCCTCCGCCTACGCGGCCGAAGGCAACCTCGACGTGGGGTACGCCGCCGACCTCGTCGAGGCCGCGGGCGGCCGCGCCTGGGCCCACGCCGAAGCCGGCCGCCGCACCGCCGCCGCCCTGCAAGCCCTGTCCGCCGCCGCACCCACCCCGGCCGGGGCCGCTGACCTGCACACGCTCGCCTCCCTGATCACCCGCAGGGAGTCATAACTAACGCCGGTGCTTCAGCCCGGGACATCGTCGCGGCGATCATCGCCGGCAGTGCCTGCTCCGTGCCGATGGAGACCATGGGACTACGCCGCCGGGTTCGTGCCCGGCGGCGTAGCCGCATAATGGCCTCATGTGCCGGCTGTTCGGGTTGACCGCGGGGACCGCGCGGGTGAAGGCGACGTTCTGGTTGCTTGACGCACCCGACTCGCTGGAGAAGCAGAGCCACCGCAACGTCGACGGCAGCGGCATCGGCTTCTTCGACCAGGCCGCAATGCCTGTCCTGGACAAGCAGCCGGAGCCCGCCTACGCGGATTCCGAGTGGATCCACGAGGCCAAGCAGGCAGAATCCGCCCAGTTCATCGCCCACGTCCGCTGGGCGACGGCCGGCGGCAGGTCGCCGCTGAACACGCATCCGTTCACGATGGACGGACGGATCATGGCGCACAACGGCGGGTTCGGCTCGCTTCCCGTCCTGGACTCACACCTCGGCTCGTACGCGCGGCTGG
>DASXDG010000423.1:0-3934 GCA_036490795.1 Streptosporangiaceae bacterium
CGGACATAGTTGCCGCGTTACGTAACGGCGGCGCGGTGGGCAGGAGGGGCACTTGCTGTTCCGGATCGCCCGGGATCGGCCCTGCCGCGGGGCCCGGACCAAGGCTTTGCCTGTGAGCCGTACACCCATACCGGGCGAAACAGGCATGGAAACGATCGCGTGGCAGGCAAAGTGAGCGGACCGGCCGGAAGGGGCCGGAGGATGGACTGGTTGTGACCCGGGGATCGCCGCGGGCAGGGTCTCTTGTCTCATCCATTCCGCGTAAGCCCTAACAGTGGTGTTTCCGCCCGGTCCCGGGCTAGTCTACTAATCCAGTCGTTTTTATGGGAGGGGCTTCATGAGCGTCACCGATGAGTTGCTAGCCAACAACGCCCGGTATGCGGAGGGGTTCACCGGCCCGCTGCCGTTGCCGCCCGCCAAGCACATCGCGGTGGTCGCGTGCATGGACGCGCGCCTCAACGTGTACGCGATCCTGGGCCTGGCCGAGGGGGAGGCCCACGTGATCCGCAACGCCGGTGGTGTCGTCACCGACGACGAGATCCGCTCGCTAGCGATCAGCCAGCGGCTGCTCGGCACCACCGAGATCGTGCTCATCCACCACACCGACTGCGGCATGCTCACCTTCACCGACGACCAGTTCAAGCGCGCGATCCAGGACGACACCGGGATCAAGCCGGCCTGGTCAGCGGAGGCGTTCCCCGACCTGGACGAGGACGTGCGGCAGTCGATCGCCCGGATCAAGGCGAGCCCGTTCGTCCCGCACAAGGACTCAGTGCGCGGTTTCGTTTTCGACGTCGCCACCGGCAAACTCAACGAGGTATCCGCTTGAAGGTTTCACTTGGCCTGCGAATGATGGCCAGATGGACCAGACACGGGGAGGGCCACTACCGCCAAGCGCGATAGCCGGCGCGTTCGGCGCGACGATGATGGTCGGCGCGCTCACCTCGTTCTACGGTCCGTTGCTGCCGTACCTGGAAACCAGGTTCGGCATACCGCGCACCACCGCGGGAACGGTGCTGGCCGCGAACTTCGGCGGCTCGCTCGCGGGGGTGAGCTGGGCGTTGTGGGGTTCGCGCCGGCTCGCGCCGCGCACTCGCCTGCTGATCGCCCTCGCCTCGGTCGCCGTCGGCACCGGCGCGGTGGCGGCGGCGTCCCAGTGGTGGCTCGTGCTCGCCGGGGTGACGGTGGCCGGGTTCGGGTTCGGGATCTGTGACTTCAGCCTGAACCGGCTGTTCGCCGACGCGTTCGACCAGGGTAAGGGCGCGATGCTCAACCTGTTGAACGCCCTGTTCGGCGTCGGTGCTGTCGTGGCGCCGCTGCTGGTCGCCGTTCTGGCCAAGGATCACATGTCGTGGCTGTTCGGCGGCACCGCGCTGGTCGCCGTCGCGGTCGGGCCATTGATGGCGCGGATCGGCACGGTTCCTGCTTCTGTCCCTGCCGGTGCCGGTGCCGGTGCCGTCGTGGCCGAGGCCATCGCGGCCCCCGCGGTCGTGCGCGGCCGGCTGTCGCGGCGAGCCTGGCTGTTCATGGTCGCCTACCTGCTGTACCTCGGCGTGGAGGGTGGTGTCTCCGGCTGGGCGCCCACGCATCTCAGGGCCCTCGGCTATTCGTCCGCGTTTGCCGACGCGACGACCTCGGCGTTCTGGCTGTGCCTGACCGCGGGCCGGTTCCTGGTCGTGCCGGTCGCAATGCGGGTGAGCCCGAAGCGGATCGTGCTGATTGGCATCGGAGCTACCGCGGTCGTGCTCGTGTTCGCGCTCGCCAAACCGGCCGCGCCGTACGCGTACGCCATCGCCGGCCTGACGCTCGGACCGGTCTGGCCGACCGGCCTGGCCTGGCTGTCGGAATCCGGTGCTGATTCCGGCGCGGTCGGCTATCTGGTGGCGGCCTCCATGCTGGGTGGCGCGGTCCTGCCTTACACCACCGGCTGGATTATCCAGCAGGCAGGCGTGCGCGCGACCCCCGCCGTGGTCGCCGGGTTCGCCGTCTGCACGGCCGGTGTCCTCGCCGCGACTGGACGGCCAGGTTCCGGCGGCGGTCCCGGATTGCGGAGAAGATCACAACCGTGATTTTGTGCTCCCATGGCGCCCGGTCGCCGCCGAAGTATTGTCCTTGAGGAGGAATCGTGAAGAAGCGCTTGCTGCTTGCCGCCGTGTCCCTGGCGGTGCTGGGTATCAGCGGGACGGCTTACGCGTCACCCGGCCACCCGGCCAACAGGACGTTGCCCCGCCTCTACTCCGAGCAGATGGTCATGTTCGACTGCCCGGGTCAGCACGCGCAGACCAAGCCTAAGAGCTACGTGACGTACTGCGGCGACGGCAACGACACCTACGTCAAGATGCACTGGATCAGCTGGACTCCGCAGGTTGCCAGCGCCACCAGCGTGCTCGGCGTCAACAACTGCAACCCGAACTGCGCGGCCGGCCACACCAAGGAGTACCAGGCCCTGAACGTGCTGTGGGGAAGCGTCGCGGTGAAGGGCCACCCGGGCGAGCTGGCCTACACCCACATGACCGTCATCTTCACCGGGGCGAAGCCCTCCGGTCTCTCGCAGACCTTCACGGTCAAGCTATATCTGCCCTGACCTCGGATGATAGTCCGCTGAACGGGGTATAGGCCCGTTCAGCGGACATCGGGGGAGGGGTCGCGCAATGGACTATCACGTCCTGATCATCGGTGCGGGGTTCGGCGGGAGCGTTGCGGCGCTAAGGCTGACGCAAAAGGGGTATCGCGTCGGCGTACTGGTCGCGGGCCGGCACATTCAGGCACCGGCTACCGGCCCGCTTGAGGTGCCGGGCGACGCGTTCTTCGCGAGCGGGCCCGGGGCCGGCATCACCGACTGGAAGGCCGAACTCGCCCTGCACTACGACAAGGCCGACCGGATGGGCGGGACCTATCAGTACCTTGCCGAGCACGCGGGTGCGACATGGCACCTGGGTGTCGACGTGACCGAGGTGCGCCCGCTCCCGCACGGCGGCTACCAGCTGCTGACCGCGAAACCCGGTTTGATCCGCTGGACCGGCCGTGTCTTCACCGCGAGCCAGGTGATCTTCGCGGCGGGAGCTCACGGCACCCTGCGCCTGCTCCGCGCGTCTCGCTCCTCGGGCGCCCTGCGCAAGGTCTCGGACCAGCTCGGCGAGCTGAGCTGGACAAACGCCCCGGTTGATCCGCGCACGGACAACTGGCAATTCGTTCGCGACCGGTTCGGCGCCGCACCGTCGGGTCCGCTCTTCGGCGGCTGCGCGATCGGAACCGGGCCGGCCGGCGGGGTGGTGGACGCATACCACCGGGTGTTCGGCCATCCGGGCCTGCATGTGATGGACGAGTCAACGGTGTGCGCCAACCCCGGCGTGAACCCGACGCTGACCATAACCGCCCAGGCCGAGCGCGCGTTGGCCCTGTGGCCGCAGCGCGGCGAGCCCGATCTGCGGCCCGAGTCCGGCGCCACCTACGTCCCCATGAGCAAGCTCACCCGGTAAGCGGCTCCGGCCTACGGCTGCGGCGCGCTTGGCCAACGGCTGCGCGTCGGCTTGATACCGGCCCATGCGCGGCCGCCGGCATCGTTGTTTCTGCTCGTGTTTCTGCTCGCACGTGCCGACCTGCGTCTCGTCCCGGCGGCGACGCCCGGGCGTACCGTGCGACGCCCGCCCGTCCGTACCGTGACCGCCCGGAACCATGTCCGGACAAAAGGGTCATCGTTACCGGGACCGCGAGATTCGTGCGCGTGGCGTTCCGGGAAGCCGGAACGCCACGCGCACGATCTTCGATCCCGGGCCATGCCTGGCCGCCGCCGGTCGCACCACGGATGCCGTCGCGTCTATTGCTGCCCCTGAGGCGGCAGTGAATGGGCCTTGTGGCCAGGCACGGGACCGTGGTGCGTAAGGGGTCATATATGACCCCTTACGCGCCATCCGACGCAGGCTGCAAGCCCCAG
>DASXDG010000424.1:0-12029 GCA_036490795.1 Streptosporangiaceae bacterium
TCACGAATGGTTTTACGTGCTATAGCACGTAAAACCATTCGTGATCAACTCCATCAGCGCGTCTCTCCAAGCGCCTCGGTCATAACAAACGGTGGTGCTTCCGCCAGGACGCAGTCTCGGCGGCACCTACCAGATGGGCGATTTGTCCCGGTCTGGGCACGGGTGATGCGGCCGATGCGGTGCCGGGCGGGCCGACGCGGCGCTGGGCGGGCCGACGCGGCGCTGGGCGGGCCGACGCGGGGGGAGCGGGGCGAGAATCTTCGGGCGGGGCGGGAATGATCCGGGGCTCCGTAAAGTTGAGCGTAAGTGACTCAAGTCATTTGACGGCGCCGGGCGCGGCTGGCAAGCTTGAGCCCGGATTACTCAACTTCAACAACATCAAGGGATAGCTCATGGCACGTGCGGTAGGTATTGACCTCGGAACGACCAACTCGGTCGTCGCCATCCTTGAGGGCGGAGAGCCCACGGTCATCGCCAACGCCGAGGGCTCGCGCACGACCCCGTCGGTCGTCGCCTTCGCTAAGAACTCTGAGGTTCTGGTCGGCGAGGTTGCCAAGCGGCAGGCCGTGACCAACGTGGACCGGACGATCCGGTCAGTCAAGCGTCATATGGGGACCGACTGGTCCGTCACGATTGACGGCAAGAAGTTCACCCCGCAGCAGATCAGCGCGTTCATCTTGCAGAAGCTGAAGCGGGACGCGGAGGCCTACCTGGGCGAGAAGATCGCCGACGCGGTGATCACCGTCCCCGCGTACTTCAGTGACGCGCAGCGGCAGGCCACCAAGGAAGCCGGCACGATCGCGGGCCTTAACGTGCTCCGGATCATCAACGAGCCGACGTCCGCGGCGCTTGCTTACCACCTGGACAAGGAGGGTGAAGCCACCATCTTGGTCTTCGACCTTGGCGGCGGCACGTTCGACGTGTCCCTGCTTGAGGTCGGCGAGGGTGTGGTCGAGGTCAAGGCGACCAGTGGCGACAACCACCTGGGCGGCGACGACTGGGACCAGCGGATCGTTGACTGGATGGTCAGGGACTTCAAGAACGGCTACGGCATCGACTTGTCCAAGGACAAGATGGCGCTGCAGCGGCTGCGTGAGGCGGCGGAGAAGTCGAAGATCGAACTCTCCCAGTCCACCGAGTCGCAGATCAACCTGCCTTACATCACCCAGGGCCCGGACGGGCCGCTGCACCTGGACACCAAGATCACCAGGGCCGAGTTCCAGAAGCTGACCTCTGATCTGCTCGACCGGTGCAAGAACCCGTTCCAGCAGGTGATCAAGGACGCCGGCGTCAAGATCGACGACATCCACCACGTGGTGCTCGTCGGCGGATCCACCCGGATGCCCGCGGTCGTCGACCTGGTGAAGTCGCTGACCGGCGGCAAGGAGCCGAACAAGGGCGTCAACCCGGACGAGGTCGTCGCCGTCGGCGCCTGCCTACAGGCCGGCGTGCTCAAGGGCGAGGTGAAGGACGTCCTGCTGCTCGACGTGACCCCGCTGTCGCTGGGCATCGAGACCAAGGGCGGCATCTTCACCAAGCTGATCGAGCGCAACACCACGATCCCGACCAAGCGGTCGGAGATCTTCACCACGGCCGAGGACAACCAGCCGTCGGTGCAGATCCAGGTGTTCCAGGGCGAGCGTGAGATCGCGGCCTACAACAAGAAGCTCGGCATGTTCGAGCTGGCCGGGATCGCGCCGTCGCCGCGTGGCGTGCCGCAGATCGAGGTCACCTTCGACATCGACGCGAACGGCATCGTGAACGTGTCCGCCAAGGACCTGGGCACGGGCAAGCAGCAGTCGGTGCAGATCACCGGTGGTTCCGCGCTCGGCAAGGACGACATCGACAAGATGGTCCGGGACGCCGAGGAGTACGCGGAGGAAGACCGCCGTCGTCGCGAGGAGGCGGAAGTCCGCAACCAGGCGGACTCGCTGGTCTACCAGACCGAGAAGTTCCTCGGCGAGAACGAAGACAAGGTTCCCGACGACATCAAGTCCGAGGTGCGCGAGGCTCTCGCCGAAGTGAAGAAGGCGCTTGAGGGCAACGACACCGACGAGATCAAGTCCGCGACCGAGAAGGCCGCTCAGGTGAGCCAGAAGATGGGTACCGCCATCTACCAGGCCACCCAGGCACAGCAGGCCAGCGAGGCGCCCACCGCCGAGTCTGGCGCTGAGACGCCGGCTGACGACGAAGTCGTCGAAGCCGAGATCGTGGACGACGGCACTGGCGAGGGCGGAGCGGCCTGATGCCAGGATCCGACACGCCGACGCCTGAGGAGACGGGGCCGGTGATCCACGACAACCGTCGCATCGACCCTGTCACCGGGCAGGCGCGGCGGGGAAAGCATGCGGCCTCCAAGCCGGCCGGCACCACTGGTGCCGGCCGGCCGGGGGGCGGCCCAGAGGGAACGGATGAACCAACGGTGAAGGGCCAGCAAACCGGCCAGGGGACGCAACGCGAAGAGGCAACCTCAGCCAGCACGGCTGGCACCTCAGCCCGAGCGGGCGCCGGCCAGGCCGGCGAAGCCGACCAGGACGCCGCGAGTACCGGCTCGTCCGGTGCGAGCGACGGCCCAGCCGGCCAGGTCGGCTCTGCCGACCCGGAAAACACAGCCGCCAAGATAACAGAGCTCACTGCTGACTTGCAGCGGTTGCAGGCGGAGTACGCCAACTACCGCAAGCGGGTCGAACGCGACCGGGCCAGCGTCAAGGAACAGGCAGTGGCGGCCACGCTGATCGGCCTGCTGCCTGTGCTCGACGCGATCGACCAGGCCCGCGAGCACGGCGAGCTATCCGGCGGATTCAAGTCGGTCGCCGACCAGCTCCAGGCGGCGGTCAGCCGGCTCGGGCTGGTCACGTACGGCGAAAAGGGCGACTCGTTCGACCCGAAGATTCATGAAGCGCTTACCAGCTCCTACTCAACCGATGTGACCGAGGATACGTGCGTGGACATCCTGCAGCCGGGCTATATGGTCGGCGAGCGGATCCTGCGCCCGGCTCGGGTTGCCGTCGCGGAACCGGGTACCGGTCCCGATGGTGCCAGCAATGAACCCTCGTGGCCGTCACCGGACGAGGAAGGAAACTAGACAGCCAGCGAGGCGGGATGAGCACCAAGGACTACCTCGAGAAGGACTATTACAAGACCCTGGGGGTCGCGAAGACCGCCAAGCAGGCGGAGATCAAGGCGGCGTACCGCAAGCTGGCCCGTAAGTACCACCCGGATGCCAACAAGGGGGACGCGTCCGCCGAGGAGAAGTTCAAGGAAGTCTCCGAGGCGTACTCGGTCCTCTCGGACGAGAAGCACCGCAAGGAGTACGACGAGGCACGCTCGATGTTCGGCGGCGGTTTCCGGGTTCCTACCGGCACCCGGCCCGGGCAGGGCGGTTTCGGCGGCGGTTTCGACCTCGGCGATATCTTCTCCGGGGCCGGCGACGCCGGCGGCAGGCTCGGTGACCTACTCGGCGGCGTGTTCGGCAACCGGACGGGCACCGCGAACCGTCCTCGCCGCGGCGCGGACGTCGAAACCGAGACCACGCTCTCATTCGGCGACGCGATCGAAGGATCCACCGTTTCGCTGCGGCTGACCGGCGAGGGGCCATGCCCCACCTGCCGGGGCACCGGCGCCAAGGCCGGCACCGTGCCGCGGGTCTGCCCGTCCTGCCAGGGAACGGGACTGGAGAGCAAGAGCCAGGGATCGTTCGGGATCTCCGAGCCGTGCCACGAGTGTCACGGCCGCGGGCTCGTGGTCGACGACCCGTGCACGGACTGCCACGGCAGTGGCAGGGCGATGAGCTCGAAGGTCATCCAGGTCCGCATCCCGGCCGGTGTCGCGGACGGGCAGCGGATCAAGCTCAAGGCCAAGGGCGCTCCAGGTGAGCGCGGCGGCCCGGCCGGCGACCTGTACGTCCGGGTGCACGTGAAGCCGCATCCGGTGTTCGGCAGGTCGGGTGACAACCTCACGGTGACCGTGCCGGTGACGTTCCCCGAACTGACCCTCGGCGCGGAGATCAAGGTGCCGTCGCACCGGGGTGTCCCGGTGACGGTCAGGATCCCGCCGGGCACCCCGAACGGACGGGTGTTCCGGGTGGCTGGCAAGGGTGTCCGGCGCAAGGACGGGACCAGCGGCGGCATGCTCGTCACCGTCGAGGTCGCGGTGCCGGACAAGCTCAGCAACAAGGCCAAGGACGCGATCGAGCACCTGCGTGAGGCCACTGCGGGCCAGGACCCGCGGGAAGAACTACTAGAACGAGCGAAGGAAACCTGAGGAGGGAGGAGACGACAATGACCAGTTCCTACGAAATGTCGGACGATCTGCCGGTCTACGTCATCTCCGTCGCCGCTCAGCTGGCCGGCATGCACCCGCAGACGCTGCGCGCCTACGACCGGATCGGCCTGGTCTCACCAGGCCGGTCCGCCGGGCGCGGCGGCGGCACCGGCCAGCGCCGGTACTCGATGAGAGACATCCTCGCGTTGCGTGAGGTGCAGCGGCTGTCCCAGGAGGAGGGGGTCAACCTCTCCGGAATCAAGCTCATTCTTGACCAGCTCAGGGAGCTGGACCAGGCACGCCGGCTGGTCGCCGAACTGCATGCCGAGGTAACTCAGCTGCGGATGGAACTCGAATCAACCCGTGCCGTCGCGGCGCGGCTGGCTGAGCTGCGGCGGTCCGCCGGCGATCCGCGCGCCGCGCTGGTACCTATACGCGACGCCCGGCAGCACACGTTCAAGACTCAAGAGGGCAAGTAAATATGGCGGACGACAAGCTGACTCGCAAGAGTCAGGAAGCGGTGACGGCTGCGATGCGGCAGGCCGCCGCCGACGGCAGCCCGCAGGTAGAGCCGTTGCACCTGCTGGTCGCGCTCATCGAGCAAGGCGACGGCACTAGCGCTCCGCTGCTGCGCGCGGTTGGCGCGGACCCGAATACGATCGTCAAGGAAGCGAAGGCCCGGCTGGACCGGATGCCGCACGCTCGCGGCGCCACGCTCAGCGAGCCGGGGCTGTCCAGGCCGATGTACGCCACGATCAAGGCCGCCGCGGAGCGGGCCCGCGATCTCGGCGACGAGTACGTCTCCACCGAGCACCTGCTGGTCGGCCTCGCGGCCGAGGGCGGCGAGGCCCGCGGCCTGCTCACCGCGGCCGGGGCCACCCCCGAGGCGCTGCTCGAGGCGTTCACCCAGATCCGCGGCAGCGCGCGGGTGACCAGCGAGAACCCCGAGGACACCTACAAGGCGCTGGAGAAGTTCAGCGTCGACCTGACCCAGGCCGCCCGGGACGGCAAGCTCGACCCGGTCATCGGCCGGGACACCGAGATCAGGCGGGTCGTCCAGGTGCTCTCCCGGCGCACCAAGAACAACCCGGTGCTGATCGGCGAGCCCGGCGTCGGCAAGACCGCCGTCGTCGAGGGCCTGGCCCAGCGGATCGTGGCCGGCGACGTGCCCGAGTCACTGCGCAACAAGCGGCTGGTCGCGCTCGACCTGGGCGCGATGGTGGCCGGTGCCAAGTACCGCGGCGAGTTCGAGGAACGGCTCAAGGCCGTGCTGAATGACATCAAGCGGAGCGACGGCCAGGTCATCACGTTCATCGACGAACTGCACACCGTTGTGGGAGCAGGTGCGGCCGAGGGCGCGATGGACGCCGGCAACATGCTCAAGCCGATGCTCGCCCGTGGTGAGCTGCGCATGGTGGGCGCCACCACGCTGGATGAATACCGCCAGCGGATCGAGAAGGACCCCGCGCTCGAGCGCCGCTTCCAGCAGGTCCTGGTCGGAGAGCCCAGCGTCGAGGACACGATCGCGATCCTGCGCGGGCTGAAGGGCCGCTACGAGGCGCACCACCAGGTGCAGATCTCCGACGCGTCCCTGGTCGCCGCCGCCACGCTGTCCGACCGGTACATCACCGCGCGCTTCCTGCCCGACAAGGCCATCGACCTGGTCGACGAGGCCGCCTCGCGGCTGCGCATGGAGATCGACTCCCAGCCGGTCGAGATCGACGAGCTGCGCCGCATCGTCGACCGGATGAAGATGGAAGAGATGGCGCTGGCCAGAGAGTCGGACGCGGCCAGCAAGGAACGCCTCGAGCGGCTGCGCAGGGATCTCGCCGACCGGCAGGAGCAGCTCACCGCGCTGCTCGCCCGCTGGGAGCAGGAGAAGGGCGGCCTGAACCGGGTTGGCGAGCTGAAGAAGCGGCTCGATGACCTGAAGGGCCAGGCCGAGCGGGCACAGCGTGATGGTGACTACGAGGCCGCGTCGCGGCTGCTGTATGCCGACATCCCCGCGGTCCAAGCAGAGGTTGACGCGGCAAGCAGCACTGCTAGTTCTGATCAAAAGGATCTTATGGTCAAGGAGGAAGTCGGCCCTGACGACGTGGCCGACGTGGTGTCCTCCTGGACCGGGATTCCGGCCGGGCGGCTGCTCGAGGGTGAAACCGGCAAGCTGCTGCGGATGGAGGACGAGCTCGGCCACCGGGTGATCGGGCAGGCGCGTGCGGTGCAGGCGGTGTCCGACGCGGTGCGGCGGGCGCGGGCCGGGATTTCCGACCCGGACCGGCCGACCGGCTCGTTCCTGTTCCTCGGCCCCACCGGTGTGGGCAAGACCGAACTGGCCAAGGCGCTCGCCGGGTTCTTGTTCGACGACGAGCGGGCGATGATCCGCATCGACATGAGCGAGTACTCGGAGAAGCACTCGGTCGCGCGGCTGGTCGGCGCGCCGCCTGGCTACGTCGGCTACGAGGAGGGCGGTCAGCTGACCGAGGCGGTCCGGCGCAGGCCGTACTGCGTGATCCTGCTCGACGAGGTGGAGAAGGCACACCCGGAGATCTTCAACGTGCTGCTCCAGGTGCTCGACGACGGGCGCCTCACCGACGGGCAGGGCCGGACCGTGGACTTCAGGAATACGATCCTGATCCTGACCTCGAACCTCGGCTCGCAGTTCATCGCCGATCCGTCATTCGGTTCGGCGGAGGCCAAGCGGGACGCGGTGATGGGTGCGGTGCGGAACGCGTTCAAGCCGGAGTTCCTCAACCGGCTGGACGACGTGATCGTGTTCGACGCGCTCACCTCGGACGAGCTGGCGCAGATCGTCGACATCCAGGTGTCGCTGCTGTCGTCCCGGCTGGCCGGGCGGCGGCTGACCCTGGACGTGACGCCGGCCGCGCGCGAATGGCTGTCCGTGACCGGGTTCGACCCGGTGTACGGCGCCCGGCCACTGCGGCGGCTGATCCAGACGTCGGTCGGCGATCAGCTCGCGCGAGCGCTGCTGGCTGGCGACATCAGCGACGGCGACACGGTGCTCGTGGACGTCGACGAGGGCAGCGACTCGCTTACAGTCCGGCGGGGCGCCGCGTAGCCTGCGGCCTGGTGTCGAGGAGCTTGTCGTACTCGTCCTCGCCCAGGCCGAGGTCGACCCGGATCCGGTAGCGGAGCCGGAGCAGCAACGGCAGCTCATCGCGGTCACCTGCCCGCATGCACTGGGCCACGCCGGCCGTTGCCCAGTCCAGCGCGCCGCGCAGGTCGTTCTGCTCGATGAGCAGTTCGGCCACCATGTCACAGGTGCGCGGGTCTGACTTGCCGGTCTCGTTGAGTTCGTCGATCAGCGCCCGCGCGCCGGACACTTCGCCCAGGCCGAACATCGCCCTGGCGAGCTGCACCCTGGGGTCGGCGAACGTCGGCCCGCCATGATCGAGCGCCGCCCGGAACTCCTGGGCGGCCTCGGCCGGCTCTTCAGCCAGCAGCCACTGCTCACCGGCCCGCATGTGCGCTTCAGCGCGAGACATGCCGTTCGGCGCCGCCTGGGCCGCAAGCATGCTCATTCGTACCGCTGCACGCTTGTGATTTCCGGTCCGAGCGGCATTGACTTCAATAGCGTCGAAAAGTTCTCCGGACAGCATAACCACGGTTAAATCCGTACCCATCGACGTCGCTTGCAATCCGGACACTTCATAAGTTACCGCCGAGTACGCTCAAGAGCGTCCCAGAAGCCACGGCGCAGCGCGTGCCGCACCTCGTCGTGCAGCAGGAAGTCGATCGGCAGCGCACTCCCCTGGAGCAGCCGCGCTTCCAGATCAGAAGGCATCCGCGGCTTGCGGGCCAGCACGGCCTCCAGCCACAGCGCCGGGGCGTCCCTGGCCACCGACTCACCGAAGTCCTGGCCTTCCTCGTGCGCCGCCTGGACGGCGTCGGCGAGGGATACCGCGGGCTGCTGCGGGTGATACCCGGACGGCATCACCGGCTGCGGGCCGCTGTACGGGGCACTGCGGGCGGACGGGCTGACCGGGGCGCCGTTGGAAACCGCGTGGTTACCCTCGCGGCCGTTCTCCCTGCCGCCCTCCCGGCTAGCGGGCTGGCCATGCGCACCGCTGCCATGCTGGGGAATGCTGTGCGCGGCGCCGCGCTGTGCTGGCTGCGGGGCGGCCGGTTCGCGATCCCTGTCCGCGTCCCTGATCTCGCGGACCTCCCGGCCTTCCCTGGCCTCGCGGGTCTGGGTACGCGTGGGGAGCCGGCGAAGCTGCCCGCCGGGCGCCGCCGCGGGCTCGGCGACCTGCTCCGCGACCGGCCTGTCGTCCCTTGGCCGCTCCTCACGGACGCGTTCCTCGCGGACACGCTCTTCACGCACCCGGTCCTCGCGCACGACGTCGTCGCGGACCCGGTCGTCGCGGGCCCGCTCGGGCTCGCGCGCCACGGGTTCCCTGGTGGCCGTGTCCCGCGCGCCGATATCCCGCGGGGCGGGCTCGCGGGCCGGGGCCTCGCGAGGCGGGACCTCGCGGGGGGCGGGCTCGCGGGGGGCGGGCTCGCGGACCGCCGGTTCGCGGGCCGGTTCGCGTGCGGGTTCCCGCGCCGCGGCGCGCGGCAACTGGAGGGCGGGGCGCTTGTACTCGGCCACCACCGGAGCGGTGTAGATCGACGGCGGCACGTGGCCGCCCGGCGCCTGGTAGGCACCCACGCTCGCCAGGTGCCCGTTCGACCTGGCCGGGCCGTCGGGCTCGTCGAGGGCCGGCTCCGCGCCCGCGATCAGCTCCACATAGGGCCGCAGGTGCTCACCGCCGACCTCGATGATGTCGTCGGACTCCTGCCGGAGCGCGCGGGAAATCGTCCAGTTGCCGTCCACCGCGATGTGCACGAGCGTCACTCGCATGCCGAGGTCCTGGATGTCGGCGATCACCTGCGCCAGGTCCTCTTCCGCGCTGACCACCAGCGCGTCGCTGACCGCGTTGTTCCTGGCCAGTGTCGTCAGGTCGCGGTGAATCTCGGTCTGGACGCCCTCGCGCCGTCCCGGCCTGACCTTGGCCAGGCGCAGCTTGACGCCGGGCAGGTCAGCCAGCGCATCGTGCTCAGCGGTACGGCGTCCGTCGACGCTCGTGTCGTACCAGTAACAGCGGAGCAATGGCAGCCCGGAGCGCTCCCTGGCAAGACTGGACAGCAACTGCAGCAGTCCCTCATAGTCCCAGGAGACAGACTCGCCGCGACGCGTCCCGTGCACTGCCATGGCGCCATCCGCGAGCACGTAACCCGCGTCAACGAATAGCGCGCAGCGATCCACGGCCCCACCGTCCTTCCTTCCGGTCATTTCGGGCGAGCTCAACCTGGTCCACGGAGCTCCACAACCGGCGTTCTGTGCACCGACTTGTTATCAGCGTAGTGAACGGAACCCTCCGGGGATGGCTTTCCGCGCATTCCCGCTGCCTGCGCGATGGTGGTAACGCCGCAAACCCCAGCTTGTCTGCCTCGGTCTATGCGGTCACGGAGGGTCGCTGACCGCTATCACACCAGCCAGATAAGGGACGCCGGCGGCGGTGAAGGTGACCGAGGAACTTTCAGCGAGGTTCTGCGCATACCCGGCGAGCAGCGGACCCGATGGCGTCCACTCCACAGTCCGGATCGTGGCGTCGGGTCCCGGCGCAAGCGCGTCCAGCGGCACCGTCAGGGACGGCCCGACCTCCGCCGTGCCGTCGAGAACCATGACCTGGGTTCCGGGCGCGGCGGACGGATCGCTGGCTACCACCACCAGCGCCCAGCCGGGCGCCACGGACTCCCCGGTCCAGCCGGGACACCGGCACCGGCCCCGGTGACCCGCCAGCGAAGCGCTCCAGGTGCCCGCGCCGTACTCGGCGATCAAGCTCGTCACGTCGGCGAACGCCGTGTACCCGGAACGGCCGTACGGGCCGGCGGGGCCGTGCGGGCCGGCGGCAACGCCGGTGCTGCTGGCGGACACCTGCTGGACCGCGCCGTCCGGCGCGCGCAGCACGAGGTCCGGCCCTGGCTGGTGCTGCGCCTGCCCTGGATCTGACCAGGTCGAACCCGACCAGTACAGACCCGCCCAGAGCACTTGGCCGGGCACTGCCACGGCGGCTTCGCTCGGCTCCCAGCCGGTTGCCCACGGCGGGGCCTGATGGCAAAGGGCAGCACCCGCGGTGAGCACCGTATCTTGCCCGGTCGCGGCGAATCTGGCTTGCATGCCGCCGGAGGTCACGCCGGCCTTCGCGCGGGCGGTAACCACCGGTCCGCCCGCGCCCCTCGCCCCGGAGCCGCGGACCGTGATGACGGGCACCGTCCCCAGCCGCGCGTCCTCGGCGACCGTCACCGGCAGGTAACCGGTCGCCGTGGCACCGGCTGCCAGCGGCGCGTGCGTGCAGGTCGCGCCGCCGGCCGCCGTCGCGCAGGTCCATCCGCCGCCGGCCGGCGGGTCCACGTAGCTGACCCCCGCGGGCAGCGCGATGCCGGCCGTGACCTGCCTGCTGGGGCTGTGGCCGGCATCGGTGACGGTGAACTCGACGATGCCCGAATCGCCGGGCAGCAGCCCGCCGACCGGGTTGATCAGCGCGGTGAGCGTGACCGGAGGTGGCGGCGCAACGGTGTGCCGCGGCCGCGGACGCGGGCGGGGGCGGGGGTGCGGGTGCGCGCTAGGGCGGGGCGCCGGCGGGGTCGCCATCGGAGCAGGCGGCGCCATCGTGGCCGGTGCCGGCCGCTGAGGCGGCGGTGACCGCTTCGGGGGTGATCGCTTCGGCGGCGCGGGCCTAGGCGGCGGAACCGGCGCCGACGCGGTCCGGCGGACCGGCGGCGGTGCCGTCCGTACCAGGGGAGCCTGATGGGCGGTGAGCACGAGGGCGAACGCGACCAGTCCGGCGACGGCGGCCGTCGCTCCGCCGGCCGTCGCGGCCTGCTGGCTCTTCGGGGCGTGCCTGAACCACAGCAGCCTGCCTCCGATCCAGGCCAGCGCGCCACCGCCGTGGTGCGCCGCCGCGGCCATGTAGGCGGCCGCCGCCGGGCCCAGGATGATGGGGGCGACCATGCCGCGCAGCGCGACGTTCACGTCGGCGAGTTCGCCGGACACTGCCCTGCAGTCCGCGCACTCGTCCAAGTGGGCGGCCACCGCTGCCGCTTCCCGTTTAGCGAGCCCGCCGCGGACGTAGGCACCGAGCCTGGCGGCCGTCGGCCGGCACTCACCGCGCGCCACGCCGGACAGGTGCATCTGCAGGTAGGCCTGGCGCAGTCCCTCCCTCGCCCGGTAGGCGAGAGCCGCCACGCCGTTCGCGGTGAGCCCGAGCAACGCGGCCACCTCGGCGGGCCGCGCGCCCTCGATCTCGGTATGCCAGAGCACCGTCCGCCAGCGCTCGGGAAGTGAGGCGTAGGCGCGGGAGATCATGGTCCGCTCCAGGTCCGCCACCGCCGGATCGGCGAACGGAACGCCGGGATCGAACGCCTCCATCTCCCCCGAGACGACCAGCCTGCCCTCGGCGCGGAACCGGTCATAGGCGACCCGCCGCACGGTCGTGAGCAGGTAAGGACGGAACGCGCTGTCCGGCCCCTTGCCGCGCTTGAGCTGCGCCAGCACCCTGGCGAAGGCCTCAGCGACGATGTCGTCGGCCTCGGCGCGGCCGCGGACGAGCTGCCGGGCAAGGGCGCGAGCGGCGACGACATGACGCTGGTAGAGGACGGCATAGGCGGCGGGGTCTGACGTCCGGCTGGACGTGATCAGTTCGGCGTCGCCCGGCGGCATCGGATCGACGAGCCCGGATCCGGCGGTGCCTCGACTGGAGCTG
>DASXDG010000425.1:0-3531 GCA_036490795.1 Streptosporangiaceae bacterium
GATGATCGGGTCGTCGTCACCGGCCATGATCAAGGTGGGCGGGCGCAGCTTCGGCAGGCACGGCAGGCTGGTCCAGCCGAGCCCGGCGAGCAGCTGGTAGTAGTAGCCCCGGGCGGGGCCGAGGCGCGTCGTGGCATGCAGCAGGTCGCGCGCCACGACCGGATCTTCTCTGGCGCTGCCCCCGTACAGCTCGCCGGCGATCCGGGCCGCGTAGCCCGGGTCCCGGTGGCGCCGCGGCGTGAGCATGCGCAGCAGGATGCGCGGGTTCGCCGGGATCATGAGCGAGCCGGTCGCGGTCGCGACCAGGACCAGGCGGCGCACCCGGTCCGGCCTGCTCAGCGCGAACTGCTGCGCGAGTCCGCCGCCCCAGGAGATGCCCAGGACGTCGGCCTGCTGGTAGCCGAGCTGGTCGAGCAGGCCAGCCAGCAGCGACGGCAGCGTAAGCAGGTGGTAGGGAATGACCGGAGCCGGCGAGCCGCCGATGCCCGGCATATCGAACCGGATGACCGGCCGCCGCGGATCGAGCGCGTCGACGAACGGCTGGAACAGCTCCAGGCTCACGCCGATGCCGTTGCACAGCAGCAGCGGCGGCCAGCCCTGGGTGCCTTCCCGCACCGAGACGCGGAGGGTGCGGCCGCCGACGGACAGGACCCGCATCCGTTCAGGCTTCCCGGTCTTGCGCCGCCGGGCCGGATCAATGGTCATACACATACGTTCCTGGCGCGTCGCAAATCGGCAGCAGCCCGCCGCCGCCCAGTTCCGCAGGCGCCGGTTTTTCCTCCCCGCACCGTTCGGTCAGCCAGCCCGTGTAGTCCGGCCACCAGGACCCGTGGCAGGTCTCCGCGCTGCGCAGCCAGTCCTGCGGGTCTTGCGGGCACTGCTGCGCGAGCTGATACCTGGCCTTCTCGTTGCCGGGAGGATTGACCATCGCGGCGATGTGCCCGCTGGTCGACAGCACGAACCGGGGCCGGCCGCCCAGCAGCTGGGTGGACCGGTAACAGCTCTGCCAGGGGCAGATGTGGTCGGTGATCCCGGCGACCAGGTAGGTGTCGTGGTCGACCGCGGCCAGGTCCACCGGCGAGCCGAGCATGGTCGCGGTGCCCGGCGTGACCAGTGCGTTGGCCGCGCCCAGCTGCAAGAAGCCGCGGTGCAGGCCCGCGGTCATCCGGGTCGTGTCCGCGTTCCAGAACAGGATGTCGAACGGCGGCGGCTTGCGGCCGAGCAGGTAGTTGTTGACCCAGTAGTTCCAGATCAGGTCGTTCGGTCGCAGCCAGGCGAACACTTCGGCCAGCGACCGTCCATCCAGGTAGCCGCGGGCACTCGATGCCGCCGCGGCCACCTGCGCGGTCCGCTCGTCGATGACGGCGCTGGCCAGGCCCGCGTGCGCTTGGTCCAGCACGGTGACCAGGAAGGTGAACGCGGCGATCCGGTCCTGCTGGCCGGTGTGCGCGAGGTGCGCGGCGACCATCGCGGCGATGATGCCGCCGGAGCAGGTACCGGCGAGCGCGATCTGCTTGCTCCCGCTGATCCGCTCGGTCGCGTCCATGGCGTCCACGATGGCCTGGCCGTACGTGTCGAGGTCCCACTTGGCGTGCCGGGCATCCGGGTTGCGCCAGGAAATCATGAACACCTGTACACCGGTACTGACCAGGTACTCCACCATGCTCCGGCCTGGGGCCAGGTCCATCACGTAGAACTTGTTGATCACCGGGGGGACGATCAGCAGCGGGACCTGCCGCACGGTGGTCGTGACCGGACGGTACTGGATCAGCTCGAATACCGGGGTGCGCAAGATCACCGATCCGGGCGTGACGGCCAGGTCCGCGCCGACTTCGAACGCGTCCGGCTCGACCATGGACGGGACCCGGGGTGAGACCGCCATATCGGCGAGAAACTGCCGCAGGCCGGTCAGGGTGCTGCCGCCGCCGGTGTCGACGGCGGCCTTGACCGCCGCCGGGTTCAGCAGCGGGTTGTTGCTCGGGGCCAGCGCGTCGATCAGGTTGGTCAGCACGAAGCCGACCCGTTCGGCGTCGGCGTCTTCCAGCCCGGCCTCGGCCACAAGGGCTTCCGCGGTCTCGGCGCCTGCCAGGTAGGCCTGCATCGTGCGGCGCAGCAGCGGGTTGCCCGCCCATCCTGGGTCACTGAACCGGCGGTCCCGCCGGGACGGCTGCACCTGAGATCGGCCGATGGCGATGCGGGCCAGTTCGCCGACTAGTTGCCCGCCTCGTCCGGCGACGAGCCGCGGCTTGGCGGCCAGGGCGGCGGCCAGTCGCAGGCCAGAGCCGCCCGGGTTCACCCGGCGCAGCATGCCGGTGGCGGCGTCGCCGAGCAAGAGGTCCAGCGGGACCGCGGCGGCATCTTCGGCGGCCGACCTGGCCGAATCGGTATTTTCGCTCATTATCAGCCGAGCGTAGGCCGTGGCGGACGATCTTCCATTGGTCGCCCGTCACGAACCACGCGCCGGAAGTGGTTCCGCGGGCACATGCGGTCGCGGGCGTCAGGTCAGGGCGAGTTCGGTGCCAAGCTCGCGGCCGTGGCGGCGGGCCTGCTCCTCGGCCTCCTCGCGCAACTCAAGGGCCAGATCCTTGAACTGGTCCAGGGCGGGATTGACACCGGCGAGCGTGAACTCGGTCTCGACGACCTTCAGGTCCAGCTGCCAGACGTCGCCAAGGATGCGGCGCATCCATCCGGTCGCGTGATCCCAGCCCTCGCGGGGGGTTCCCGCACGGTAGTTGCCGCCGCGCACGGTCACCAGGACGGCGGGCTTGCCGGCTAGGGCAGGCTGTGCGCCGGCACCCATCCGCGGGTCGGTGATCACCATGTCGACCCAGGTCTTGAAGTGCTGCGATACCCCGAAGTTGTACAGCGGCACGGCGAATAGCAGCGCATCGGCCGCGATGAGCTCGTCGGTCAGGGTCGCGGCGAGCGCCTGCGCCGCGCGCTGCTCGTCCGTGCGTGATTCCTCGGGTGTGAAGCCGGCGAACACAGCGGTCGACCAAGCCGTGGCCGGGATCGGATCGACCCCGACGTGCCGACCGACGACGGCCAGCTCGGGGTGGGCGTTGCGCCACTCCTGCTCGACGATGTCGGCGATAGCGCGGCTGTGCGAACCCTCGACGCGGATGCTGGCATCGAGCCGGTAAAGAGACATGTCCGGTCCTCCGGTGATCCGAATTTACTTGACTGTTCAACTAAACGCTATGCTGTTTTGATTGAACTGTCAAGCTCTTCCCTGCATTCCTACAGTGGAGGAGCAGTCAGATTTTGCCTGCCGAACGGGCCGCCCTTGACAGGCTGGCCTACCGTGCTTACATAGGTTAACTTGATGTATCAAGTAATTGAAGAGGGAGTCAGCATGCGTACATCATCGGTCGCCCGCCCGGGCGTGAGCATTCGCCGCGGCACGGATCGGCACCAGACCCGGATCGGGTGGCTGCACGGACGGCACAGTTTCGACACGGGAATCGACCCGCTAGGCACCGATACCCACCATGGCGTGCTCGTCGTCAGCAACCACGACACCATCGCGCC
>DASXDG010000426.1:0-43651 GCA_036490795.1 Streptosporangiaceae bacterium
AGCGACTCAAACACGCCAACGATCTTCGCGTTTCATTCCCACACCGGCACGGATGACTCGACGACCTTGCCGTCGTGGGTGAAGACGAGGAACCGGTCGAAGGACCGCGCGAACCAGCGATCGTGGGTGACCGCGAGCACCGTGCCCTGGTAGGAGCCGAGCCCCTGCCAAGTTCTTGACCTGCTCGTACGGCTGGCCGAGTGCCGCGACGCAGCACGCGTCCCAGTGCACCTCGGCGTCGTACCCGCCTGCCTCGCCCCATTCGGCGAGCGCGGACGCGTACCGCAGCTGGGTGCGCTCGTCGTCCTTGGACATCATCGCGAGCTCGGCCGCGTCGAGGGCGGCGGCGGCATCCCGCACGCGGGGCGCGGCGACCGATAGCAGCAGGTCCCTGACCATGCCGTCGCCCACGGTGCCGATGAACTGCCGCATCACGCCCAGGCCACCGGATGAGGCCACGGTCCCCGACTGCGGCGTGATGTCCCCCGCGATCAGGCGCAGCAGCGTGGTCTTGCCGGCCCGACCAGGGCGGCCTTGGCACCCTCCCCGATCCGGAACGTGGCGTCCTCGAGCAGTACCCGCCCGTCCGGCAGCACGTGGCCGACGTGCCCGATCTCGATGTGGCCCACCAGCGGACCCTACGCGGCACCGGGCAGCACGATCAAACCCTTTTTCTCAGAACTGACGGTGGCGCTTGTTTCCAGATTTCTGGAACGGCATTTACCGTCACGGGTAGGTAGCCTTTTCGCAGATGGGCTTGAGACGGAGGTCCTGATGCACATCGGATCGTTGCTGGTTGTCATCTGGCTGGTCATCGGCGGGGTCGCCGCCGCGCAGCGCGGCGATTTCAAGGCACACACCGCCTGCGGCAGTGTCGCCACGATCGGGGTGACCATCTTGGCGGGCCCGCTCAACTACACGGGCGTGGATCCGCACATCAATTGCACGACGCCGCGGCCAAGCAATTAGCCGCCGGTAAGGAACGCCCTTTGGGGCGGTACCGGAGTCGCTGTCGCGCCACCTCGCTGACGCCGTCGCGCTCGTTCGACGCGGCGGTCCTTCGCGCCTCGTCCAGGTCGGCTGGCGTCAGCAAGCTGTTGGCGAGCAGGAAGCCGGCCAGGTCACGGGCGTGTCCGCGCTCGGACCAGATCATGCCTTGCAGCAGCTTCTTGTAGTCAGAGACCGCGCCCTCACCACTGAGGTTCAAGGCGATGACCACGTTCGTCATCGGAACCGGCTGCGGGGCGGCCAGGCCAAGAATGTACTCCTGGTAGTAGAAGGCCATCGCGAGCCGCGCCGTGGCGTTCCGCTCGAAGTAGGCGCGGACACGAGCCACCGCCTCCGCTCCGGCCGACCCGCCGCGCCGCACGATTTCCCCGGCCTGGGTGACCGCCCGCTCGTCATGGCCCGGGTCCGGCGGCTCGGCGCCGGCGGCGGCCGGCATCTCCAGCCGCAGCCGCAGCACCCAGGTCCCGACGCTGATCAGCCAGGACCCGCCGTCCAGCGGCACCGGGCGAGCCTCGTAGCTGCCCGCGGCGACGGGGAGCACGTACCGGGCGCTCTGCTGGACGACGCCGGCGCTGAGCGGTGTCCGTGCCTCGTCCGCCGCCAGGTACACCTGATAGGTGGGATCGCGGCTGAACAGCTCCCACCGGTACTGGACGTAACGAAGACCCGCGCACCGGGGTGCGCGGTGCAGTGTCACGTCCTCGTTCCCGCTCAGCGTGCCCCGGTCCAGCCAGGTGATCTCGTCCGGCGGGCAGCTGATCCACTCCTCGCTCACCGCCGGACGCAGGAAGAGCCGCGCCGTTACCACTCAGTCGCCATTCTCTCGCTGCCAGCCGGATCTCTGAGAAGAATAGCGGGCGGGTCGCTCAGCCGATCTCGACCCGGGACTGGAGCGCGTCTGGCCTGGTCCCCCACCGGATGCAATCTCCGGCGCTGAGCGGCTGCTGGTCCGTGACTGCGGCACCGTTGAGGCAGAGCCCGTTCATGCCCTGGCTGGTGATCCACCACCGGCCGGCCGAGAAGGTGAATCGCGCGTGCACCCTGGAAATCGTGGGCTCGCTGGGCAGGGCCAGCTCGACGGATCCGCGGCCGGCTCTCGCGCCGGACATCGAGGTCTGCGCCACGGACGCTCCGGTCACCAGCCGCAACGGCGGGATCGCGGGACGGGTCTGCTCCATGACCGTGACCGCGCCATCGGCTGGGTTGTCCCACCGGTCGTGGCCATCGGGGTAGGCGTACTCCCGCGTGTACCCGGTATCCGGCACCGGCGCGGCTGGCGCTGGGTCTCCGTATGCGGAGCCTCCGCTCACCGGCACTCCCTGGCGCAGCCGGTAGCGTCCTTGCGGGACCGACCCGTCGGGGACGACGTAGACGTCCGGCTGGCCGGCACCCGCGAAGCGGGCACCCCGGGCGGCGACCTGCTCCTGGTAGACCTCGCTCGCGCTGGCGCATGCCAGGTCGAGCTCCATCCGCTCGCGGAGCGAAACCAGGTCGTCGGGGTTCAGTTGCACTTCGACCACGTTCGGTGCGAGCAGCGACCCGCTGGGCGTGACCACGAACACGTCGGGCAGGTGACGCAGGGCGGCGTTCAGCACGTCCTGCCCGTCGCGCCACGGACGGGACGCCGCCCGCCGCACCCACGGATGGTCCCTGGTCACGCCCATGGCCCGCAGCCCCGCCACGCTTGCCACGCCGAGCCCGGCGGCGGCCACCAGCAGCACGGTGGCCACGATCGCGGAACTGGTCATGATGTAGGCGAGCAGCCAGCACGCCGCCACACCGCCCGTGATCGCCCAGCGCCGCCGGCTCCGCCGCGGCAGCGGAGCACGAGCCGGCTGCCGCACCGCTTCCCTGCTGTCAGTCATCGGGTACCGCCCCTCGAGTTCAGTTCCCGTGACTGAGGATGCGGCGGGCGGCCCGGGTCAGTCAATGAATAACGGGCAGCTTCCAGACATCTGGAAACTGCCCGTGAGCTGCCCCCGCCAGGCACAGTCCGCGAGATCCCAGAGCAGGCGGCACTACGCGGTCCGCTCTGGATCGGGTTCGGTCCCGTACGCGTCCAGCAGGGTTGGTTCCCAGCCGTAGCCTCACCGGTACCGCAAGCAGCCCGCCCCGGAGCCTGAATCAGCCATCAGCATCGCGTAGCGCGGCCATACGCCGCAAAAACGGGCCCCGTTGCCGAGACTCGGCATCATCGTGCGGGTGAGCGACCGGGAACACGGCATGTGAAGGAAAAGACACTTACCCGAAGGTGACATTTACCTCGCCACGGGCCGGCTGTCCTGCAACCGGCCCGTGGCATCATGATGCCATGCGCCCCACGTTTGAGCTGGTAGATGCCAACATCGACGGCGAGGACGCGGTGTACGGGGTGCGCCTGCTGGACCGCCCGCGCCCTGGCTTGCTCGGCTGGCTCCAGCGGCTTCCGTCCGGCTGGCGGCGGTACGGCGACAACGACGCGCCTATCATCCGCAGCCTGCCCGAGGCGATCGATGAGCTGATCGAGTGCTACAGCGAGGAGCACTTCGCCGGCTGGCCCGAGGACAAAACGGCACCGTGACATGAAACCGCCCCCGAGGGCTGGGCCGCCCGGGGGCGTTGGCTAGTCCCCACTGCGTAGGCGGCGGAGGGGGCCAAGATCGTCCGCCCTGGCCGTGGGGACCGTTGCCCCGTGCCGGCGCCGCCTAGCGGTCGGCACGGGCACGGGAGTCACCGGCCTGCTGGCGGGTCAGGCGGTATGAAGTCATCCCGGACGTGGTAGCCGCGTCCGGGCACCATGACCAGGAGGCCCTCGGCGGCCAGGATCCGGAGCGCGTGCATCGCCGTGCCCAGCGCAACGCCAGCCGTCGCGCGCAGCTCCGGCTTGGACGGCATCCTGTCACCCGGCTTGTAGGTGCCGTCCTGTATCTGCCCCCGCATAGTGGCGGCCAGCTTGCCGTACAGGGTCGGCTCTTCGCCGGCGACGACGTAGCAGGCGCCACGGCTCCCGGCGATGAGACCTTCGCCATCCAGCAGGCGCATCGCCTTGCCGGCGGTGTTACGTGACATCCCGGCCTGTTCTGCGAGCACGGCGATGGACGGCATCATGTCGCCCGGCTTCATGTCGCCGACCTGCTCGCGCAGTCGCTTCGCCAGGCGCACGTACAAGCGGGGATCGCTGGTCACAGGGCGCCAGCCCATTTGCCGGGAATGTCGAAGACATGCGCGCGCTCGTCCTGCTCGGCGGTCACCCCGGCGAGACGGGTGGTGATGAGCTGACGCTCAGCAGAGCCTTCGGGTGCCCGGGTCAAGGCGTCTTCAAGCCGGGCGCGGTACTGGCCAAGCTCCCATGTGGCGAGCAGTCCCACGGGATGCTTCGGCGGACGGGGCACGATCACGGCTACCGCCGCCCGATCTCGGCATCGATGTCAGCCGCGAGCCCGGCCAGCCAGCCGGACACCTCGGCCGGGATCTCCCCGGCCATCGCTCCGACGCGGGTCACGATCGCGATGCAGGAGCGCGCGCTGTACAGCTCGGCCGGCTCTGCCTCGCTCAGCCCGGGGGCCTCGGTACGGTCACCCATGACGCAGCCCTGCCTCGGCTGCCTGCGCGCGGGCTGCCTCCGTGTCGATGACCGATACGCCCGTGAAGTCGTTAGCTGGCGTCCACCCGAGCGCGTGCATGCTGCTGCGGACACGGGCAAGCGTGGTGATGTCCAGCGGCACGTGCTGCCGCACCATGGGCTGCCCGGGCACCCGGGCCGGCATCCCGCTGATCTGGTTGATGTTGCCTGTCGTATAACCCTGCACGTCCGTCCCTCCCTGGCTGCTGACCGGATCACCTGCCGGGGCCCATCTCCGGCAGGTGATCCAGTGACACGCTCTCAATGGCGGGTTACGGTTGTCACGACGTCACAGCCCGGTGTAATCGCCTCACCGGAGGTGTGACTTGTGTTCCCCGTGCGTGACAAGGAGTGCCGCAATGGCGGTCAGGCGTGACAGGGATAGAGCAGAGCTGTCCGCGTTCGCGGAAGAGCTGAAAGCCGCACGTCAGCAGGCAGGCTGGAGCAGTGACGACCTGGCCGCGAAGATCGGTTTCTCACCGAGCCTGGTGCGCATGGTGGAATCCGGGAACAGGTCCGCGCAGGCCGACTTCGCCCGGCAGTGCGACAAGGTGTTCATGACGGCGGGCTACCGGGAGGATAGCGACGGCAGCGTCACCCCGGGTACGTTCATGCGGCTGGAGGCCCGTCTGCGCGACCTGCCGTTCCCGTCGTCCTACCGGCCGTTCGTACCGTACGAGAAGGGCGCGCGGGTGCTGCGGATCTTCGAGCACTCGCTAGTCACGGGGCTCTTCCAGACTGAGGCGTATGCGCGGGCGGTCCTGTCGAAGCGTCCCAACACCAGTGATGACGCGATAGAGAACCTGGTCACGCTGCGGCTGGCGCGGCAGGAAATCCTGTCGCGTGAAGACCCGCCCTTGGTGTACCTCCTGATGGATGAGTCCGTTCTGCACAGGCCCGTCGGGTCGGCCGACGTGATGTACGCGCAGCTCCGCCACCTAGCCGACGTGGCGGCACGGCCGAACGTGAGCATCCAGGTTCTGCCGTACAGCGCCGGGGCGCACATCGGGCTGCTAGGAGCATTCACCATCGCTGAGGCGCCGGATATGTCCGCTACCGTGTATTTGGAGCACTCGGCGGACGGCCACACGCTGGAGAACAAAGCCGACAGGATGGCGCAGGTCATCGCCAATTTTGACTCCCTGCGGGGCGATGCTCTCACCGTGGGGGCGTCACGTGAACAGATAGCGGAGGCAGCAGAAAGATGGAAGACCGAGACGGACTGACCTGGCGCAAGGCCAGGGCCAGCGGGGCGAACGGCGGCCAGTGCGTCGAAGTCGCCTTCGGCCCGGACGGGCTTGCCGCCGGCCTGGTGCGCGACAGCAAGCGGCCCGGTGACGGGCACCTGAGCACGAACGCGCTCTCCGCGTTCATCAACGACGTGAAGCACGGCAGGTTCGACCTCCCGCGCTTACCAGCACGACAGATCAGCCCCGGTACGCCACCAGTCGTACCGGGGCTGATCGCATCCCGCCGCTCCGCTGGCTGGAGAAGGCCATCGGCGGGGATGTTCCCGTTCCTGACGGGATGCGGTGACCGCAAGGAACGGGAAGCTCTAACGCTGCTGCTCGCTTAGCTCGGGCACGTTCCCGGCCCGCACGGATACGCGCGATGGACTCGGGGGTGTGCCGCGTGCCGTCCTTGATGTTCAGCAAGTCGGCGCCCTGCCTGAGCTGGCGCGTCAGGTCGCGCTCCACCTCGTACCGCTCGCCGTCGGGCACGTCCTGCGCCAGCACCTTGACCAGCGGATCGGGTGTCGTCCGGAGCCAGGCCGCGAGCCGGGGGTTATAGGCGGCGAGTCCCTTCGAACTCCGGTGACTGACCACCTTCTTCCGTTTGAACGCGGACGCCGGCTTGAGCGTCCCGTCCGGGTTGACATCGTTCTCCCGCACGACGTAGCGCACCGTCCAGCCGAGGCGGCCGGCTTCTGCGCGCAGCCGCGTCTCCCGGCCGCCGAGTGCTTCTTCGATGCGTCCGTCCGAAAGACGGAGATACAGGTCAGCGGTGATGTGTTCACGGTGCCCTCCCGGCAGATCGGCCTATCTGCCGGAAGAGTATCTCGCTTCACATGCCGGGAACCCGGACGCTCACGCGCACGATGATGCCGACCGCCCGACCGTTGTACCTTTTGTCGCTTTTACGCCCCAGGGTGCCGGGAGGGTCATGGTCTCACGGCGCAGCGCACTAAGGGGCGCCCGCCGGCCGGGCTGCGGGACTCCATGCGCCACCGTCCCACCAGCGCTCGCCGCCAGTAGTCACCGGGTCCGGATACCACCCCTCGGGCGTTCCGGCGGCCGACGGCATGCCGTCGGACTGCGGCAGGGGAGCCGGTGGCGGCGCGTACGCCCAGGGCTGCGCCTGCCCCGCGCCGTACGGCTGCTGCGGACCAATGCCATATGGCTGCTGCGGACCAGTGCCATACGGCCGCTGAGCGGTACCGTAAGGCCGCTGAGAGCTACTGTGAGGCCGCTGAGCGGTACCGTGAGGCCGCTGCCCGACCCGGTATGGCCGAGGGCCGTTACCCAGCGACCCCGCCTGGGCGCGCTTCGCCCCCGACACGGAGGCCAGGCCGCGCACCATGCTGATCACGCCGATGATCATCGGCCCCCAGCTGACGACGTACGTGCCGCCGCTGCGGCCCGATGCCATCGAGTAGGTGACGGCCGTGATCACGAGGCCGACGCAGAAGATGACGAGGCCGTACCAGAACTGCGGCCAGCCCCGTTTCCCCCTGCTGAAAAGCAAGAAGAACATAGGGCGTAATCGTACAGAGCCGACACAGAAGCCGCCAGTCACCAGAAACCGCGTCGGCCGGTCAGGCGCCACTGGGCGCTACTCCCACCAAAAGCCCCAGATGGGCGCGCCGAGCAGCTCCGTCGCGTACTCGTTGAGGTCGGCACCGTACGCGGCCTCGCGGCAGAACGCGGCGTGCTCGGCCGCGACCCGCAGTGCCTGCTCGGGCGTCGCGGGCGGCCAGGCGACCGCCAGGCCGAGCGTGTCCGAGCCGATCGCGCACAGCCGGGCGCCGAACCGGCGCTGCCAGGACCTGACCACGGCCGCCAGCTCGGCCACGTCGCCCGCGCTGGACTGCCAGCCGATGGCGGCCAGCGCCGCCGCGCCGTCCGCGGCGGGGACCAGGCCGATGAACACCGCCTCCGCGTCCGGCGTCAGCTGAGCCAGCGCGCCCGGCGCGGTCACCACGCCGGCGGCGGCCTGGTCCGGATCGGACCCGGGTCCGGCCGGGCCGGCCGGCCCCGGCCAGGCCGACCGGGACACGCCGGGGAACGTGCCGTCGCCGAAGTCGAAGCGTTCCGGCTTCAGCCCGGCCTCGCGTTCCCAGCGCGCGGCCAGCAGCGCGGCCGCGTCCAGCCTGTCCACCCGCCCGGCCGGCACCGGGCAGATCTCGCCCGCGTGCCAGGGACGGCCCGAGGACGACTCCTGCTCGGTGAGCAGCAGCGGCCATAGCCCGGTCTCACGGTGCGCGGCCAGTAGCCGGGCGAAGACAGGACCGGGGTCAGGCACCGGATCGGCGGTGATCCACAACGCCGCCCCGGTGGATGGCTCCCCCTGGCTGAATGCCGGATTAGGGACGACGAAACCGCCAGCGGGCAGCCCGTCGGGGATCGCCAAGTGCTGTTGCGTCACGCGGTTATTGTCGTGTAGTCACCGGAGCGGCACGCGACTGTTGCGAACTTGACACCGAACCGAAGTCTCAATCATGCAGGTATGACGCGAATTCGCGTGCCGCTGCCTCGGCATCCCGCGCGGTCCAGGCGAGCGCCGGCCCGGCCACGGTGACCTCGGCCTTGCTGACGCCGGGCAGCGGGGTGTCCCGCCAGAAGGGGAAAAGGCTGGTCTTGCTCTGTTTCGCCTGACGCAGGGCGGCGTCATGCAGAATGTCCTGGCGGTACGGCAGCCAGACCGCGAACTGGTGGGTGTGCGGCGGGACTGGCGCCACCCGGGACCAGGCCAGGGTGTCCGCGAGTGCGTCGCGCATCGCCTCGGCAACCACGGCGGCGTGCCGCACGTAGGACGCCAGCCGGGGCAGTTCGGTATCCAAGCCGATCAGCGCGTCAACCGCGAACGGGAACTGGCCAGTCACCTGCCCGCCGTAGCGGTGGCGCCACGCTTTAGCCTCGGCGATGAAGTCCGGCGGCCCGGCTAGTGCGGCACCGGACATCGCGCCCAGCGATTTGTAGAACGAGACGTAGACGCTGTCGGCGAGCGCGGCGATCTCCTCCAGGTCACGGCCGAAGTGCGTGGCGCACTCCCAGAGCCGGGCCCCGTCGATGTGCACGACCGCGTTCCGCGTCCGCCCCGCCTGGACGGTTGCCGTCAGCCCGGCCCAGGAAGGGAGCAGGAAGCCCGCGTCCCGTAGCGGCAACTCGATCATCAGCGTGCCGAACGGCTCGTCCAGCGCCGTCACTTCCGCCGCCGAGAACGGACGCCTCGCCGTGGTCGGGTGCACGGTCCGCAGGCCGGTGAGCGTGGTGAGGGCGTCGCGCTCGTGGACTTCCGGGTGGCTCAGCGGATGCATGGCCACGGTCTTGCTGCCGGTCCGCCCGGCCCAGCAGCGCAACGCGACCTGCTGGGCCATCGTGCCGGTCGGGAAGTAAGCGGCGGCGGGCTTGGCGAGCAACCCGGCGACCCGTTCTTCGAGCGTGCGCACCAGGTCGGCGCTGCTGGCTCGGTCCAGGTCGTAGCCGGAGTCCAGCATCGCCGTCAGCCGTTCGCGCGGTGACTGTCCGCCCCGCCACAGCGCGTGCGCACACTCGTCGATCGCCGCGAACAGATCGTCGTTACCGCCCATTCCCCGACCGTACTTCTTTCCTGAGCGACCGTGCTGAGCAGCGCGCGGCGCGGAACGCCGGAACGGCGGTGGCCAGGACCTCCCAGCAGATAACCGTTAGCTGCCTATGGATATACCCGTTATCCAATGCCGCGTCAAGCAATGATTTGGGCCTATACGACGTGAATTTTGTGCATTACTGTGCCCCAAGACAAACGCCACCCCCATGACCCCGGAGGCTCACGTGGCGGCAACTGACATCACCGGGACGGCGGAAGGCTCGCTCGCCGTCACGGAGAAGGCCAAGCTGCGCAAGGTTCTCGGCAGGCTCGACCTGGTCCTGTTCACCGCGTGCGCTATCGTCGGCCTGGACACCATCGCCCAGGCCGCCGAGGGCGGGGCGCAGTCGATCACCTGGCTGCTCGCCTCGCTGGTGTTCTTCCTGATCCCGTACGGCATGCTGGTCGCCGAGCTCGGTGCCGCGTTCCCGGTGGAAGGCGGCCCGTACGAATGGGCCCGCATGTCGTTCGGCCGCCCGATCGGCGCGGTCACGGCGATCCTCTACTGGCTGTCCAATCCGCTGTGGGTGGGTGGCTCGCTGACCGCCGCGACGATCGCCACGCTGAACAGCTTCGTGCTGTCCAAGCCGCTGTCCAAGCCGTGGGAGATCGCCATCGGCCTGATCTTCATCTGGGTCACCACCGCGATCGCGATCATCGCGTTCCGCGTCGGCAAGTGGGGCCCGAACATCGGCACGTTCGTCAAGATGCTCGTGGTCGTCCTGTTCACCGTGCTGTTCATCGTGTTCATCGTCCAGCACGGCCGGCCGCACGGAACGTCGACGGCCAGCGACTTCAAGCCCACGCTCAGCGGGTTCCTCACCGTGATCGGCATCATCGTCTTCATGTGGGTCGGGTTCGAGCTGTCCACCGGCGCCGCCGAGGAGATGCGCAACCCCCGGCGCGACGTTCCCGTCATGATCATCCGCTCCGGGGCCATCGCCGCCGTGCTCTACGCGCTGATCATCGGCGGCATCATCTTGATCATCCCGAAGTCCGGCCTGTCCGGCGTGAGCGGATTCGCCGACGCGTTCAGCGACGTGTCCGCGACGTTCCACTCGCACGCGCTCGACGACTTCTTCGCCGCTCTGGTGATCATCACGCTGGTCGGCAGCGGCGCTGTCTGGCTGGAGGGCGCCGACCGTACCCAGGCGATCGCGGCGCTGGACGGCGCGGCGCCGGCCTGGATGGGCAAGTTCACCAGCTTCGGCACGCCGATCGCGGTGAACCTGAGCTCGGGTGTGGTCGCCTCGGTGATGTGCGTGATCGTGTTCGCCGCTACCAGCGGTGGCCTGGCCAGCTTCTTCTCCGTCATGCTGGCGCTGACCGTCTCGTCCACGGCGGTCGACTACATCTTCATCTTCCCCGCCCTGCTCATCTTGCGCCGCAAGTTCCCGGACGCCAGCAGGCCGTACCGGGTTCCCGGCGGTGCCGTCGGTGCCTGGGCGGCGGTGATCATCACCGAGCTGTTCGTCATCGTCACCGCGATCACGCTGCTGTGGCCGGGCGCGATCAACGCGCTGTTCGGCCAGCCGTACTCGATCGAGTCGGCGTGGGGCGTGTCCCGGCCGTTCTTCGAGTGGGTCACGATCGGTTCGCTGGTCGTGATGATCGCCCTCGGCTTCGTGTTCTGGAAGATCGGCGACCGGAACCGGAAGGCGGGGCTGACCGGCATCACGATCTCCGGTGACTGATGCCTGACTATGGCGTGACCTCGATGGCGGCGCCGCTGCGGCGGGTGCTGGTGCGCCGCCCCGCCGTCACCGGTGACTTCGCCGGAGCCGACTGGCGCCAGCCGGACCCGGAGCTGCTGGCCGGGCAGCACGAGCGGTTCTGTCAGCTGCTGACCGCCCTGGGCTGCTCCGTCGTGGTCGCGGACAGCGCGGACGGCCTGGTCGACGCCACCTATGTCCGGGACGCGGGGCTGATGGCCGGGCGCGGCGCCGTCCTGTTCCAGATGGCCAAGCCCGCCCGCAGGCAGGAGCCCGCGCTGCTCGGCGACGCGCTCAGGGCCGCCGGGGTTCCGGTCCGCGGACGGCTGACCGGTCCCGCCCGCGCGGACGGGGGTGATTTCATCTGGCTGGACGACGCGACCCTGCTCGCCGGTCATTCGTACAGAACAAACGCGGCTGCTACCAGCCAGCTCGCTGGTTTGCTAGCCATGGAAGGCGTCACGGTGGACCACGTCGACATGCCGCATGACCGGGGTCCTGACCACGTGCTGCACCTGATGTCGGTGATCTCCCCCGTCGCCGACGACCTGGCGGTCGTGTACCCGCCGCTGGCCCCGGTCCCGCTGATGCAGGCGCTAGCCCGGCGCGGGATCACGGTGATCGCCGTCGACGCGGACGAGTACGAGAGGATGGCCTGCAACGTGCTCGCGGTCCGGCCCAGGGTCGTCGTCATGCTGGACGGCAACCCGCGTACCCGCGCCGCCCTCGAGCGGCACGGGTGCGAGGTGCACACCTACGAAGGGTCGGAGATCTCGCTGAAGGGCGACGGCGGCCCCACCTGCCTCACCTTCCCCGTGTACCGGCCCCTGGCACCGGCCGCCGGCTAACCCATGCTCTTGGCCCCGTCGAGGGACTCACGGATGATGTCGGCGTGGCCGGCGTGCTGGGCGGTCTCGGCGATGATGTGCAGCAGCACGCGGCGGGCCGACCAGCTCTCCCCCGGCGCGAACCAGGGCGCCTCGGGCAGCGGGTGCGCGACGTCCAGGCCGGGCAGCGAACTGACCAGCTCGCCGGTCCGCCTGGCCACCTCGGCGTAGGTGCCGAGGACCCCGGCCAGTGTCTCGCCGGGCAGCAGCTGGAACTCGGCCAGCCGCGCCGCCCAGTCCAGCTCGGTCATCTCGCTGAAACTGCTCATAGCCGCCGGCCCGGTCACGATGAACTCCGCCCAGTGCCGCTCCACGGCCGTGACGTGCTTGATCAGGCCGCCCAGGCACAGCTCGCTGCTGGTCGTGCGCTGGCGGGCCTGCTCGTCGGTCAGGTCGCGGGTGGTGAAGCGCAGAAAGTACCGCTGCTTGCCCAGCGCCGCCAGCAAGTCGGTCGTTTCCGGCACCCTCGTCTCCTTCGTCATCAGGTTCATGACCTCAGGCTATGCAGCATTCCGGTCAGTTCCTGACCTAAATATGCGAGGATGACAGATGTGGCGAACACCAGCACGCGCACGCTGAAGCTGCTCTCCCTGCTGCAGACGCACCGGTTCTGGCCGGGGACGGAACTGGCCGCCCGGCTGGGCGTCACCCCGCGCACCCTGCGCCGCGACGTGGACCGGCTGCGCGAGCTCGGCTACCCGGTGCAGGCTCAGCGCGGCGCCGACGGCGGCTACCAGCTGGCCGCGGGCGCGGCCCTGCCCCCGCTGATGGTGGACGACGAGGAGGCCGTCGCGCTCGCCGTCGGCCTGCGGCTGGCCGCGAACGGAACGGTCGAGGGCATCGCCGAGTCCTCGGTGCGCGCCCTGGCCAAAGTGCTGCGGGTCATGCCCTCCCGGCTGCGCCGCCGGGCCGAGGCGGTGACCGCCATGACCGTGCCCGCCACCTGGGGATCGGACCCGCAGGACATGGTCGATGCCGACGTGCTCACCGTGATCGCGCTGGCCTGCCGGGACAACGAGCGGATCCGGTTCTCGTACGCCGCCGCCAGTAGCCAGCACAGCGGGCAGCAGACAGATCGTCTCGTCGAACCGCACCGCGTGGTCATGCTCGGCCGCCGCTGGTACCTGGCCGGCTACGACCTCGGCAGGCACGACTGGCGCAGCTTCCGCCTGGACCGGGTGAGCCACCCGGAGGTCACCGGCGCCCGGTTCCTGCCCCGCGAGTTGCCCGCGCCCGACGCCGCCGCGTTCGTCCGGGCCGGCATCGCGACCGCGTCCGCCATCTATGACGTCGAGGTCGAGTTCGACGCTCCCGCCGGGCTCGTGCGCGAGCGGATCGGCCGGTGGGCGCGGATCACCGAGCTGGACGACGGCCGCTGCCGCGGCGAGTGGAGCGCGGACGTGCTGGACTGGGCGGCGTTCGCGCTGGGCACCGCCGGCGTCGGCTTCCGCGTGATCGGCCCGCCCGAACTGCGGGACGTGGTCGGCGCGTGGGGCCGCCGTTTCGCCCGCGCCGTGTCCTTAGCGCCAGCCGGGTTCGTTAGTGCCGGGCGGGTTCGTTAGTGCCGGGCGGCCCAGGGGCCGACGCCGCCGATGCGCTCGACCCGGTACCTGATCACGTAACCGCCATCGGCCCGCGGCGCCGGGAACCGCGTGTCCGGCCCCTGGTATACCTTGGCCAGCCGGTCAAGCAGGTCCCACGCGCCGCCGTGCTCGATCGTCGCGTGTGCGCTCAGCGTCGCGTACGGGTTGAGGAACACGCCCGGCTCGCGCGGCGCCTCGAAGGACAGCACGACCCGGGGATCGCGTTCGACATTGCGGACCTTCGCGTACCGCGACATGTGGCCGGACACGAGGTCGTCGCCGTCCAGCCCGGCCCAGATGACGCTCACCTGCGGGCTGCCATCGGCGTTGATCGTGCTCAGATGGACCAGCGGACCCGACTCGATCAGTTCCCGCAGCTCAGGGGGCAGCACAGTCGATTGCGTCACGTCAGCTATCGTAGCGACGCGCCGCGGACAGGGGACGTATCACCGCGTAGTTATGAGAATAAAGTAGGTAAGCGTGATCACCGGGGATGAACTGAACCGGGCCACGCTGGCCCGGCAGTTGCTGCTGCGCCGTGAGGCGCTGCCCGTCACCGAGGCGGTGCGGCGGCTGGTGGCGCTGCAGGCGCAGGAGCCCGCCTCCCCCTATCTCGCCTTGTGGAACCGGCTCACGGACTTCGACCTGGCCGGCCTGGACGCGGCGCTGGCCGAGCGCGCGGTGGTCAAGGGCACGCTGCTGCGGGTGACGCTGCACGCGGTGCACGCCGGTGACTATGCCGTTTTCCGTGAGGCGATGGAACCGACCCTGCGCGCGTCACGGCTCGGCGACCCGCGGTTCCGGGCGTCCGGGCTGACCGCCGCGGACGCCGACGCCCTGGTCAGTGAGCTGCTCGTGCAGGCCGGCCAGCCACGCACCTCGGCAGAGCTAGCCGCGTGGCTGGAAGCGAGGCTCGGGACACCGCTGGACCCCGCGGCCTGGCGGATGCTGCGCCAGTACGCGCCGCTGCTGCACACGCCGGGCAGCGGACCGTGGTCGTTCGCGGGCCACAAGCACACGTTCGTCGCGCCGGCCGGGGACTGCCGGCCGGCCCTGGACCGCCAGGACGCTGCCGCGATCGCGCTGCCGGTGCTCATCCAGCGCTACCTGGCGGCCTACGGCCCCGCGTCGGTGGCGGACATGGCGCAGTTCGCGATGGTGCAGCGGGCCCGGGCGAAAACCGCCGTGCAAACCCTCGGCGACGCGCTGGACCGGATCGACGGGCCGGACGGCGCGGTGCTGTACGACGTGCCGGGCGCGCCCCGGCCGGCCGGGGACACGCCGGCGCCGCCGCGGCTGCTCGGCATGTGGGACAGCGTGCTGCTGGCCTACCATGACCGGAGCCGGGTGATCCCGCCCGGACTGCGCAAGCACGTGATCCGGATCAACGGCGACGTGCTGCCGGTGCTGCTCGTCGACGGCTACGTGGCCGGCGTGTGGCGGATGACCGGCGGTCAGGTGGAAGCCACCGCGTTCCAGCCGCTCGCCGAGCAGGCATGGGACGGCCTCGCGGCGGAGGCCGGCCCGCTGCTGGCGCTGACCGCGGACCGGGATCCGGCCCTGTACAGCCGGTTCGGGCACTGGTGGAAGAAGCTGCCGGACGGCGAGCGGCGGCTGCTGCCCGGTTCCACCGCTCGCACCGATGAATTCCGCACCGAAGGGCCATCTGTCGGTTAAGAGGGTCCGCCACTCGATTGGAGAAACCGTTGCTCACGCCCGTCACCACGCTCGACCAGCGCTACAGCCATCCGGCCGCCACCGCCGCCGGATGGGAACAAACCCTCAAGGTGCTGGAGAGCGCCGAGCTGTTCTGGATCTCAACCGTCCGCACAGACGGACGGCCGCACGTCACCCCGGTCGTCGCCGTCTGGGCCGAGGACTCGGTCTGGTTTTCCACCGGGTCCGGAGAGCAGAAGTTCGCCAACCTGCTCGCCAACCCGCACGTGGTGCTGACCACCGGCTGCAACCAGTGGGATCAAGGGCTCGATGTCATGGTGGAGGGTGACGCGGTCCAGGTCACCGACGACACGGTACTCAGCCGCATCGCCGCCGCGTTCACCACCAAATGGAACGGACGGTGGCAGTGGGAGGTGCGCGAGGGCAGCTTCCACCACCCCAGCGGCGGCGCGTCTATGGTGTTCGCGGTCAGGCCGGTCAAGGTCCACGCGCACGCCAAGGGCGACCCGTTCGGCGCCACCAAGCACGCGTTCTGAGCGCAGGGCTCAGCGCAGCAGGTCGCCGATGGCGCCGATGCCGCGTTCTATGTCCCCTTCGCTGAGATTGCCGAACCCGAGCACGAGCTGACCGGGGCAGGTCGCGCCGTCGAAGCGGTACGCGCTCATCCCGTGCAGCCCGATGGACCGCGCCAGGGCCGCGGCGATGACGGCTTGCTCACCGGCGTGTTCTGGCAGGCTCGCGACGGCGTGAAAACCAGCGGCCAGTCCGCCGATCCGGATGCCCGGTGCCTGCGCGCGCAGCGAACTGACCAGGGTCTGGCGACGGGCCGCGTACACCGCGCGCATCCGGCGCAGGTGCCGGTCGAAACGGCCGGAGTCGATCAGCGCGGCCAGGGCCAGCTGGTCCAGGGACGGGCAGCCGCGGTCGTCATGGCGCTTGCCGCTGGCCAGCGCTCCGGCGAGCCTGGGCGGGCAGGCGATCCAGCCCAGCCGCAGCGCGGGAGCGAGGGACTTGCTGACGCTGCCGAGCAGGGCGACGCGATCGGGGGCCAGGCCCTGCAGGGTGCCGATGGGCTCGCGGTCGTAGCGGAACTCCGAGTCGTAATCGTCCTCGATCACGACGGCGTCGTTACGGCGCGCCCAGGCCAGCAGGGCGTGCCGCCGCTCGGAGTCCATGACCACGCCGGTGGGTGCCTGGTGGGCCGGCGTGACGACGACCGCGGCGGCTCCGGTCGCGGCGAGCGCCGTCACGTCGATCCCGTGCTCGTCGACCGGGACCGGGATGACCTCGACGTGCGCGCGGCCGCCGACGATCTCCCGGTAGGTAGGCCCGGGATCCTCCACCGCGACCCGGCGGACACCGGTGGCGGCCAGCGCCCGCAGGATCAGCCCGAGCCCCTGGGCGAACCCGGCACAGATCAGCATCCGCTCCGGATCGGCGGCCGCGCCGCGCGCCCGGCGCAGGTAGGAGGCGAGCACCTGCCGCAGCACGAGGCTCCCCCGGGGATCGCCATAGGTCAGGTCGGCCTTGGGCGACGTGCGGCATGCCTCGCCCTGCGCCCACAGCCAGTCGCGGCGGGGGAAGCTGGACAGGTCGGGCACGCCAGGCCGGAACTCGGTCCGCGGGCCGGCCGGCGGTGCCGGGCCAGGCTCAGGGATGGCGGGCGGCGCGGCGTCGATCGCAACCCGCGTCCCGGACCCGACGTGACTGGACAGGTATCCCTCCGCCGCGAGCTGGGCGTAGCAGTCGACCACGAGCCCCCGGGATATGCCGAGGGCGGCGGCCAGCTGGCGGGACGGCGGCAGCACGTCACCGGTGGCCAGGCGGCCGGACTGGATGCGTTCGCGCAGCGCCCGCTCTAGCTGGGATCGCAGCGGCACCTGCGCGGCCCTGTCCAGGGGCGGCAGCAACTCCAGGAGCGGATTGGTCCACTCTGCGGGCATGTCATTGGACCTTACACCGGACCGCCCGAACGCGGCAGGGTGAGTGCATGACCGCCAAACAGGGCAAGGTTTTCATTCACTTCACGATGTCGCTCGACGGGTTCATCGCCGACGCGGACGACAAGCTGGACTGGGCGTTCGGGTTCGCCGGGCTGTCCGCCGCGACCATCAAGGAGATCATCGACCCGATCGGGGCCGTGCTGGCCGGCCGGCGCGGCTACGACACCGCCATGACGCGCGGCGGCGAGAGGGTCTACGGCGGACTGTGGACCGGACCGCAGTTCGTGCTCACCCACCGGCCGCACGACATCCAGGCGGATCCGTCGATCACGTTCGTGTCCTGCGGCATCGGCGAGGCGGTCAGCACGGCGCGCGCGGCCGCCGCCGGCAAGGGCGTCGCGGTGATGGGCGCCAGCGTCGCCTGGCAGTGCCTGACCGAGGGACTGGCCGACGAGATCTTGCTGCACGTGGTGCCGGTCGTGCTCGGTGACGGCATCCGGCTGTTCAAGGGGCCCCTGCCCAAGCCGCTCCCCTTGCGGGTAGCCAGCCTCGGGCAGTCAGGCGACGTGATCGACCTGCGGCTGTCCACGGGCTCGCGCTGACCGCGAAGCCGCCTCGGCTACCAGGGCTGGCTGCTGCTGGTGAAGTGGGTCAAGGTGTCGATGTCGCTGGCCTGGTGGACGTGCCTGGGCGGGGTGGCGAACGTGGCGTACGGGGTGACCCGGATCACGACTCGCTTCTCCTCCCGCGCCATCCGCTCGATCTCGGGCAGCTTGGCCGAGGAGACATCCTCGCCCGCCATCAGGTCGATCACCCGGCACAGCATGGTGACCGCCTGGCCGAAGTCGTCCTCGAGCACGGCATTGCCGTAGACCTGCACGTAGCTGAGCGGCCACTGCTCGTCGATGACGCAGATGCTCACCTTGGGATCGCGTCGCACCGCGTGCGCCTTGGCCCGGTCGGCCATGGTGGAGATGAGCATGTCGTCGCCGTCCATGACGTAGTAGACGACGGTCATCGCCGGCCCGTCGTGCTGGCGGTTGTACCCGAAGATGCAGGTGCGGTGCTTGCGTACGAAATCGCGTCGTCCGGCTGTGTCCACTGCCCCATCCTCATCACCACGACCGGCGAAGTCCAGGGGCGACCCGAGCATTGATGCGGTGCGGACTCAGGACAGAACGCGCGCAGCCATCCGGCCGCGCGGTTACCAGCCGGCCGGTGACGCACGCGCCTGGACGGCGGCGGCCGTCCGGTACCCGTGACCAGCGCGTCTTGGGTTACCGCTGCGGCTACCATGTCCGGTGGGGATGCGATGGCTTGGAGGCTGACATGGCCCGTCGCCCGGTGATGGCGGTGACGTCGGTCACGATTGGCGCGCCAGCGCCGCGGGACCTCGCCGCGTTCTATGCCCGGCTGCTGGGCTGGGCGGTGACGGCGAGCGAGCCCGCCCGGCCCGGCATGCCCCCAGAAGACGGCTGGGCACAGCTACGGCCGCCGGCCGGCGAGACCGGTCCGACACTCAGCTTCGAGTACGAGGAGAAGTTCACCCGGCCGGTATGGCCCGCGGCCGACGGCGGACAGAACGCGACGCAGCATCTGGACATCGCGGTCCGGGACCTGGCCGAGACAGTGCGCTGGGCTGTCGCCGCCGGCGCGACCCTGGCCGAGTTCCAGCCACAGCAAGATGTCCGGGTCATGCTCGACCCAGCCGGGCATCCGTTCTGCCTGTTCAAGGACGACTAGAGGGCCGGCCGCCGGTAGGCGGGCCATTGGTGTGCTGTTGGAAGCCGCGCGCGGTGGCGGCGTCGCGCCGGGCGCTGGTGCGTTTGCCTACGCGGGGCTGGCGGGTGATCAGCGCGGTAATTATGTCCGGCACGGAAGAAAAGGCTGCTCACAGCAACCGTAACCACCGCGTTGGACATAGTTACCGCGTTAACGGCGGCGCGGCCGTGACCAGCTGCCGACCGCCGCCGCTGGACACCGAAATGCACCGTCCGCGTCATCACCATCCGCACGTCCGGCGCACCGATCGAAGTGACGGCATCGGCTCAGCAGGAAGGCTATGATTCCGGTCACCAGGGCGGTGACACGGGTGGGAGAACACGACCTCGGCGTACGGGGCATCGACACCTCGATACCGAATGTTGCGCGCATCTACGACTACCTGCTCGGCGGCAAGGACAACTTCGCCGCTGACCGGCAGGCCGCGCAGCAGCTGCTCGCCGCGATCCCGGACATCGCCGCTATCGTGCGCGACAACAGGATGTTCATCGGCCGCGTCGTCCGGTACCTCACCGGCGAGGCGGGCATCCGCCAGTTCCTTGACCTTGGCGCCGGCCTTCCCGCGCGATCCAGCGTGCACGAGATAGCACAGGCCATCGCGCCCAAGGCGCGGGTGGTCTATATCGACAACGATCCGGTGGTCTGCCTGCACGGACAGGCGTTGCTCCGGTCCGGCGACAGCGTCGCGATGGTCCGCGCCGATCTCCGCGGGCCCGAGGAGGTCCTCGGGCATCGCGATGTCTTGCATGTGCTCGACCTGGCTGAGCCGATCGGCGTGCTGTGCGCCTCCGCCTTGCATTTCGTCGCGGACGAAGAGAATCCTTATCAGATCATCGCCGGCTACCGTGATCGCCTGGCACCGGGCAGCTTCCTGGCCATCACGCACGGCACGTCGGGTGAGACCGAACAAGACGATCCGGATCATGCCGCCGACAGCGCGACGTACGTGTACCAGCGGGCGTCGGCGCAGCTTCACGTGCGTTCGCTGCCGGAGATACGGCGCCTCTTCGATGGTTTCGACCTGGTCGAGCCCGGGGTCGTCTGGATGACCGAATGGCGCCCGGATCCTGGTGTCCGCCCCACTGGCCGTTCCCGCTCGCTGCGCGGCGGCGTCGGCCGCAAGCCATGATGGCGAACCTGGAGGAAATGAGGATGCGGAAATCCCTGACCCGGACCGCCGCTGCCGCCGCGCTTGTGCTGGTGGTGCCGGCCGGCGTCGCCAATGCGACGGTCCGCCCCGCCCCGGCGCGCGCGACGCTGTCGATCGCGGAATCCAGAACGCTGGTCTGGTCCGGCCGCGACGACGTCATCGCCGGCACGCTGGCCACGGGCCGGCAGAGCCTGGCCGGGCGGGTGGTCTTTCTCGACCGGCTCGCGGGCGGCAAGCTGACCCAGGTGAAGAGCGCGGTCACCGGGAAACGCGGCGGGGTGTCATTCGTGGTGCGGCCGGGGACCACCGCGCGGTACGAGCTGGTCTTCAAGGGCGCCGCACTGGTCGCCCCCGCGCACAGCGGTGTGGTCACCGTCAGGGTCATCCCCTAGCTGCCCGCGGGAGTTCGTGACGGCAGCAGCGGTACCGCCGCATGCCTGGTGTCCTCGCAGTCGCCATCTCGCCTGGTTGTCGGTAGGTTCGGCGTACCGGGTGAGGCGGAGGAGAAGTCATGGTGATGCCGCAGGCGGGCCGGATAGTGGCCGCCGTGATCGGCGGGTTGTTGCTGATCGCCGCGGCACACAGTGTCACCGGGACGCTGATCGTGTCGCGTCCGGTCAGCAGCCGGATGACCCGCTGGGTCGACCAGGCGGTAGATGTGGCATTCCAGGTCGTCGCCAACAGGACCTCTGACTACGCGCGCCGTGACCAGCTGCTGGCGACGCAGGCCGCGGCGATCTTGGTCACTCAGCTCGTCGTCTGGCTGGGCGTCTCGTTCGCCGGCTTCGCCCTGTTGCTGTGGCCGTTCGCGCGCCGCGGCCTGGCGTCCGCCTTCATCGACTCCGGCTCCTCGATGTTCACCCTGGGGTTCGCCGAGCCGGGCGGCGCGGGCCCCGCCGTGATCGTGTTCCTGGCCGCGGCGACTGGCCTGGTCATCGTCGCGCTGCAGATCGCCTACCTGCCCACGCTGTACGCGGCATTCAACCGCAGGGAGACAGAGGTCGCGCTGCTGAACGCGCGGGCTGGCGTCCCGTCCTGGGGACCGGAACTGCTGGCGCGCACCAAGTACGCGCTGGGTTCGGGCATGTCGACCCTGGATACGCTGCCAGAACTGTACGGCCAGTGGGAACGCTGGTCAGCGGATGTCGCGGAGAGCCACACCACGTACCTGCCGCTGGTCCGGTTCCGCTCCCCGGGTGCGCACTCGTCCTGGGTGACCGCGCTGCTGGCGGTGCTGGATTCGGCCGCGCTGTTCCTCGCGCTGTCCCCGGAAGCGGCGCCGACGGTGCCCGCCCGGCTGTGCTTGCGTGGCGGGTTCCAGTGCTTCACCAGGATCGCACGCGCGATGGGCATGGACATTCCGGAGGAACCCGCGGCGTCGGACGGCACCAGCTTGACCTATCAGGACTTCCTTGAGGCGGTGGAGACCCTGCGCGCGGTCGATTTCCCGATCGAGCGCGACCCGGCGCAGGCGTGGCCTGACTTCGTCGGCTGGCGGGTCAACTACGAGCGTGCCGCGTTTGGCGTGGCCGCCGCCGTCTACGCGGTCCCCGCTTTGTGGTCGGGCCCGCGCAAGCACGGCGCGACGCCTATACCGCCCATCCGCCCGCCGCTCGGCCGCCCGCCCTCTTAAGACGGTGAACCGTCCGGCCGGCTGGCCCGTATCCCGTAGTGGAGGAGGAGATTCCGGGCTAACCGGATAACCGATGGGAGCGGGTCATGAGTTTTCGTTCACGCACGGTCGTCCTGTGTGTTGGGGCAGCGGCAGTGGTCGCGGCATTGTCGGCGAGCGTGCCGGCAGCGTTCGGCACGACGGCGAGCGCGCCGAAAAACGCGGTTACGTTCAAGACGGAGCACGTAGCAGGCGCCAAGGATCAGGTCCTCGTCGAGGGCCGCGGGCTAGTGGTGTACACGTTCACCGGTGACAAGCGCGGAAAGGCCGGCACCTGCGCCGGTCAGTGCGCGGTGATCTGGCCGCCGCTGCACGGCATCCCGGTCCTGGCGCATGGCGTCAAGGTTCCCGGGAAGTTCGGCCGGATCAACGGCCAGGTCACCTACAACGGCTGGCCGCTCTACCTGTTCATTGGCGAGAAGCCGGCCAAGAACCACGCGGACAGCGGGTTCAAGGTCGTCTCGATCCAGTCATCGCACTCGACGGCGAAGCCGGCACCGGCACCGACATCCACCGGTTCCTGGTAACCAGCCAGGTCACCACTGGTCACTTGAATCACTAGAACCACCCGGGTCGCTGTAGCCAGCCGGGTCGCTGTAGCCAGCCGAGTCAATTGCGCAATCGACAAGCTCTAGCGGGGTCAATTGCGCAATTGACCCGTTGCGGAGGGCCGACCACCCCGCCGGAGAGCCGGCCAGCCCGCCCGCGGGTGCCTTCCCGTCGCACCCGCCCCTTGTCCGGATCCCCCGGCGGTGTCATTATTGGACCTGCTATGGCAGAGCCAATCCGATCCACTTTGGCTGGTTCGCGCATCGGCGCGACCGCCTTGGCCGACCTGCTCGGGCACTGGTCGGCACGCGGCGGGCCGGCCGGAGACAGTGCGCTGTACCGGCTGCTCGCGTTGCGCGTCGCGCGCCTCGCCGACACCGGCGAGCTCTCCCCTGGCCTGCGGCTGCCACCGGAACGCGACCTGGCCGCCGCCTTGTCGGTGAGCAGGAACACCGTCGCGGCCGCCTATCAGCTGCTCCGCGACGAGGGGATGGCGCAGAGCCGGCAGGGCGCGGGGACCAGGATCGTCCCGCACCGGACCACGCCGGCCGGGGTGCACCGGGCCAACGGGTTCTTCTCCGGGATGCTCGAGGCGTCCGTGGTGGAGGCGGACCTGAGCATCGCAGCGGTGGCCGGCGCTCCGCAGGTCGCCGACGCGCTCATCGATCCGGCCAGCGTGGTGGACACCCAGGTGCTGCGGGACACGGTCACCAGCACCGGCTACTTCCCGTACGGCCTGCCCTGGCTGCGTGAGGCCATCGCCGGCCATTTCACCCGCCGCTTCGGGCTGGCGTCGTGCGCGGACCAGGTCATGGTCACCACCGGCGGTCAGCAGGCGCTCGACCTGCTCGTCCGTGGCGAGGTGCTGCCCGGGCAGCCGGTGGCGGTGGAGGACCCCACGTTCCCCGGCGTGCTCGACACGCTGCACCGGGCGGGCGCCAGCGTGATCGGGATCCCCGCTGACCACGGCGTCGATCCTGACCACCTCGACCACATCCTGCGCACGCACCGGCCGGCCCTGGTGTACCTGATCGCCACCCACCACAACCCCACCGGCCTGATCATGTCCGCCGGCGCCCGGCATCGCATCGCCCGGCTCGCCGCCGCCTACCCGGACACGGTGTTCGTGGATGACATGACGCTCGCCGAGCTCACCCTGCGCGACGAACCGCCACCGCCGCCGCTGGCCGCGGCTGGACTGTCCAACCTGGTCACCGTCGGCTCGCTGTCCAAGGTCTACTGGGGCGGCCTGCGGGTCGGCTGGATCCGCGGCGACGCGGGGCTGATCAGCAGGCTCGCCGCCGCGAAGGCGACCGCGGACCTGGGCAGCGCCGCGTTCCAGCAGGCCATCGTCGCCGCGCTGCTCGACGGGCAGCACGAGGCGATCTTGAGCTGGCGGCTGGACTGGCTGCGCGAACGCTACGACGCACTCGCCGGCGCGCTGACCAGGTACCTGCCCGACTGGTCCTGGCCGGAGCCGGAGGGCGGACTGACCATCTGGGCCCGGCTGCCTGACCATGAGCAGAACAGCGGGGCGTTCGCCCAGGCCGCGCTGCGGCACGGGGTGGCGATCGTCCCCGGCCACCTGCTCAGCGCCACCGGCGGCCGGATCAGGTCCGGCGAATACCTGCGCCTGGCCTTCACCCAGCCGCCCGGCGTGCTGACCGCGGCCGTCGCCGCCCTGGCCCGGCTCAGCTCACCCGCCGTCTCCGCCGCCTCCTAGGGCACCCGCGCTCCAGGGCACCCGCGGCCCCCGGGCACGCTCTAGGGCACCCAGGCGGCCGCGATGAACCCGGCGCTGCTGAGCGTCCTCGCCTTCTGCCCGTCCGGGACGATGAACAGGTCGGTGCCGGACAGGTAGAGCTGCCAGCCGGGGACCGCGTCGAGGCTGGAGTGGATCCGGCCATCCCACCCCTGCGCCACCCGGCTGATCACAGTGCCCGACCCGCTGACCTCGAGCAGCCAGCTGGACGTGGTCTTCACCGGCACGCCCGAGCAGCACTCCAGGTCGACGAACAGGTTGCCGTCGGGAAGGTACACGCCCTCCTCGAAGTAGCTGCCGGCCGACTGCCCGGCCGCTACCGGTACATAGCGGCCGTTCCCGCCCGCGCTGTTCTCCGGCAGGTAATAGCGAGCCGTGGCGACGTCCAGCCGGCTCAACGTCCAGCCCTCGTTGTCCTGCACCGGCCCGGAGGAGACCAGCAGCGTCTTGCCGTCCGGCGACCAGGACAGGTGCGAGATCGGGGACACGAGCGTCGCGTTGGCGGGCGGCGCCGGGTACCAGGTCTGCTGGTGCGTGGCCAGATCGAGGACGCCCACCTCGATGGCGGTGCCCTTACCGCAGCCGAACAGCACCGGTGAGACTCCCCCGCCGAACTGTTCGCGGACAAACGCCAGGTCGGCGCCGTCCGGGCTGATCGCCGGCAGCACGCCGGTGGTCACCACCGTGGGGGTCCCGCCGCTCAGCGGCACCGACTCGATGTCGTCGGCGCAGCTGTTCTTGATGTGGACCGCGAAGTACGCGGTGGATCCGTCCGGTGACACTGCTATCTCGTCACCGACCGCGTCCTGCGTGCCGGTAAGCGCGGTGCCGGCTATCCCGGTCACCGGGTTCAGCACCTCGACCGCGCCCGCCGTCGTCACCGCGACGATATCCGGCCGTCCGGTCCCGTTCGAAACACCGGGCCGCGGGGTCTGGGTCGCGCCCGTGGCCACCGGAGGGTTGCCGCCGGTCGTCGTGCTGATGCTCGCATAGGCGTATCCGCCGCCGCCGGCGCCGATGACGAACGCCACCACGCCGGATGCCAGCATGTTGCGCTGCCGGCGCCGGTCGCCGCGCCGCCGGACCGAGCCCGCCGGTGCCGGGTCGGCCTGCCCGCCGACGTCGGCGGCACCGCGGCGGAGCCGGTCATTGAATTCCTCGGAGCGCATCAGACCCGCACCTCCTCATCCAGCAGCGGGGCCAGCGCCTGGCGCCCCCTGGCCAGACGCGCCTTGACCGTCCCGGTGGCCGCGCCGGTCTGCCTCGCGATCTCCTCGACCGACAACCCCACCAGATGATGCAGCACGATCGCCTGCCGCTGCGCCTGCGTTACCTGGCGGAGCGCCGTGACGATCGCCACATAGTCGGGGTTCAGTCCGCTGCTCTCGTCCGGGGCGCCATGGCGCCGGTGCGCGGCACGCATGCTGGCCGCCTTGCGCCACGTGCTGATGCTGACACGATAGGCGACCGTACGGACCCACGCCTCAGGATCGCCGTAGCCGGAAATCTTGTCCCACCGCTGCCAGGCGCGCGCGTAAGCTTCCTGCACGCAGTCCTCGGCCTCGGCCCTGCTGCCCGTCATCGCATGCAGCTGGCCGATGAGCCTGCGTACGCTCGCGTCGTAAAACGAGTCAAAACTCCCCGGATCCCGCATCCGCGTCCTCTCCGTGACACCCCACCCTCTATCACGCCTGGGGATCCCGTCCGGTTGCACCGGTGCGCGGGAATCTTAGCGCTACCTGTTAAGTTGTCGGAGATAACCACAAATTGCTGCTACGAGGGGTTCTACGGTGAGCGGATCGGCGCGGATCGTCGTCGGTATCGACGGCTCGGAGAACGCGAAGCTGGCGCTGCGCTGGGCAGCGAAGCAGGCCGGATACACCGGCGCTAGCCTGGACGTCGTGGCGGCGTGGGAATATCCGGCGACCTATGGCTGGGTAGCGATACCCAGCGAGGACTTTGACCTGGCTGGATACGCGAAGAAGGCGGTCGAGGAAACGATCGCTGAGGTCTTCGGCTCCGATGTCCCGGCATCGCTGAGCACCCGGGTGGTCCAGGGACACGCGGCTGAGGTGCTCGTCGAGGCGTCCGAGGGCGCCGAGTTGCTCGTGGTCGGCAGCCGCGGCTACGGCGGCTTTACGGACGCGCTGCTCGGCTCGGTGAGCACCTACTGCGTGCACCACGCGCACGGAGCGGTCACTGTCGTCCGCCCGTAACCGGGTCCTGACCCGGCGGTTTCGGAGCACCGGGTGGACGGTAAAAGTCCTGCTGTGACCCATATCGCCATGCATGGCGCGCTGAACGTGAGGGATCTGGGCGGCATCGCCACCAGATCCGGCCGCAAGATCAGCGCGGGACGGGTGATCCGCTCCGACGCGCTCAGCGAGCTCACCGACGAGGACGTCGCGACCCTGGCCGGGATGGGCCTGCGCACCGCGATCGACTTCCGCAGCACGCACGAGGTGGCAGACGCGGGCAGCGACCGGCTGCCACCGGGTGCGGCGGCGATCGCGCTGCCGGTCGACGCCGCGAATCTGGAAGAACTGTTCGCGGCCGGCCCGGACGCCCTTTACGAGCTACTCGGCGACGGCAAGGGCACGCAGTTCATGCTCCGCATCAACCGCCAGTTCGTCACCGACCCCGCGCATCGCGCCCAGTTCGGCCGGGCACTGCACCTGATCGCGGACTCGGACCGCCAGCCAGCGCTGTTCCACTGCACGGCAGGCAAGGACCGTACCGGCTGGATGGCGGCCATTCTGCTCACCGCGCTCGGCGTGCCCCGCGACGCGGTCATGACGGACTACCTCGCCACCAACGACTATGTATGGCCCGCGTACGCGGCGACGCTCGGCAGCCTCGGCGACCTGCTCACGCTGGTCAAGCCGGTGCTGATGCAGGACGCGGCCTATCTGGACGCGGCGTTCGCCGAGGTTGACGCGCGGTTCGGCGGCTTCGACGGCTTCCTCGCCGGCGGCCTCGATTTCGCCCCCGCTGACGTGGACAGGCTGCGGGCCGGCCTGCTCACCTGACCGGTTCTCACCCGCTTCAGGCGCGGATTGCCAGGTCGTGCTGGTAGCGTGCTCCCTCGTGGAAAACGATGCGGCGGAAAGCGTTGTGCTTCTCGATGAGGCCGGTAACCAGCGGGGCGTGGCAGACAAGGTTGCCGTTCATCATGGCCAGACGCCGCTGCACCTGGCCTTCTCCTGCTACGTGTTCAATCCGTCCGGCCAGTTCCTGCTGACCCGGCGGGCCGAGTCCAAGCGGGTCTTTCCCGGTGTCTGGACGAACAGCTGCTGCGGGCATCCGGCACCGGGCGAGCCGATGCCGGAGGCCGTCCGGCGGCGGATCCGGCAGGAACTCGGGATCAGGCTCGGCGGCCTGCGCCTGATCCTGCCCCGGTTCCGGTACCAGGCGGAGATGGACGGCGTGGTGGAGAACGAGATGTGCCCGGTGTACACGGGGTACTCCGACGATCCGCTGTCACCGGACCCGGCGGAGGTCGCCGACGCCAAGTGGGTGGACTGGGCCGACTTCGCCCGGCAGGTCAGCACCGGCCAGCAGCCCATCTCACCGTGGTGCACGCTACAGATCGCGGAGCTGACCGCCCTCGGCACCACCCCGGCCGACTGGACGACGGCGTCGGACGCCGACCTGCCACCCGCCGCGCTGACCGGTACTCAATCCTCAGGTCAGAGGTAACGCTGCAGGTAGAGTGCTTCACCTAGGGTGTCGACCAGAGCCAGCTCGGTTTCCAGGTAGTCGATGTGCGACTCTTCGTCCTGGAGAATGTCCTCGAACAGGCGCCCGGACGTGACGTCGCCGCGGGCACGCATCAGCTCGATGCCGGACCGCAGCCGGTTCACCGCCTCAACCTCGATGGCGAGATCGGAACGGAGCTGCTCAGGCACCGTCTGGCCGATGCGCAGCGGACTGATCCGCTGGAAGTTCGGCAGTCCGTCCAGGAACAAGATGCGGTCCGCGAGCTTGTCCGCGTGCCCCATCTCCTCGATGGACTCGTCCTTGGTGTGCTTGGCGAGCTTGACGTAGCCCCAGTTTTCCTGCATCTTCGCGTGCAGGTAGTACTGGTTGATCGCGGTCAGCTCTGCGGTCAGCTGCTCGTTGAGGGCAGCGATGACGTCCGGGTCGCCTTGCATGAACGGCATCGTGCCACGTACTCAGGCGACCCATGCCTCCGACACGCCGACCGCCGTGCGGCCGTCCACCCGTTCCGCGCCGAGCAGGGCATGCATCCTGAGCACGCACTGCCCGCAACCAGGCCGCATGCCGCAGGCGGCCCGGAGTTCCTTCGCCGAGCAGACACCGGCGTCCGCGTGCCGTCGCACGTCATCCTCGGTCACCGCGTGGCAGATGCACACGTACATCGGGGGATCCTCCGGGAAGTTAGGTTAGGCTCACCTAAATTACCCGACTCGCCCCATGCGCGCAAGGCCCGTTCCCCTGGCCAGCTGGCGAAGGGTGCCGCGGCAGAGTTATCCACAGGTTGAGGGTGCCGGTTCCCCAGTAATTACCTGGCCCCTCCCCACTGTCTCCACATCGTTGTCCACAGCGGCGAGCGCGGCCTGTTCAGGCGCGGGCGTCGCCGCGGGCAAGCGGGGCCAGCCCGCGGCCGAGGAGCTCCAGGACGTCATCGAGGACATCGGACGGGACCTGCCCGCCCGCCGTCCAGTCGGCCCAGCGCATGCCGACGAAGTTGCCGATCCCGGTGTAGGCGTAGGCGATTACCTCAGGGTCGTAGCGCGCGTCCACCTCGCCGGCGAGCTGGGCGGCCCGTACGCCGCGTGCGTACCCTCTGGCCAGGTGCTCGTAGTACTCGCGGAACAGGCCGGGCGCGACGAACTCCGACTCGCGCACGATCCGGTCGATCCACGGGCGGGCGGAGAGCATCTCGAAGAACACGCGGAAGCACTCGCGCTCCATGGTGCGCTGACTGCCGTCACTGTTCTCCAGCGCCTTGCGCATCGCCGCGCGCAGGTCAGCATTGATGCCGCGGACCACCGCGGCGAAGATCTCCGCCTTGGAACCGTAGTGGGCGTAAAAGCTCCCTGTGGCCATGCCGGCCCGGGCGCAGATGCCGGCCACGGTGGTCTTCTGGTAGCTGCTCGCGCCGAATAGCTCCTCGGCGGCCGCCAGCAGACGCTCTGCCGGCGGCCGTTCCTCAGAGGTCATCTGCTCATGGTGAGGGGATGCCGCTCGCCGGGGCCTGCTGCTCGGCCCCGCTGACCGCGCTGATCGAGCCGGTAGCGGACGTGTCGGTGGTCAGCGCGGATCCTTCCTCGTTCAGGACGCCGTTCTGGATGACGCCGATATAGGCACCAGTGATGCCGAAGTGGCTGCTTGAGGAATAAGCATACGGTCCCTCCGCCGGGCCTTGCGGGAGGCCTGCCTCGATCGCCGCGACCAGGCTGGCCCTGGTCGGGTTGCGGCCGGCTTTGAGCATGGCCTGCACGAACGTGTACGCCACGGCCATGCCGTACTCCACGTTGCCGTCGAGTGGCGTCTTCGCGTCGTACTGGGCCCGGACCTTGGAGAATAGCTGGACCCAGCTGTTGCCCGTGTCACCGGCCGAGGGCAGGTAGCCGTCGGTGATGATGCCGTTGATGAGCTGGTCGCCGTTCACCGTGGCGCCGCCCTGCTTGGCGATGGACTCGAGCAGGCCGGACAGCGTGATCGGGTCGGCGCCGACGTTGCTCACCGCGAGCTGCGGGGAGTAGCTCAGCTTGAGGCTGGTCAGCTTCAGCAGCGCGGTGAACGCCGGGATGGAGAACGACACGACGACCTGAGCGCCGGCCGCGCGCAGCGCGGCTACCTGCGGCTCGACGTTAGTGTTGGTGTCGACGTAGGACTCCTTGGCGACGATCGACTTGGCCGGGATCTCATCCTCCAGGCCCTTCACGCCGTCCATGCCGAACTCGTCGTCCTGGTAGAAGAAGCCGATCTTCTTGCCGGCGTATTTCTGCGCTATGTACTGGCCGAGGATCTTGCCTTCGCGGATGTAGTCCAGCTGCCAGCCGAACGTCCACGGCTCTGTCGTCGGCTCGTTCCAGCAGTCGCACCCGGAGGCGACGAACAGGTCGGGTACCTTCTCCGAGTTGAGGAAGTTCACCACGGCCAGGTGGGTGGGCGTACCGAGGCCGTCGAACAGCGCGAAGACGTTGTCCTGGAGCACCAGCTGGTGCACGACCGTCGTGGTGTTGGTCGGGTTGTAGCCGTCGTCGAGGTACTTGTAGACGATCTTGCGGCCGTAGACGCCGCCGTGCGCGTTCACATAGTCGAAGTACGCGGCGGACGCGGGGGCGATCTCGCTGTAGCCGGGGGCGGCCGGGCCGGTGAGCGGCTGGTGGCTGCCGATCAGGATCGAGGTCGCCGTGATGCCGGGCGCCGAGGCGGTGAGCGGGGCGGTGGAACTGGACGACGACGTAGCGGAGGACGGGGTACTGGAGCTGGAGCCTGACGAGCAAGCGGCGAGGAGGAGGGTGACGGCGGTTATCCCGGCGAGCCCCGTTAGTCCCCGCCGGGCTAGTCCCTGCCGGGCTAGTCCGCGCCGGGCGACGGATCTATGACTGTTCACTGATCCCTTCTTTCTGATGGGAACCGCGGGGGCCGGCGAAGCTGACGAGCAGCTTGCGCAGCGCACCCTGGATGCCTTGCGGGAAAGTCAGCATCACGACGATGAGGACCACGCCGTAGACGACGATCGGGATGTTGGCCCCGGCCGAGGCGGACAGACCGTGGCTGGTGGACACGTCGGTGATGTAGGTGGGCACGAGCACGACCAGCAGCGCGCCCCAGATGGCGCCGGGCAGCGTGCCCAGGCCGCCGATGACCGCGGCGGTGAGCAGCGTGATCGACACCGTGATGGTGAACGACCCGGGCGCGACCAGCGAGGTGACGACGGCGAGCAGTGACCCGGCCAGGCCGGCGCAGGCCGCGCTGACCACGAAGGCGAGCACCCTGGCCCTGGCCACGTTCACTCCGGCCAGCGCGGCGGCCACCTCGTCGTCGCGGACCGCTCGCCAGTCCCTGCCGACCCGGCCCCGGCTCAGGTTGGCCAGCAGGAACAGCGTGACCAGTGCGACCGCCGAGGCGACCCAGGCCTGCCACCTGGACAGCGGGAAGTTCGCGCCAAGGAAACCGGGTGCGGTGAACACGACGGTCAGCCCCTGGTCGCCGCCGAACACGCTCTGGTAGGCGTAGGCCAGCGAGGGCAGGGCGACGCCGAGCATCAGCGTGGCGCCGGCCAGGTACGGGCCGCGCAGTCGCGCCGCCGCCACGCCGACGATCGCGCCCGCCGCCGCGGTCACCGCGCCGGCGATCAGCAGGACGGGAAGGAACGGCCAGCCAAGGTGGATGATCAGCAGCGCCGTGGTGTAAGCGCCGACCGCCATGAACGCGCCGTGGCCGAGCGAGATCTGGCCGCTCAGCCCGGTCAGCACCGTCAGCCCGGCGACCGCCGTCACGTCCACCGCGATCTGCGCGATCTGGTAGTCGCGGAACGCGTTCAGCTGGATGGACGCCACGGCGATGATCAGCGCCACGACGATGAGACCAGCCAGTGTGGCTATCGATGGTCGCCGCACGTCACACCTGCCGCAGCGGGCCGGAGGAGAAGATGCCGGCCGGCCGCAGCATCAGCACGACGACGAGCAAGCCCATCGCGACGATCGAGGTGAGGTCCGCGCCGGCGTAGCCGCCCACATAGCTCAGCCCGACGCCGAGGAGCACACCGCCGGCCACGGCGCCCGCCGGACTGTCCAGTCCGCCGATCACCGCCGCGGTGAATCCGAACACGAAGATCGAGTCCATGCTGTTCGGGTACAGGAATGTCGAGGGCGAGACGAGCACGCCGGCCAGCGCGCCGAGCAGCCCGGCCAGGGCCCAGCCCACGGTGAGTACCCTGGCCACCCGGATGCCGGACAGCCGGGCGACGGTGGCGTTGAACGCGGCCGCGCGCATCCGCAGTCCCGCCGTCGTGTACCGGAACGCCAGGGCGAGAATCAGCGTGGCGACCAGCACGGCCGCCGCGACGAACACGTCGAACCTGGAGATGCCCAGCGGGGTGTGGCCTGCTTTCAGCCCGGTGATGGAGAACGCGCTGGGGAACGACCGGTACTGCCCGCCGTAGATGATGCCGGCCAGGCCCTCGAGCAAGATGAGCAGGCCGATCGTGACGATGACCGAGTTCAGTTCCGGCTTGCCGAGCGTCGGCCTGATGACCAGCACCTCGGCGGCCGCGCCGAGCGCGGCGCCCGCCACGAGCGCCACCGCGAACCCGGCCCAGTAGCTTCCGGTCTTGTAGACCACCTCGATCGCGACGTACGCGGTGAACATCGCCATGGCGCCCTGGGAGAAGTTCAGCAGCCTGGTACCTCGCCAGATCAGCACCAGCGACAGGGCTATCGCCGCGTAGACCATGCCGACAACGATCCCGCTGAGCGTGAACTGCAAGAATTCGACCATAAGAACCCCAGGTAGTGATGCCGCAGCGCTACGTCCGCGGCAAGTTCGGCGGCGTCGGCGGTGGCGACCACACGGCCGAGGTTGAGCACCACGCCCGTGTCCGCGATCGCCAGCGCGCCGCGGGCGTTCTGCTCGACCAGCACGATCGTGATGCCGCTCTCCTTACTGAGCCTGACCACCATGTCCATCACCTGCGCCATCACGCGGGGCGCCAGGCCCAGCGACGGCTCGTCGAGCAGCAGTACCCGGGGCCCGGCGAGCAGGGCCCGCGCGATCACCAGCATCTGCCGCTCGCCGCCGGACAGCGTCGCGGCCAGCTTGCGCCGCCGGTCCGCCAGCGGTCCGAACCGCTCGTATGCCTGCGCCAGTCCCGCCGACTTCTCCGCCCGGCTCGCGCGCCGGGCCATCATGCCGATCCGCAGGTTCTCCTCCACGGTGAGCTCGTCGATCACTGAGTGGCCCTCGGGCACGTGGGCGACGCCTGACCTGGCCATCCGTTCTGGCCCGTGGCCCGTCATGTCCACGCCGTCGACGCGGACCTGTCCGCGGCGCGGTTTGACCAGTCCGCTGATCGTGCGCAATAGCGTGGTCTTGCCGGCCCCGTTCGCGCCGAGCACCGCGGTGATCGTGGCCGTCCGGGCCGTCACGCTGACGCCGTCCAGCGCCGTCACTCCCCCGTACCCGGCGACCAGTCCGTCGACCTCGAGCGCGCTACTGGTCTCACCCGGACTCACGGGCCACCCCTAGGTAGGCCGTGGTCACCGCTGGATCGGCCCGGACGTCGGCGGGCGTGCCATCGGCGATGACCTTGCCGAAGTCGAGGACGGTGATCGAATCGCAGACCGACATCATCAGGTCCATGTGATGCTCGACCACGACTAGCGAGCCGTCCGCGGCCAGTTCGCGGATCAGTTCCCCGAGTTCGGCGAGTTCTGCCTCATCCAGGCCGCTGGCGGGTTCGTCGAGCAGGAGCAGCCTCGGGCTGGCGGCGAGCGCGCGGGCTAGCGCGACCCGCTTGCGCATCCCGTAGGGCAGTTCGCCCGGCCTGGCGTGCGCGATGTGGCCGGCTCCCACTCGCTCGAGTGCCTGCGTGGCCAGTTCGGCGAGCTTGCGTTCCCCGCGCCCGGCACGCGGCAGCGCGAGCAGCGTCGTGGCGAACCCCGACCTGGCCATGGGCGTCGCGCCCACCATCACGTTCTCCAGCGCGGTCAGCCCGCGGAACAGGCCGACACCCTGCAGCGTCCGCCCCACGCCGAGCGCGGCGAGCTGATGCGGCCTGATCGACGGCCGGCGCGCGCCGTTGATGATCACGTCGCCGTGGTCGGGCCTGATGAACCCGCACAGCACGTTGAGCAGCGTGGTCTTGCCCGCTCCGTTCGGCCCGATGACCCCGAGCACGTGCCGCGGCGGCACGATCAAGGACACCGCGTCGAGCGCGGTCAGCCCGCCGAACCGCACGGTCACATCGCGGACTTCGAGTACTGAACTGTCATTCATTGCCATCGTCCTTCTCCCGGTGGGAGCGAACGTTTCGCCATGAACCATCATTCAGGCACGGCTCAGCGAGCCTGGCAAGGCCCAGTGATCCATTCGTGCCGAAACCGCAATAACCCGACGGGCTTGCGCGCCAGGACGGGAGGACGCGTCAGGACGGGCTGTACCAGGCGAACTGGTCGGGCCAGTCGATGTAGAAGTAGTAATTCGGCCAGGCGCCCTTGAACAGGCTCGCCACGATCCGTGCCGGGGCGCCGCCGTCCGCATTGAGCAGCCACAGGCCGTTGTCGCGGACGTAGAGCAGCCGTTTGCCGTTCGCCGACCACGTCGGGTCCGCCACCGAAGTCCCCGCGACGGCCAGCCGGCGCACCTGCCCGCTGGCGAGCGTGTCCAGCCACAGAGCGCGCGTGGCGTACCACTTGCTCACCGGCCCCTGAGCCGTGTCGCCCGGGCTCGTCGCGGCGCCGTGCACGAACGCCAGGTACTTTCCGCCGGGAGACAGCGCGGGGTCGGTATTGGTGGCGCCCGGTGACCCCGCGGGGAGGCCGGCGCAGCCGCCGGTGAGCTCGCACACGCGTATGTTCTTGCTGTCCCACTCATAGCGGTCGGCGCCCGCGGAGATGGCGGCGACGCCGGCTCCCCGGCCGGCCGAGACGAACGCCGGGTAGACGAGCGTCGTGCCGAGGGTGGCAGGCTTACCGGACAGCGGGACCGAGACCAGCGGCAGCCCGTCGGCGGCGAGCGACGCGGAACTGTCCTCATCGATCCAGCCGAGCAGCCCGCGCCCGTTCGGCCACCATCCAGCCAGGTCAAGCGCGTTCCCCGAAGACCGGTACCGGATCACCGGCGTTCCGCCGCTAGCAGGCATTGTTTCCAGCAGACCGGTGAACCGCCCGGGTGGACGTCCCGACATCGACGCGAAAGCGAGCTGGCTGCCGTCGGGTGACCAGGCGGCGGGACCGCTAGCGTCCGGCACGCGCCGCGCCGCCATCGCGGGCCCGAGCTCGTCCAGCTGGGACAGCACCGAACCGGGAGGCGGATAGACAGTCGCGGCGAGCACGTCGCGCTTCGGCGACCAGGCGAACGTGCTCGCATTGCCGAGCACCCGGTGCGCGCCGGTCCCGTTGGCGCGGGCGAGCCACAGCGTCCCTGTGTAGTAAGAGACCTGCGGATACGACGACGGCACCGTCACCAGGAACGCCAGCCACTTCCCGTCATGGGAGAACGCGGGCGCCACGACATCGGCCGGTGCCGCGACCGGATCGAGGACGGCGGGCCGGCCGGCCGCGGACCCGTCCAGCACGTACAGTTTGCCCGCCGACACGAACGCCAGCCGGCCCTGCCCGGCGAACGCGCCAGCACCCGCCGCCGGCCTGCCCGCGGCGTTCACCGCTGACGCGGGCGACATCACCCGGGCCGCGTCCGCCGCACCGGGAAGCGCCGCACCGCTCGCCACGACAGCACCGCTCGCCACGACAGCACTGGTCACCACTGCCGCGGCGCCGATCAACGACCCGAGAAGTCCGCGCCTGATCATGAGCCGCTCCCCCGCCCCGAAATGTGCACTCAGCATCCCATCCGGATCCAGCACCGGCTAGGCCGCCGACGCCCACGAGAACGGATACAACTCCGTGCCCGCGCTGCTCTGTCACCCGTTACCTTGCTTTGTCACCCGTACTCGCGGGTAGAAATGGCATTTGTCCTGGTCCTGGCCACGGGAACGGGTGACATAGCCGGCTAGCGGGTGACAGAGGGCCCCTCGACCACTCTCGACTTCTCCCGATCAGCCCGCCCCGCCCCTGTGCCGCCCCGTGCCGTGCCGCCCCGCCCCGTGCCGGGCCGGGCCGGGTGCTGGGCGCTGTGCCATTGCGCAACCGTACGGGGAGCGGCGGAGATACCACCGTCAGTTATGGTCCTTGTCTGGCCAGACGCCGATGTGGTCGGGGCGTGCCTCCAGGCGGACCCGGCGCTGGATGCCGAGCGGCTCGGTCATCTCGCGCGGTAGCTGCACGCGCCCGGCGCGGTCCACCATCGCGTACTCGACGGCGTACCTGGTCGCGTTCCCGGCCTCGTCGGTGGCGTCGTGCCTGATCGTCTCCGTGCTGGTCCGGCCGTCGCGGATGGCGACCGTGCGCTGCACCTGCTCGGCGACCGCCGGGTCGTGCGAGACCACCAGCACGGTGACGCCCAGTTCGGCGTTGGCCGCCTGCAGCGCGCCGAACACGTCGGTCGCCGCGGCGATGTCGAGTTCACCGGTCGGCTCATCGGCCAGCAGCACCCTTGGCTGGTTCGCGAGCGCCGAGGCGATCGCGGTGCGCTGCTGCTCACCGCCGGACAGCTGGTCCGGGGTGCGGTCGGCGCAGTGCGCGACACCGAGCGCGCCGAGCAGTTCGTCGGCGCGGCGCCCCCGTTCCCTGCGGCCGGCCCGGCCGAGCCGCATCGGCATCAGCACGTTCTGCCGGCACGTCAGGTACGGCAGCAGGTTGCGCATCGCGTGCTGCCAGACGAAACCGATCACATGGCGGCGGTACTCGAGCCGCTCGTGCGCGTCCAGCAGGCCCAGGTCGTGGCCTGCCACCCGGACCACGCCGGCCGTCGGCGTGTCGAGGCCGGCCAAGATGTTCATCAGCGTGGACTTGCCGCTGCCCGAGGCGCCGACGACGGCGGTCAGCTCACCGGGCTCGACGACCAGGTCGAGTCCCTGCAGCGCCTGCACCTCGATGCCCTCGCCGGTGTAGATCCGCACCACCCGGTCGCACAAGATCAGCGCGTCGTCGGTCATGGCTGTTCCCTTCGGGCCGTGATGACATTCTGTACCGCCACCGTTCCCATGGCCAGCAGCAGCAGGCCAGCGGCGGCGGCCAGCAGCGGCACCAGCTGTGCCCGCACCGGCACCGCGGACCCCGCGCCGGTGAACGCGGACAGGTTAATCGACGGGCCGATCAGCGGCGCCAGGGCGTACGCGCACACCAGTCCCCCGGCCGCCGACACGGCCACCTGCGGCAGCATCTGCGCCACCTCCAGCCACCGCGCCTGCCCGCGGCCAAGCCCCATCACCCGCAGCCGGGCCAGGATCGAGGCGCCATCGCGTGCGGCGAGCACCAGCGTGATCAGCAGAATCAGGATCACCAGCAGCGCCGCCGCCACCGATCCCACCGTGATCGCCAGGTAGGCGCTGCGCGGCAGCGGCGCGCTGGTGAGCGCGGCCAGTTCGGCCGAGCGCAAGGTCACCGTCGCGCCCGGCAGTTCCCGCTTGACGACCTGCCGCAGCGCCTGCCCGTCCAGGTGCGGCCCGGTCACCAGTTCCTCGAGTGGCGCGACCGGTACGGGCAGCGCCGACACCGGCACCACGAGCAGGACCTCTCCGCCGGGGACGCCGGGGACGCTGGCCACCGATCCGGTCACGTGCACGGTCAGCGTGCCCAGCGACGTCTGCAGCGGCCCGCTGGTACCGCCGAGCAGCGCCGCGTACCCGGGCGAGGCCAGCGCGGGCACGCCGCCGCCGTGCCAGGACAGCAGCTTTCCCGCCGGGAACGAACCGAGCGGAGTGCTGCCGGCCAGGGCGGCGTACTGGGCCGGGTTCACCGCGACCACGGCGAACGAGATGCCGCGCGAGGAGTCGTACAGCACGACCACGGCAGCGACGTGCCGCACCCCCGGCACCGACGCGATCGCGCGTTCGGCGGCGGGCGTCAGCGTGTGCTGTGAGCTGCCCGCGTCGACTAGCGCGTCCGCTCCGGTCCGCTGCCAGGACACGGCGACCTGGCCGTCGCTGACCGCGCCGCGGATCATCGTGCCGAACGCCACCACGCTCAGCGCCAGCACCAGCGTGAACGCGGGCAGCGCCGCGCGCTGGGTGTTCTGCACGGCGCGGGAGAAGCCCACGAACGCGGTCACGCCCCGCCGCCCGCGGGCCAGCCGCAGCAGCCCGCGCAACAGCAACGGGTACAGGCGCACCACGACGATCGCCGCGGGTACCGCGACCAGCACCGGAGCCAGGCTGGTGTACCAGCCGCCCTGGCCCACCCCCTGCTCGCGCAGCAGGACGAGCCCGCCGATGGCGAGCGCGATCAGCATGGCCTCGGCGGACAGGCGGCGCAGCACGGTGCGCCTGGCTAGCGCCCCGATCCGGGTCGTGCCGGGCAGCGCGATGGCGCGGTGCGCCCGCATCGCGACCAGCGGCGCGCCGCCCAGCGCGGCCAGCGCCGTGCAGCCCGTCAGCCACCAGGTCAGCGGATCCGGGTAGCCCGCGGTCAGCGCGACCCCGAGCACGGTCGCGGCGACGGCGGCGGGGACGGTCACCGCCGCCAGGCCGGCCAGCGCGAGCAGCCCGATCTGCCACCGGGCGCCGCCGCGTGCCCGGCGCAGCGCGAACTCGCTTCTGCGCTGCTCCGCGACCAGTTGCGCGCCGGCCAGGATCACCATGATCCCGACCGCCGCCAGGCTCACCGACAGCAGGCTGAGCACCGCACCCGCCGCTGTGTCCTGCGCGATGAATCCGGTCAGGGCGGTCCCTATGCCCTCGGTGATCGTGACCGGGGCGGTGCCTCCGCCGTAGGTCTCACCGCTGTTCGGCGATGCCGGCCCGATCTGGCCCGCGACGACGGAGGCTTGGGTGAACTCGCTGCTGAGCGTCTGGGCATCGCCGGCGGTCAGCCCGCTCAGGTCGAGCGGGAAGTCCCAGGAGATCGCCGTGGTGGCCTGGTCCATGGTCCGCTGCAGCACGGCAAGTTCGCTGCCGCCGACGAACCCGGCGGCGGTCCAGTACGGCTCGTCGCCTGGCGGTGGTGTCGCTTCCTGGAAGGGCGCGTAGGCCTGCGTGTCGGCTGCCCAGAACGGGGTGGTCGGCGCGCCTCGCGGCCGGAGGATCCCGGTGACGACCAGCGTGGTGCCCAGCCCGTCGCCCAGCCTGCTGCCCACGTGCAGGTCCAGTGTGGTGGCGGTGCCGGTGGTCACCGCGATCTGCAGCATGGTGCCGTCCGCGCCCGTGGTCGCGGTGCGCGGCATCGCCCCGGACACCAGCCGCACATGCTGCCCGAGCTGGCCCCGGTACATCAGTTCCAGCTGCGGCGGTATCCGCGAGGGCGCGGCGACGGCCGCGTATCCGGATAGCGTGCCGAGCGGCGTGGTCAGCCCGTACCAGCTGGTGCCCTGTGCGCCGAGCGGGATGTGCAGCTTGGACAGGTTGCCGCGCAGTTGCCGCTGCACGGCGACGAGGGTGGCGTCGCTGGCGGTGGTGACACTCATCCTGGTGGTCAGCGCGGTGTCGTCGGTGGTGGCGAATACCGTGCGCTGGATCGGCTGTTCCGTGCTGATCGACTGCTGCAGCGCGCGGCTGCGCAACGCGATCCCCTCGCGCGGCCCGGCGACGGACAAGAACACGCAGGCGAAGATCAGCAGGCCGACCGCGGCGGTAGCCGCGCCGGCGCCGCCGCCCGTGGCCAGCCGCCATCCCGTTTTGACCGTCATGCCGACTCCGCTCCGCGCAGTTCGGCAGCCGCGTCGGTCCGCCGCAGCACGGTGGCGGCCGCGACGACGACCGGGAGCGCGGCGACCGCCAGCGTCAGCGCGGCGATGCTGAACGCCGGCAGGGCGACCAGCACCGGCACCGCTCCCGTGGAGGACTTCAGCACGGACGGAATGAGCAGGTGTGCCAGGCCCAGCCCGGCGAGCAGCCCGACCACGGCGGCGGGGCCGCTGAGCATCAGTTCCTCCAGGCACAGCTGGCGGGTCTGGGCCGGCCGGGACAGGCCGAGCGCGGCGAGCAGCGCGTGCCGTGCCCGCCGTTCACGGACGCTGGCCGCGACCGCGGCGGCGAACCCGACGGCGGCGAGCAGCGCGACCGCGCCCGCCACGGCGAGCCCGGCCTGCTGGGGCACCGAGCTGAGCGAGTTGGCCAGCAGGCCCGATGTCTGTTCCGGCACGTCAGTGACCGTTGCCCCGGGTGGCAGCGACGCGGGCAGGTGCTGCGTCCCGCTGAGCCACCAGGTCGTGACCGGAAGCGGCGCGGCGCCCTGGGCGGCGAGGACGGCCTGCACGGCAGCCTGGTCCACCACCACCGCGGACCCGGTCACCGACGGGAAGGCGCTCACCTCCGCGACGATCTTCGCGGTGAACGTGGCGGTGCCGAGGCTCAGCGGGATCACGCCGCCGACACCGGTGTCGTTGGCGCTGACGAACGCGGTGGTGGCGATGGCCGGGACCACGGAGGAGGACAGCGGCGCGCTCAGCGTCCCGTTCGCGTACGTCCACCCCGCGAGGCTGGCACCGCCGGCCACCGGCCCGCCTGGGGTGGTGACGCTGACCACGGCGGGCGCGGTGTGCCCGGCCCCGGTCACCGAGATGTCGAGCAGCCGCAGCGGGTAGCGAGGCAAGGCGACGGTTCCGTCCCTGGCCCGCAGCGTGTAAACGGCGCCCGACGGCGCCTGCACGGACAGACTGGCGACCTGGCCGGCGGTGAGCTTCACCGTGACGGTGGTGGCCGTGACGGTGGTGGCCGTGGCGGTGGTGGCCGTGACGGTGGTGGCGGGCAGCGCAAGCCCGCTCGCCGGCACGGTGAGCCTGCGCCACAAGCCGCTGGCGGGCATGCCGGGTCCGCGGAGCATGGTGGACGGGGCGGTGCGGGCATCAACCGCGACCAGTGTCCCCTGCCCCAGCGGCTGGGTGCTGACCGCGGTCCCGGCGTTCAGCGCGGTGAGGGCGGAGAGCTGGCCCAGCGATAGCGGCGCCACCGTGCTCAGTTCGGCCCGGGCACCGAGGCTGAACGCCGCCTGATTCTGTTCCAGCTGCCGCCAGCTCTGGTACTGGCCGAGCGCGAGCGTGCCGGTCGCGACGGCGAGCACGGCCAGCAGCACCGGCCCGGCCTGCCGGACCGGGCGCCTGCTGGTTTCCCAGCTGGCCAGCGCGAGGCTGACTCGCCTGGTGGACCCGGCCAGCCGGTCCAGCCGCACCGCGGCGAACGGCAGCAGCCGCAGCGGTATCACGCAGATGCCCGCCAGTACCACCGCGGGCGCGATGGCGAGCACCGGGTCGATACCGCCGGTGTCCGTGCCGCCGGCCGATGACCGCAGTTCCCAGGCCGCCGCGATCGCGAGCACGAGCAGTGCGACGTCGCCGCCCGTCTCGATGACTCCGGGCATTGTCGAGGGCCGGCCCTGGCGGGCCCCCAGCCCTGCGGGCGGTCGCAGCCGCAGCACCGGCCACAACATGATCGCCGCGCTCAGCCCGATGATGATCACCGCCACCCACCAGGCCGTGGCCGGGATGCCGGACAGCGCGAGTCCCGCGCCGCGCAGCAGCCCGACGTCCGCGAGCTGGTCCGCGACCCAGGTTCCGGCGAACACGCCGGCCACCGACGCCGTCGCGCAGGCGATCATCGCCTCGGCGAGCGCCGGCGCCGCCAGTTGCCAGCGGGCCGCGCCGCGGGCGCTGAGCAGCGCGTGCTCGGTGTCGCGATGGCCAGCCAGCAGCCGCGCGGCGAGCATGAGCGCGGACACGGCGGGCAGGAGCAGCAAGAACGTGCAGACGACGAGCAGCGACCTGCTCACCACCAGATCCTGGTACGTTTGGGCGAGCGTGGCCGGCAGCGCGCTGCTGGCCACCAGCCCGTGCAAGCCGCCGTCCGCGGCGCTCACCCGGCGGGCCAGGCCCTGCAGGTCGCCGCCGCCGATCGCGTCGGTGTCCGGGATGACCGCCCATGACGCCTGGTCCACGGCGAACCCGCCAGGTCCGAACGAGGCGGGGCTGACCACAATCGGTCCGTGTCCGGTGGGGCAGTTCTGCGTGCTGGCGCTACAGGTCCAGATCGCGTCCGTGCTCCAGTAGGGTGCCGCGGGGTTGGCCTGCCGGTACAGGCCGGACACGACGAGCTGGCCGCGGGCGCCGGTGTTGGTGTCGCGCGTGGCCAGCACGGTGCCCACGGCGGCGTGCAGCTCGGTGGCGATGGCTTGCGGCAGCGCGGCCTGCATGGCTGCCGCCCGGCCGGCCGCCCCGCCGGCCGGCCAGTGCCCCTTGATCAGCACGGAATTGGCGGCGAGCTGACCGGACGTGGCGACCTCGGCGGGCGCTCGGCCGATGGTGAGCGGGTCCGACCACAGCACGGTGTCCAGCCGGTACGGAACCGGGCCGAAGGCCGTGGTCATCGTCTTTTCGATGGCATGGGTGTCAGCGGTGGCCGCATTGGCGTTGACCAGCCCGATCACGCTGATCGACGTCGACGCCGACTTGGTGAGCTGCCGGTGTACCGCCTGCGGCAGCACCTGCAGGTCGAACGTGATGAGCACGCTCACCAGCGACGCGACGATGAGGGTGGTCAGCATGACGACGGTGAGCAGCAGCGCGGAGGACCGCATCCTGCGGCCGAGCATCGAGGACGCCGGGGTCCGCACCGCACGCCTCCACCCGTATACCGGTGTATCTCGCCATCACTGTGCAGTACGCCGATCTCAAACGTCAATAAGAGTCATAACAACGTAGGATCAACCGTGCCCGGATCCCTGACCGATCTCGAATCCCTGGCCGGCGAGTTCGGCCTCGGCCGGGTCCATGACGCCACCGCGATCCCCGGCCACCCGCACGTCCTCAGGCTCGCCACCGAACGCGGCGTCTTCCTGGTCCGCCCGCCCGATGCCGACCCCGGATTGTACGAACAGGCCGCGCTCGTTCTTGCCCGCGCCGGGATCCGGCAGGCGGTGCCGCTGCGGACCACGGCCGGATCGCTGGTCAGCGAGTCGGGCCTGACCGTGCAGGAATTCCTGCCGGGAGTCGCGTGCACCTCCCCGTCCCGGACCCAGACGCTGGCCACGATGCGGCATGTCGCCGCCTACCACGCGGCGCTGCGTGCCGTTCCGGTGCCCGCCCTGCCGCAAAGCCTGTGGACCCGGGTGACATCGGCGGACTACCTGCTGGCAGAGCTTCCCCGGCTCTGCCGCGACGACGACGTGGCGCTGCTGGCGCTGGACCGGCTCGCCGCGTCGAAACCGCTGCTCGACGCGCTGCCCGGCCAGCTCGTCCACGGCGACATCGGCCCGGACAACGTGCTGCTGGACGGCGACGACGTCGTCGCGATCGTCGACTTCACTCCGCACCATCAGCCCGTCCTGTTCGCGGTGGCCACGGCGATCTACTGGTATCACGTGTACGGCAGGGACAGCCTGGACCCGGCCGTGATCAGCGCGAGCCTGGCCGCGGCCGGCCCGTGGACGTCCGCCGAACGCGCGGCGTGGCCCGCCATGCTCCTGCGCGAGGCACTGCGCCGCTACGCGACACCGTTCGCCGTGTCGGAACCGGCGGAACCGGCGGAACCGGCGGATGGCCCGGCCAGCGCAGTACCGTCGGCGGTCTCCCCCCGCCACGATGCCCTCGCCGTGCTCACCCGCCGCTGGTCCGAACTCGCCTGCTAAGGCAACAGGCGTCCAGGGCGTGACGCCCCGTATGCCGGCGCGCATCCGGCGGCCGCGCCGGCTCCGGCACTGGCGCGCGCATCCGGCCGGCGCGCGCATCCGGC